>NZ_CP108006.1:8061862-8384077 GCF_036127095.1 Streptomyces sp. NBC_00335
GGTCACATGACCGGCGGATCGGCCAGGAGGACGACCCGATCGGCCTCGACGTCGAAGCCCAGCACCGGATGGCCGTAATCGCCCTCCGGATCCATCAGTACCGGCTTGCCCAAGAGTCGCCCGATCTCCCGCAAGAAGCCGCAGAACACGTCCAGTCGCTCCTGGCCCTGCAACTCCCGCAGGTCAACGTCGAAGTCGATGGCGCCATCGTCAAGGAAACGGAAGATCGCCAGCACGTCGGCAGTCGGCCAGACCCGCAAGGTCGGGCACTCGGCGTCCGCCGGGCGGGACAGCACGGCCTCCGCCCGAGGCACCGGAAGCACCATCTCGCCTTCGGAGTACCGGCACTTCCAGCCCCTCGCCTCGACGAGGTCGAGAACCGTCTGCCAGTCCTCCACCGAGCAGCCCGGGACACGCACGTCAGGCAGCGACCCCATCAGGTCCGGGTCGAAGAAGCAGCTCACGTCATCCCACAGAAGATCAGCCACACCGCCATGCTGCCGCAGCCCCAAGTTCCTCGACTAAGGAGGGCCCCCACGTGGTGACCCTGGCGGTGGCCATGGTCGCCCAGGTGTGGCGCCCGCTCCTGTTCTCGGCCATGATCCTGCGCACGCACGCCAACCTCGTCGTCGCCTCCGACCGGGAGGCGGCGTCGAGGCTGGGGTGACCCGGCGAAGTGCGGATCCGGCCGCCTTCAGAACCAGGTGAGGGTGAGGGGGAAGGTGGTGGTGGCGGTGGTCGGGGTGGTGTCGGTGGCGGTGATGGTGATCTGGATGGTTCCGGTGGCCCAGGGTTTGCCGGTGATGCGGCCGGTGGTGGTGTCGAGGGTCAGGCCCCAGGGGAGTCCGGTGGCGGTGTAGCGGACGGGGGCTTTGCCGCCCGTGGTGGTGAGCTGGATGGTGCAGTTCTGGTTGAACTTGCAGCTCTGCGGGCCGGGGTTGGTCAGCTTCAGCTCGGCCGAAGTCGGAGTCGGGGTCGGGGTGGGTGTGGGTGTGGGTGTCGGGGTGGGAGTCGGCGTAGGTGTGGGGGTCGGCGTCGGCGTGCCGCCGCAGCCCGGGGTGGCCTCCGGGGGTAGGGGGACGCGCCACATTTGGGTGTCGTTCTCCGAGCCGACGAGCAGGGTGGTGCAGTCGAGGTAGGTCACCGTCTCGCCCTGCGACTGGGCGGGCAGGGCCACGTCCGCGAGCTTGGTGCCCGCGGTGTCGTACACCGAGGCCGTGTTGGCCCCCAGCGGCCCGCCGCTGCGCAGGGTGTACGAGGCCCCCGACAGGGAGAACGCGCCGTCGGTGGCGAAGACCGGGCCCGGCCGGACGGCGGTCAGGGTGCCCGGTTGCCCCGGCACGGGCGGCAGCGGAGCCTGGTACAACTGGCCTGCCGCGCCGATGAGTTTGCTCGCGATGTGGATCCGCCCGGTGACGGGATCGGCGAGCAGGGATTCGGCGTCGTGCTTCCCGTCGGCGTAGGTGAAGCGGTACGTCACGGGCGTCACCGAGGCGTTGGCGAGCTGGTCGGGCTCGGCGAAGGAGTGCACGGTGATCTCGGCGCGGCCGCTGAAGTTGTCGCCGATGTCGCCGACCAGGATCGTGGGGCGGCCCGCGGAGTCCTTGCCGATGGCCAGCCCCTCCCAGTCGGTGTTGCCGACCCCGGAGACCGTGTACGTGGCCTTGAGCAGTCCGGTGGCGCCACTGCAGTCGATGGCGAAGACCTGGTTGGTGTTGCCGCTGTCGTTGACGGCGTAGAAGACGCCGGGGTGTTTTCGGCTCATGGCGAGCCCGCTGAGCTCGGCCAGGCCTCCCGGGAGGGTGCACTGGCGCTCGGGAGCCGCGGCGGCGCCGGCAGCGCGGGAGAGGTGTGCGGACACAGGCGTCAGGGTGGACGCGTCGGCGGGCCCGGCGGCGGGTCCGGTCAGCCAGGCCGCGGCCGGCAGGGCCGCGGCGAGGACCGCCGTGGCCAGGGCGGCGGCCCGCGGGGGTGTGAGGAGTCGTCGTAACATGCCCACCATGTGAGGGGGTGTCAGGTTCTGGCGCCAGGGTCAATCGGCGTCCCTTTGAGCATCGTTCAATGCCGGACGGGCATGTCCCGGCCGTCGGGAGGGGCTCTTCGGCCGTCCTGTCCGGACCGTCCGGTCACCGGGAGGGCTCGCGTACGGGGGCCTTGTGCCGGGCGTGGGCGATGAAGGCGCGGGCGGCCCGGCTCAGCGGCCGGCGGGCGTGTGCGATGCCCACCGGGCGCAGGAGCGGTGGGGTGAAGGAACGTATCTCCGCCCTGCTTCCGAAGGCCCTGGCGACCACGTCGCGGTACCAGATGAGGGAGCCGCGGCCGTCGGTCACCCCCGTCACCCAGCCGAGGCGTTCGTCCACCTCCAGGCAGGGCACCGGGCGCACGCCCAGACAGCTGAACATGGCCTCCATCTCGGTGCGCCGGCCGGTCCCGGGCGTGGGCAGCACCATGGGCAGCCCGTCGAGTGCGCGGAACGGCAACGGGTCGGGCAGCGCGGACCCGACGGGGGAGATGAGCACGACCTCGCGCTCCTGGATGTGATGGGTGGAGAGTTCCCCGTCGAGGGGGAGGTCCACCAGTGCCAACTCGGCCCGGCCCTGAGTCAGTTCCTGGATCAAGGCCTCGCGGCTGTCGTACTGGTGGAGCCTGACGTCGAGGCCGGGATGCCGCTCCGTGAAGGTGTGTACCAGCTCGGAGGCCAGATCGAGGGCCAGGGTGGGCGTGGTGACCATGGACAGGGCGGCCCTGGCGCCCAGCCCGTGGGGAGTGCCGATGTCGTCGATGGCCTCCACCGCATCGAGCACGGTGCGGGCCAGCCGGACGACCCGGGCCCCTTCCGGTGTGAGGTCCACCCCCCTTCCCCGGCGGGCGAGGAGATCGACGCCGAGGTCGCGCTCCATGGCTTGGACGGCGCGGGACAGGGCGGACTGGGCGACGAACACGGAGGCCGCCGCGCCGGTGATGGAACGGCAGTCGGCGACGGCGACGAGGTAGCGGAGCTGGGCGAGGGTGGGGGTCATGACCGGAAGGTAACCGGGCAAGGGTGTACCTGTAAGACCGCGTCGGGTGAACAACCACCAGACTTCGCAAAGGTGTTCATGCCGGACCGGTGGCATCTCATACCCATGCGGCATGAGCCCGGGCGGCCGAGGCACGCCGGCCTGGTGTCCGGGGGCGGGCCGCCCTGGCGCAACACCGCAGGTCATGGCCCCGGCGGCAGCGTGCCGACGGCGTGTCCGGGGGGCGGTGCGGGTGGTCGGTGGCCGTCCTGACTGCGAAGTGAACGGCTCCGGATGACCGTTGACAGTGCGGGGCCGTCACCGCACGATGCATCCCGGCACCAGGGAATTTGACCAACGCTCAACCCTGTCCCGCCGCATCGCCCGGCCGTTTCGCGCGTCGCCCACCTCGGATCCCCGGCGGGAGGGCGCCTCGTCCGCCGCCTTTCTCCCACGCCTTCCCCGGTCTTCCCTCCCGCACTGCGCCATGTCACACAGCACTGGAAGAGGAGCGTCCGTGTCCCCCCAGCCCGAGCCGTCCCCCCAGCCCTCGCGTGCCCTCCCGCCCCACCAGCCCCCGCCGGCTCCGCGCCCTGCGCCGCCTTCACGCAGCCCGCGGCCTCCGCGACCGGCACGGCCCGCACAGACCGCACAGACCGCACCTTCCGGGCGATCGGCGCCGGCGGCCGCGACGACAGGGAGGTCGGGGGAGAAGTCCGCGCCGCTGGGGGAGCGGACCGAGCCGTCGGGCGCGGAGCGGCCCGAGTCGTCGCCCACCGAACGGCACGAACAGCACGAACAGCACGAACAGCACGAACGGCCCGGGCGGCTCCGCGCCGCCGACCGTGACCTCGTCGTCGCGCTCAGCCCGTTCGAGGAGCCCAACCCGCGGATCGTCACCGCCGCCGAGCGCGCCGGAGCCCTGGGCCTGCTCGACCTCGGCCGGGACGCCGGGGCCGCGCGGAGCGCCATGGCCGAGATCGCCCGCCGCCTCGGAGCCGGCCGCTACGGGGTACGCGTGCCCGCGGGCTGCACGGTCGGGCCCGAGGAGCTGCCGGCCGAAGTGGACACGGTGCTGCTCGCCGACCCCGCGGGCCACACCCCGGAAGGGGTGGCCGGCTGGGCGGCCGCCGACGGGAGGCCTCGGGTGTGGGCGGAGGTCACCGATCCGGCCGAAGCCGCGGCCGCGGTGGCCGCCGGGGTGAAGGCGCTCGTGGCCAAGGGGCACGAGGCGGGAGGCCGGGTGGGCGGGACCACCACCTTCGTACTCCTCCAACAGCTTCTCGCCGACCCCGGGTTCGGGCTGCCCGTTCGGGCGTACGGAGGGATCGGGCCGCACACGGCGGCCGCGGCCGTCGCGGGCGGAGCCGCTGGCGTGCTGGTCGACGTACAACTGGCCCTCACACCTGAGGGGGAGGTCGCACTGCCCGCCGAAGTGGACGCGGCCGTACGGGCCATGGACGGCTCCGAAACCAGACTGCTGCAGGGCCACAGGGTGTACACGCGCCCCGACCTGACCCCGCCGCAGGGGCCTGTGGCCACCCTGCTGGGCGCCCGGGACCTGCGGACACAGCTGCTCCCGGTCGGGCAGGACGGGGCCTCGGCGGCCCGCCTGGCCGCCCGCCACCGGACGACCGGAGGCATCCTCCAAGGCATCCGGTCGGCCGTCGCGGGACATCTGGCGGCCGTCGTACGGGCCCGGCCGCTGGGGGGCGGCCACGGCCCGGGGCGACCGCTCCCGGTGGCGCAGGGGCCGATGACCCGGGTCAGCGACCAGGCGGCCTTCGCCGAAGCGGTGGCCGCAGGCGGCGGGGTCCCCTATCTGGCGCTCGCCGTCATGGAGGGGCCGCAAGTGCGCCGGCTCCTCGCAGAGACCGCCGAGCGGCTCGGGGAGCGGCCCTGGGGCGTGGGAATGCTCGGCTTCGCCCCGGCCGAGCTGAGGGCCGAGCAGCTCGCGGCCGTCGCCGAGGTGCGCCCGCCGTACGCGATCATCGCGGGCGGCACCCCGGGGCAGGCGGCCCCGCTGGAGGCCGCCGGAACCCGGACCCATCTCCACGTGCCCTCGCCCGGCCTGCTGGAGCGGTATCTCGCCGACGGGGCACGGCGGTTCGTGTTCGAGGGGCTGGAATGCGGGGGACACGTCGGGCCGCGCGCCTCCTTCCCCCTGTGGGAGGAGCAGATCGAGCTGCTGCTCTCCTGCCCCGAACCGGCCGCGCTGGACGTGCTGTTCGCGGGCGGAATCCACGACGCCCGATCCGCCGCCATGGCCGCGGCGGCCGCGGCACCGCTGGCCGAACGGGGTGCGCGCATCGGGGTGCTCATGGGCACCGCGTACCTGTTCACCGAGGAGGCGGTGGCCGCGGGCGCGGTCCTGCCCCGCTTCCAGCGGGCGGCGCTGGAGTGCGCGGACACCGTACTGCTGCACACGGCGCCGGGACACGCCACCCGCTGCGCGGTCACCCCGTACGTGGACACCTTCGAGGCCACCCGCCGGCGGCTCGCGGAAGGCGGCGCCGAACCGCGCGAGGTGTGGGAGGAGCTGGAGCGGCTCAACCTGGGAAGGCTCCGGATCGCCAGCAAGGGCCTGCGGCGCGGGCCCGACGGTTCCGGGCTGGAGCCCGTGGGCGAGGAACAGCAGGGATCCGAGGGGCTGTTCATGCTGGGCCAGGCCGCAACCCTGCGCACCGGCACCACCACGATCGCCGCACTCCACGCCGAAGTCACCCAGGGTGCGACCGAGTTGCTGCGGCAGCGTGCCCAGGAGCTCGCCGGTCCCGACCCCGAAGGTGATGCCGCGGACGCGATGGCCGGCGGCGCCGCCGCACCGGCCGAGCCGCTGGACGTCGCCGTCGTCGGCATGGCCTGCGCCTACCCCGGCGCACCGGACCTCGCCGCCTACTGGGCGCGGATCCTGGACGGGAGCGATGCCGTGACCGAGGTCCCGGCCGAACGCTGGGACCCGGCGCTCCACTTCGACCCCGACCCGGCACGGGCCGGTGAACGCACCCCGTCCCGCTGGGGCGGCTTCCTCGGCCCGATGGCCTTCGACGCCCTCGCGCACGGCATCCCGCCGGCCTCCCTGGCCGGGATCGAACCGGTACAGCTGCTCGCCCTGGAGATCTCCGCGCGGGCCCTGGCGGACGCCGGGTACGGCAAGGGCCGGGAATTCGACCGGTCCCGGACCTCGGTCGTGTTCGGCGCGGAAGCCGGCACCGAGCTGGCGGGCGCGTACGGGCTGCGCGCGCTCTACCCCGGATACCTGGGCGAGATCCCACCCGAGCTGGACGAGCAGCTCCCGCGGCTCACCGAGGACTCCTTCCCCGGTGTGCTCGCCAACGTCATCGCGGGCCGGGTCGCCAACCGGCTCGACCTCGGCGGCGCGAACTGCACGGTCGACGCCGCATGCGCCTCCTCGCTGGCCGCACTCGACCTCGCCTGCCGCCAACTGCGCGACAAGGACAGCGACATGGTGCTGTGCGGGGGCGCCGATGTGCACAACGGCATCAACGACTACCTGCTGTTCTCCTCCGTCCGCGCCTTGTCCCCGGGCGGCCGCTGCCGGCCCTTCGACGCGGCCGCCGACGGGATCGCCCTCGGGGAGGGGGTCGGGGCGCTCGTACTGAAGCGGCTCGCCGACGCGGAACGGGACGGCGACCGCGTGTACGCCGTGATCAAGGCGGTCGGCGCCGCCAGCGACGGACGCTCCCTGGGCCTGACCGCCCCCCGGCCGGAGGGACAGCGCAGGGCCCTGGACCGGGCCTACGCGCGGGCCGGGATCAACCCCGCCGAGGTCGGCCTCATCGAGGCGCACGGCACCGGCACCGTGGTCGGAGACACCACCGAACTGGCGGTACTGACCTCCCTGTTCACGGAATCGGGCGCCGCCCCCGGAGCCTGCGCGCTGGGTTCGGTGAAATCCCAGATCGGGCACACCAAGTGCGCGGCCGGGCTCGCCGGACTGATCAAGGCCGTCAGGGCGGTCCACTCGGGCGTACGGCCGCCGACCCTGCACCTCGACGCACCGGTCCCGGCCTGGAGCGCGGAGGCCAGCCCCTTCTCCTTCGACGCCGGGGCCCGGCCGTGGGCGGTGCCCGCCGAACGGCGCATCGCCGGGGTGAGCGCCTTCGGGTTCGGGGGCACCAACTACCACGCGGTGCTGACCGGTTACGCGGGAGCCGAGGAGCCGCGGCACGGACTGGAGGAATGGCCGGCCGAACTGTTCTGCTTCCGGGGCGAGGACCGGCGGGCGGCGGGCCGGGCGATGGCCCGGCTGGCGGCCCGGCTGGAGGAGAACGACGCGGCCGGGCGCCCGTGGGCGCTGCGCGACCTCGCCGCCGAGGCCGCGGCCGGAGCGGGTGCGGTGCGGGTCGCCGTCGTGGCCGCCGACCTGGACGAGCTGGCGGACCGCCTTGAGCGGGCACGCGCCTTCACCCCGGGCGCGGGGGTCCACGTACGGGAGGAATCGGCGGCGCCCGGACAGGTGGCCTTCCTCTTCCCCGGCCAGGGCAGCCAACGTCCTGGCATGCTCGGTGAGTTGTTCACCGCCTTCCCGCCGCTCCGGGAGCTGCTGGACGCGGCGCCGAGCACGGTGATCTCCGCGATGTTCCCCCCGGCGGCCTTCACCGCACAGGGGCGGACCGCCCAGCGCGCCGCGGTCACCGACACCCGGGTGGCCCAGCCGGCCCTCGGGCTGGCGGGCTCGGCGGCGCACATGCTGCTCGGGGAACTCGGTGTGCGGCCGGACTGCGTGGCCGGGCACTCGTACGGCGAGCTCACCGCACTGTGGGCGGCCGGGGTGTGGGACCAGGAGAGCCTGCTGCGGCTGAGCGCGCGCCGGGCCGAAGCCATCCTCGCGGCCGCCGGGACGGATCCGGGGGCGATGGCGGCGGTGACCGCCGCGCCGGAGGAGGTGCGGGAGATAGCCGCGCGTGCCGGGTGCGTGATCGCCAACCACAACGCGCCCCGCCAGTGCGTGATTTCGGGTCCCTCCGCCGCCGTTGCCGAGGCGGTGACCGCCCTGCGGGAGGCGGGCTTGTCGGCGACGCCGCTCCCCGTGGCCTGCGCGTTCCACAGTGAGGTCGTGGCCGGCGCGGCCACGGCCCTGGCCGAGGAACTCGCCGGGACGGAACTGGCCGAGGCCGCCGTCCCGGTCTGGTCGAACACGACGGCCGCCCCGTACCCGTTGACCGCCGACGCGGTACGGAATCTGGTGGCCCGTCAGGTCGGCGAGCCGGTGCGGTTCGTGGAGCAGGTGGAGCACATGTACGCCGCCGGAGTACGGACCTTCGTGGAGGCCGGGCCGGGCCGCGTCCTGTCCGGCCTGGTCGGCCGCATCCTGGGCGACCGGCCGCACACGGTGGTGCCGCTGGACGTGCCGGGTGAGCACGGGCTGCTCCGCCTCGTCACCGCCCTGGCGGAACTGGTCGCGGCGGGCGTCCCGGTGGCACCCGAAGCCCTGTTCCGCGGCCGAACCTCCCGGCTCCCCGAGCGCGCTCCACGCCGCCCGGGCTGGCTGGTGGACGGCCACCTGGTCCGCACCCGGGACGGCAACCCCGTCCCCGGTGGCCTCCGCCCGGCCCGCCGGGTCCACGTCGCGGTATCCGAAGGAAAGGGAGCCCATCAGATGGCGCAGCCGAAGAACGGCACCGGTCAGGTGGGGAGTTCCGCCGAGCCGGGGGCCCACGCGAACGGCGCCCCCGCGAGCCTGCCGACCCCTGCCGGGGGCGGGCACTGGCTGCCTGCCGAGGCCGGTTCGGCTTGGAGCCCCGCCCGGGAGGCGGCGATGGCGGACGGCCGCGAGAACGGCCGCTTCACGAGCAACGGGCACGGCGCCGCCCCTGACGGGGGTGGGCCTTGGCCGGCCGGCGGGGTGGCTGGTACGGGTGGCCAGGCAGGGGGCTTCGACCCGGCGGGGGGTGCGGTCGCGGGGCGCGTGGAGTCTCCCTTCGCGGGGCCGGGGAGTGGGGGTCCCGTCGGGGGTGGTCCTTGGTCGCAGGGCGCGGGCGCGGGCTCTGGCGCAAGTGGATCGGGCGCCGGCGTTGCGGGGCCGGGGAGCGGCGGTCCTGCCGGAGGCGGACACCGGTTGCCGGGTGGGGGGCCGGGTGTGGGTGGCTCGGGTGGCGGTTCCGGTCCGGTGGGAGGCCCGATGGGCGGCTACGCGGACGCGCGCAACGGCCGGGCCGGGACTCCGGCGGCCGAGGGGACGCCGTTCGTCCCCGGGAGCGGTGGTCCCGTGGTCGGTTCGGTCGTGGGGGGTGCGGATGGCCGGCGCCTCTGGACCGCGAACGGCGGCCCGGGCGCAGGTCTTGAGCTGCCGACGGGCCCGGCCACCTGGGCGGGGGCTCGCACCGGTCAGCCGGCCGAGCACGCCGCACCTGCCCCGGCGGACCGCCGTGAGGAGGCGGTCCTGGAGTACCTTCGCGGTTCGCGCGAACTGGTCCAGGCGCAGCGGGACGTGATGATCGGCTACCTGGCGTCGACCGCGACGGCCTTGCCGTGGGGCGGCCCGGACCAGGCTCCGCCCGGGCAGTTCGCCGTCACCGGCCCTGCCCGCGCGATCCCGTCCTCCCCCCTCGGTGCCACCCCTGGCCCCGTGGACCCCCAGGGCGTGGGGGCGACCCCGGACCGGGGTCCCGGACAGGGGTTCGCGGCCCCGCGGGGAGCGGAGGGGGCTCCGGGGGTGTTGCAGGGCGCAGCTCCGGCTGCCTTCTGGTCCGAGCCCCGGCCGGACGGGCGAAGCCTGCCCGGAGGTGCCGACGGCGCCTGGTCCGGGGCCCATGCCGCGGCCCCGACGGGCGCGGATCCCGGTGCCGGGGGGTCGGGCTCGTGGCCGGCGGGAGCTGACGGCGCAGCCCCGGGCGCCGGACTGCCCGGCGGACGGGGGGCGACCCCGGGGATGCTCGCGGACGCAGCCTCTCCGTATGCGCGGGGCGAGTCCCGGTCTGACGGTGCGGGCCTGCTGGGGGGTGCCGACGCCTTCCGGCCCGCCGCTCAGGTCGGGAGCGACGGAGCAACTGGACCGTGGCCGACGGCTCCGGGTGGGCCGGCGTTCGACGGCGTGGCCCCGGGTTCCGGGATGCCCGGCGGTGCGGCCTCCGGTTCGGGGATGCCCGGGGGTGTCGCCCTGGGCAACGGGATGCCCGGCGGTCCGACCCCGGGGTCGGCGACACCCGGCGGCGTCCCGGGAGACGGCCTGTCCGCGGGTGACGAGCGTCGGGGTGCGGGCGACAGCGGGGGCGCGGCTCGTGGGGGGCCGCGGTCCGCCGAGGAGGTGATGGACGTGATCGTGGAGATCGTCCACACCCGGACCGGGTACCCGCGGGACATGCTCGCTCCCG
Source organism: Streptomyces sp. NBC_00335 (assembly GCF_036127095.1). Classification (GTDB taxonomy): domain Bacteria; phylum Actinomycetota; class Actinomycetes; order Streptomycetales; family Streptomycetaceae; genus Streptomyces. Next base: position 8,072,199 of record NZ_CP108006.1, read on the forward strand.
AGCTGGACCTGGAGGCGGACCTGTCCATCGACTCCATCAAGCGGGTCGAGATCATCGGCGCCCTGGCCGACCGGATCGGCCTGCCCCAGGATGCGGGCGGCTCCGCCGATTCCGCGATCGAGGAGCTGTCCCGGATCAAGACCCTGCGCGGCATCGTGGACTGGGTCTCCGGCCACACCGCCCACCCCGAGCCGCCGGCCGTCGAAGCGGAGGCCCCGGCAGCCGCAGCGGCCCCGCCCGCGCTCGGCCGGCTCCGAGTGGAGCTGCACGCTCTGCCGCCCGCACCCGGGGACCCGGAGGCCCTGCGAGGTCTGCGGATCGGGGTCGTCGGGGAGGCAGGAGACGGCCAGGGCGTCGTGCCCGCTGTCCTCGGAGCCCTCCGGTCTCACGGGGCGGACGTACGGCAACTCGCCGAGGGGGAAGCAGGGTTCGACGCGGTCCTCGACCTGTCCGCCCTGCGGCCGGGAGCGGAACCCGTCCTGCCCGAGTCCTTTCCCGGGCTGCAACGGGCCCTGACCGGCGGTGTGCACCGGCTCCTGATGGTCACCGTCCGCGGTGAGTCCGCCGGAGCGGGAGTGCACGGCTTCGCCCGCAGCGCCTCCCTCGAATACCCGGGCAGGCTGATCCGGGCCGTGGAGGTCCACTCCAAGGAGGACCCGGAGCGGATCGCGGCGCAGCTCCTCGCGGAGCTGAGCTGCGACCCGGCCGACCCGGCCGACCCGGCCCATGCCACCAGGTCTGCGGAGGCCCCCGCCTCCATCGCCTACACGGCCGAGGGCCTACGGGTCACCGCCCGGCCGGTACCCGCACCGCTCGCCCCCGGCGACGGGACGCCGCCCCTCGATGCCGGCTCGGTGGTCCTGCTCACCGGCGGGGCCCGCGGGATCACCGCCCGGACCGCCCTGGCGCTGGCCCGGGCCACCGGATGCCACGTAGAGCTGATGGGGCGTACGCCTCAACCATCTTCAGAGGCAGATGAGTTCGGGCACGCCACCGATCGGGTCGCCCTGCGCGCCGCCCTCATCGCCACCGGCCTGCGCACCCCCGCGGAGATCGAGGCCGCGGCTTCGCGGATCCTCGCCGAGCGCGAGGTACGGGCCACCCTGGAGGCCCTCGCGAGCGTGGCCGCGTCCGTCGGCTACCACTGCGCGGACGTCACGGACGAGCAGGCGGTACGGGGCGTCGTGGCCGCCGTACGGGCCCGCCACGGCCGGCTGGACGGGATCGTGCACGGAGCCGGGACGCTGAACGACGGGCTGCTCCGCGACAAGCAACCGGCCTCCTTCTCCGCGGTGTTCACCACGAAGGTGACCGGTGCGCGCCACCTCGCCGCCGCCGCGGCCGAGCACGGCGCGGCGCCCGCACCCCGCTTCCTGGCCCTCTTCGGCAGCGTCGCGGGCGTGTACGGAAACCGGGGACAGACCGACTACGCCGCCGCCAACGACGCCCTCGACGGCCTCGCGCACATCTGGGCGGAGGACTTCCCGGGCCGGGTGCTCTCCCTCGACTGGGGCCCCTGGGCCGCGGAGGCGGGCGGCATGGTCAGCCCCGAACTGGCACGCGCGTACACCCGCCGGGGCATCGCGCTCATCGACCCGGAGGCGGGCGGCGCCGCGTTCCTCGCCGAACTCGCGCACGGGACCGACGTACAGGTGGTCCTGATGGCGGCCGACGGGCACGAGGGGGGTGAGCGGCGTGCCTGACCGCCATCGACAGGGCCAAGGCCAAGGCCAGGGTCAGGGCCAGGCGGGCGGATGGGGCGCCGGCCAGCGGCGGCATCACCGTGGCCCGCGGCCCACCGACGCGGCGATCGTCGGGATGGGCGCCGTGTTCCCGGGCGCCGCGGACCTGGCCGCCTACCGCCGCAACCTGCTGGCCGGTACGGACTGCATAGGCGACGTCCCGCCCGGGCGCTGGGACCCCGAGGTGTACTACGACCCGGGCGGCGCCGCCGGACCGGTCTCCGGCGACCGGTTCTACTGCCGGCGCGGAGGCTTCGTGGACGGGCTTGCCGCCTTCGATCCGACCCGCTTCGGCATCATGCCGGCCACGGTGGAAGGGGCCGAACCCGACCAGATGCTGGCCCTGCACGCCACGGCCGAGGCCATCGCCGACGCGGGCGGCGAGGGCCGCCTGCCGGCGGACCGCTCGCGGATCGGGATCGTACTGGGCCGTGGCGGCTTCATGGGCGTGGCCACCGCCCGGCTCGACCAACGGGTACGTACCGCACACCAGTTGGCGCAGACCCTGCGAGAGCTGGCGCCCGAGCTCGGCGAGCGGCGGATCGCCGCCGTGCGCTCCGCCTTTCAGGAGGCGCTGGGCCCCGAACGGCCCGACGCCTCGATCGGACTCGTGCCGAGCTTCACGGCCGCCCGTACCGCCAACCGGCTCGATTTCCACGGACCGGCCTACACCCTGGACGCGGCCTGCGCTTCCTCCCTGCTGGCGGTGGACCAGGCGGTGGGGCTGCTGGCCGGCGGGCGCTGTGACGCGGTGATCGCCGGAGCCGTGCACCACTGCCACATCGCCACCCTGTGGAGCGTGTTCACGCAGCTGCGCGCCCTGAGCCCCAGCGAGCGGATCCGCCCCTTCGACCGGCGCGCCGACGGAACCCTGCTGTCCGAGGGCACCGGGGTGGTGCTGCTGAAGCGGCTCGCCGACGCGGAGCGGGACGGCGACCGGATCTACGCGGTGATCCGCGGCACCGGCGTCGCCGGGGACGGCAGGGCGGCGAGCCTGATGAGCCCGCTCGTCGCGGGCCAGGTGCGGGCGCTGGAACGGGCCTGGCGGGAGGCGGGTCTTGATCCGCGGGCACCCGGCGCGCTGGGGCTGCTGGAGGCGCACGGTACCGGAACCCCGGTGGGGGACACGGCCGAACTGGACACGCTGGCGCAGGTGTTCGGCTCGTACGCGGGTGCCGGGATGGGGGGCGCGGCCGGTCTCGACGCCGCCCTCGACCTCGACGGCGGGAACGCGATCGGCTTCGGCTCCGTGAAGTCCATGCTCGGCCACACCATGCAGGCCTCCGGCATGGCCGGGCTGATCAAGGCCGCGCTCGCGGTGCACGAGGGGGTGCTGCCGCCGACCCTGCACCTGGAGGAGCCGCACCCCGGCCTGGCCCGGACCCGGATGCGACCGGTGACGGCGGCCCGGCCGTGGGAACGCGGGCCGGCGCCGCGCAGGGCCGGTGTGAACGCCTTCGGCTTCGGCGGCATCAACGCGCACGTGGTGCTGGAGGAGGCTCCCGGCGCCGCGCGCCGAGCCGAGCCCTCGGGGCGTACGACGCCCTCGCGGCCGGCAGCGCCCGTACGCCGGTTCCTGCCGCTGGGCGGCGCGGCCGCGCCGGTGGGGGCGCCCGCGCGGGAGGAGGTACTGCTCCTGGCGGCATCCGACACGGCGGAGCTGACGGCCCGGCTGGCGTCCGGCGCCCCGGCATCCGGTGGAGACGGTCCCTGCCGGCTCGCCGTCGTGGGTCCCACGCCCCAGCGGCTCGCGCTTGCCGCGAAGGTGGTGGCGCGCGGCCGGGCGTGGCGGGGGCGCGGCGAGGTGTGGTTCACGCCCGAGCCGCTGGGCGGCCGGCTCGCCTTCCTGTTCCCCGGCCTGGAGCCGGAGTTCGCCCCGGCGCTGGACGACGTGGCGGACCGGCTCGGGCTGGAGCGGCCCCGGCTGACCCGGGGCGAGGAACTGACGGAGCGGGCCCTGGACGCCATCGCGACGGGCCGTTTCCTCGCCCGGGTGCTGCCCGAACTCGGCATCCAGGCAGACGTGCTGGCGGGCCACAGCCTGGGGGAGTGGGCGGCGATGGTGGCCGCCGGGATGTACCGGCAGGACGCGGCCGACACCTTCCTGGACTCGCTGCGCCCCGGCTCGGTGAAGGTGCCGGACCTCGTCTACGCGGCGCTCGGGTGCGGAACCCGGCGGGCGGAAGCCGCGCTGCACGGACTGGACGGGGTGGTGGTCAGCCATGACAACTGCCCGCACCAGTCGGTCGTTTGCGGTGCTCCCGCCGAAGTCGCCACCGTCCTGGAACGGTTGAAGGCCGAGGGCGTTCTCGGACAGGAACTCCCCTTCCGCTCCGGCTTCCACACGCCTATGTGGGAGCCCTACCTGGGCCAGGTCCGCGCCGCCTTCGCCCGACTGCCGCTCCAGCGCGGGACCTTGCCCCTCTGGTCGGCGACCACCTGCGCGCCGTTCCCCCCGGAACCCGAGGCCGTACGAGAGCTGGTGGTCCGCCATCTGCTGGAACCGGTCCGGTTCCGCGAGTTGACGCTCCGGCTGTACGAGGACGCGGGCGTTCGGGGCTTCGTCACACTGGGGCCGGGCAGTCTGCCGGGCTTCATCGAGGACACCCTGCGCGACCGCCCCCACTACTCGGTGGCGGCTTCCTCCCCCCGGCTCACCGGCCTCGCCGCCCTGCGGCGCACCTGCGCCGCCCTGTGGACCGAGGGGCACGCCCCGCGCTGGGACCGACTGGCCCCGGACGGAACGGGTGGACCGGCCCGGACCGCCAACGGACGTGCTGCACCTGTCGGCCCACCGGCAGTGCCGACCGCCGGGCGCGGAGTGCTGCTGGACCTCGGCTCGCCGCTGGTCCGCCTCGGCGAGGCCGCACGCGCCACCCTGTCCGGCCTCCTGCCGCAGGCCACCACCCCGATCGCCGCCCCCACCCAGACCACCACCACCCCGACCGCCCCGCTGCCCGCGGAACCCCGCCCGGTCCTCCTCTCTTCCCTGGACGCAACCCCCACCGAAGGACCGACCGAGACGCAAGCCGCGACGCAGACCGGGTCCCGGCCGCAGACCCACACCCTGCGCCTCTCCCTCGCCACGCTGCCCTACGTCCGGGACCACTGCGTCTACCTCCAGCCCGACGCATGGCCGGAGGACTCCGACCGGTTCCCCGTGGTCCCCATGACGACGATGCTGGAGCTGGCGGCCGAGGCCGCACTGCGGGACGCACCCCCCGGCCTGGCCGTCATCGGCTACGAGCGGGTACGCGCCATGCGCTGGCTCCCCGTGGAGCCGGCCCTCGACGTGGAGGTCACCGTACGGCCCGCCGGGTCCGGCCGCGTGCGCGTCACCCTCGGGGAGTACGCCGACGTGTTCGTACTGCTCGGAGAGGGCTACGAGGCCCTGCCCGGCCCCGACACCACCCCGCTGCGCGAGCCCCGGCCGGCCCCCGTCAGTGCCGAGGCCCTCTACCGGTACCGGTGGATGTTCCACGGCCCCCGCTTCGCCGGGGTGCACGAGGTGCGGTCCGTCGGAGAGGACGGCATCCGGGGCGTGCTGCGGGCGCTGCCCGACCCGGGGGCACTGCTCGACGCCGCCGGGCAGCTCTTCGGGCACTGGATGCAGTTGCGGCTCCCCGTGGACCGGCTGGTGTTCCCGGCCACCGTGGACGCCATCCGCTTCTCGGGGCCGCCGCCCGCCCCGTACGAGCTCGTCGGGGCCACGGCCCGGATCCGCGAGGTGCGCGATGTCACCGTGCGCGGCGACCTCGAACTGCTCCGGGCCGACGGCCGGGTGTGGGCCCGGATCGACGGCTGGACGTACCGCCGCTTCGGCGCCGACGAGCGGGTCTGGCCGATGAAGTTCACCCCGGAGGTCTGCGGCATCGGCGAACCCCGCCCCGAGGGCTGGTGCCTGGCCCGCCGCCGCTGGACCGACCCCGCCTCGCAGGAGCTGGTCATGCGCCGCTACCTCGGCGCCGCCGAGCGCGCGGCCTACGAGCGGCTCGCGCCGCGCGCCCGGGTGCCTTGGCTGCTGGGCCGGATCGCCGCCAAGGACGCGCTGCGCCACCTGCTCTGGGACGGCGGGGCCGGGCCGGTCTTCCCGGCCGAGGTGCCGATCGGCAACGACCCGGCCGGGCGGCCCTTCGCCGGGGGCGCCCTGGCCGGGGGAGTCCACCTGACCATCGCCCACAAGGACCGGATCGGGGTCGCCCTCGCCCACCACGGCCTGCCGGTCGGCATCGACGTGGAACAGGTGACCACCGACCCGGACGCGCTCATCCGCGTCGCCCTGGCGCCGGGCGAACTCGCCCTCGCCGAGCGGCTGGCGGCCCAGGAGGGCACCGGACTCCCGGCCGCGCTCACCGCCCTGTGGTGCGCCAAGGAGGCGGCCGCCAAGGCCGCCGGAACCGGACTCGGAGGCCGCCCGCGCGACTGGCGGACCACCGGCGACCCGGGCTCCGGCGAGCTGACAGTGCTCTCCCCGGACGGGCAGCCGTATCCGGTCCGCACCACCCTGCTCGTGCTCGCGGACGAGCCACTCGCCCACCCCGACCACGTGGTGGCCTGGACCGACCGTCCCGCGATTCCGTCCCCCGTCCCCTTCCACCTCACGGAGACCAGTCATGGCAGCTGACATCCTCGCCGAGATCACCGGCATGCTCGTGGAGATCGTCGGTGACGAACACCTCCTCGCGGACGAGGTCACGATGAAGACGACGTTCAACGAGGACCTCGCCCTGGAGAGCATCGAGTTCGTCGCCCTCGCCGAACTCCTCCACCACCGCTACGGAGCCCAAGTCGACCTGATGGGCTTCCTGTCCGAGAAGGACATGGACGGCATCCTCGCCATGTCCGTGGGCGAACTCGTCACGCACATCGGCCGGATCACCCACGCCTCCCTCACGCACGCCACCCGCACCCATGCCTCAGCGGGTGCCGCCCGCGCCGCCGCCCCGGCCGGATCGGACGGCTGATCCGCCATGGCCTTCGTTCCCGCGGGCGCCGTCCGCTTCCACGTCCAGCAGCTCCCGGCCACCGCGCACGCGGCCGGCCCCGACGCCGCCGACCGCCCCGTGGTCGTCTTCCTGCACGGGCTGGTCGTCGACAACCTCTCCTCCTTCTACTGCCCCCTGGCCGTCCCGGTGGCCCGGGCCGGGTACGAGGTGGTCCTCTACGACCTGCGCGGCCACGGCCGTACCGAGCGCCCGGACACCGGCTACGACAGCCGCACCGCCGTACGGGACCTCTTCGCCCTGCTCGGCGCACTCGGCCTCGGGCAGCGTCCGGTGCACCTGGTGGGCAACAGCTACGGCGGCACCCTGGCACTGCACGCCGCCCTCGCCCGGCCCGACCTGGTCGCCGGCCTCACCCTGCTCGAACCCCCGCTCAGCGGGGCATGGGTGGACAACATGGTGGACACCCTGTCGGCGGCCGCCCTCGGCCTGGAGGACAGTGCGGTACCCGCCGAGCTGCTCACCCTGCGGCTGCGCAAGGCGGCCAACCTCACGGCCATCGCCGACGACCTGCTCAACCGCACCACCCTCATCGACGACATCGCCGCGAGCCGCACCTTCACCCCGGGCGACTACGCCGGACTGCGCTGCCCCGTCCTGATCGTCTGCGGCGAGCACTCCGAACTGGTCCCGGGTGCAATGGAATTGGCCCGCCACGCCCCGCACGTGACCGCCGTCGAGATCCTGCCGGGCCTGGGGCACGACGTGCTGAAGGAGAACAGCGGAGCACTGCGAGCGGCCGTACTCGCCCACCTCGACGCGACGGCCACGGCGGGGGCACTCACGGGGGCATCGGCATCGAGATCGACGGTACGGCCGCGGGCGGGAGCGCTGGTCCGATGAAGGTGCTCTTCACGGTGCCGCCGCTCGCGGGGCACGTCAATCCGACCGTGGCGGTCGGCGCCGAACTGGCCGCCCGCGGCCACGAGGTCGCCTGGACCGGCCCGCCCGGGGCGCTGGCCCGGCTGCTGCCCGAGCACGCACGGATCCTCTCCGCGGGCGCCGAAGCGGGCGGCGACTACGCGATGCTGCACACCCGCTGGCGCGATCTGCGCGGAGTCGGGGCGCTGCGGTTCCTCTGGGAGGAGGCGCTGGTCCCCCTGGCCAGGGCGATGCTCCCCGGCGTGGTCCGGGCGGCCGGCGCCTTCCAGCCGGACGTGCTCGTCGCCGACCAGCAGGCCCTGGCCGGTCCGGTGGCCGCGCGGCGGCTCGGGATTCCCTGGGTGACCTCCGCCAGCACCTCGGCCGAACTGACCCTCCCCTTCGCGGACTTCCCGAAGGTCGGCGAGTGGGTGGCCGCGCAGATCGCCGGCCTGCTGGCGGAGTGCGGGGCCGAGCCGGAGCCGGCCGGAGCGGCGTGGGATCCACGGTTCTCGGAGCAGCTGGTCCTGGTGTTCTCCAGCCGCGAACTGGTGGGGGGAGACGGGAAGTTCCCGCCGCACTACGCCTTCGTAGGCCCGGCCTTCGGGTCCCGGCCGTCCGTACCCGGCTTCCCCTGGGAGCAGCTGGATCCGGAGCGGCGACGGGTGCTCGTCTCACTGGGAACCCTCAACCAGGAGGCCGGGGGCCGGTTCTACGGCGCGGTGCTGGGCGCCGCCGAACGACTGCACAAGGAAGTCCAGTTGGTCCTGGCGGCCCCCGCCGCCCTGGTCGGGAAGGTCCCCGGGAACGTCCTGCTGCGCGACAGCGTGCCGCAGCTGGATCTGCTCCGACACCTGGACGCCGTGGTCTGCCACGGCGGCCACAACACCGTCTGCGAGGCCCTCGCGCACGGGCTGCCGCTGGTCGTCGCCCCGATCCGCGACGACCAGCCGATCGTCGCCCGCCAGGTCGTGGAGGCCGGGGCCGGGGTTCGGGTGCGCTTCGGCAGGACCCGGGCCGAGGAACTGCGCGACGCGCTGACGGCCGTACTGGACGATCCCGGCCACCGCCGGGGCGCCCGGCGGATCCAGGCCTCATTCGCCGCGGCCGGCGGGGCAGCCGCCGCGGCCGACCGGTTGGAGGAACTCGTATGACGCGCTCCCCGCTCCCTTCCCCCGCCCGGATCCGCCGCACCGCGCGCCCGCTGCTGTCCGGCGTCCGGTGGACCTCCGTCCTCCTGCTCGCCGCCCTCGGCGCGGGCACGGTGCGCGCGGCCCGCCGCCTGCGGGCGGTCCCGGTACTGCCCATGACCGCCCCCGCGGACGCCGGGGTGCCGCGCGCCGCCGGCTGGCGGCTGCTCACAGCCGGCGGCGTCGAGCCCGACGTGGTCACCTTCCTGGCCGCCTGCGCGTACGCCGACCGGGAGGGGCTGCGGGTACTGGACCTGCTGCCCGGGGACCTGCCCACCGAGCGGGTGCTCGGCCTGCTGCGCCTGGTTGACCCGGCCGGCTACCGGCAGGACCGGCTCGGCGAGGGGCGCGGGGCCGGCTTCGCCGTGCTCGTCGCCGAGGAGGTGCTCGCCCGGGCCGGGGTGGACCTGCCGGGACCGGACGCCACGCCGGCGGAACTCATGGCCGTCGTCCGGCGCGTGAAGGAATACGCCGCCGATGCCACGGGACTGGCCATCGCACCCGCCCTGAGCTGCGGACCACCCGCCGCCACGGACGGACCGGCGCGGGCGGCCGAACTGCGGGCCCAGGGACTGCCGCCCGGGGCGCTCGCCGCCGCCCAGCTCGCCGGGCTGGCCCTGCTGGCCGGGGCCGCCGTACGCCAGGGCCGGTGGGGCGCCGCCGCGGCGGGGCTGTACTGGATCCAGCCCTACCTGGCCCTCGGCCGGTCCGGCGCGCTGCGCCCCGGCGACCTCGCCCGGGCCACGGCCGCCCGGCCCGTACGCTCCCTCGGCGCGGCCGTGCGTACGGCCGCCGCGACGACCCGTACGCCGCCACCCGGGGCCGCCGTCCCGGCGAACGGCCCGGCCGCTGCGCAGGACGCGGACCGGACCGGCATCAGGGCCGAGGGGGTCAGGGCCGAGGGGGTCCGGGCGGAGGTGGTTCGGGCCGAGTCCCTCCGGGCCGAGTCCCTCCGGGCCGAGGCGGACCGGGCCGAGTCGGTCCGCGCCGAGGCCGTCCAGGCGTACCGGGCCGACCTGGCCGCCGGCACCGACCGGTTCTTCGAACCGCGCCGCCCGGACTGCCCCTGGTGCGGCTCGCGCCGCCTCACCGTGCGGGTCCGGGTGCCCGACCTGCTCCAGGGCAAGCCGGGCCGCTTCACCCTGGAACAGTGCGGAGCCTGTGGGCACGTCTTCCAGAACCCCCGACTCTCCCCGGAGGGTCTGGAGTTCTACTACCGCGACTTCTACGACGGCCGCGGCGGCGAGGGCGCGGCCACCGTCTTCGGCCGGCTCGGCGCCGCCTACCACGGCCGGGCCGAAATGCTCCGCCCGCACACCGATCCCGTGTCCTGGCTCGATGTCGGCACCGGACACGGCCACTTCTGCAACGCGGCCCGCGCCGTCTGGCCCGACACCCGGTTCGACGGACTGGACATGGGCGACGGGGTCCGCGAGGCCGAGCGGCGCGGCTGGGTGGAGACGGGGTACCAGGGCCAGTTCCCGGAGTTCGCGGTGAAACTGGCGGGTCAGTACGAGGTGGTCAGCATGTACCACTACCTGGAGCACACCCGGGACCCGCTGGCGGAACTGGACACGGCGGCCGCCGTCCTCGCCCCCGGCGGCTACCTCACCATCGAACTCCCCGACCCCGAGTCCCGGATGGCCCGGCTGCTCGGCCCGGCCTGGCTGCCCTGGTTCCAGCCGCAGCACCAGCACCTGATCCCCTCCTCGAACCTGCGCGAAGCCCTGGCCGACCGGGGGTTCACCGTCCTCGCCGAGGAACACGGGCCGGCCCACCAGGGCAACGACTTCTTCGGCGCGGTGGCCCTGACCGCGACCCGGCTGGCTCCCGACCCGGACCGCCCCTGGGGGCCCCCGGCCACCACCGGCCGACGCGTCCTGACCGGCGCCGTACGCCTGGCCTCGCTGCCGCTCTTCGCCGCCGCGGCGGTGCTCGACGGACTGCGCACCGCCGCGGCCCGGCGCACGGACGGCGGCAACGCCTACCGGATGCTGGCCCGCAAGGACGAGCTGTGACGGGCCCCGGCGCGCGGACCGGCCCGGTCTGCGCCGCCACCGGCCCCACCACCGACCCCGCCACCGGCCGGGCTGCCACCGGCCCCACCACCGGCCAGGCAGCCACCGGCCCCGGCCCCGAGGCGCTCACCGGAGGCGACCTGGCCCGCCGGGCCACCGCCGACCCGCTCTTCCGCCTGGTCGCCTACGCCCTGGAGGCCGCCCACGGCCGCCCCCCGGCCGCCGTCTGGAGCGCCCCGTACACCTTCCACCTCGGTTCCCCGGGCCTCGTCGCGGCAGCCGGCTGGCCGGTGGCGGCCGCGGCGGCCCCGCGCGCCGACGGCCTCGTACGGCTCAGCTCCCTGGCCCACCCGGCGGACGGCTGCGACCTCCCGCTGACCCTGTCCGGGCCGCCGCCCGCCACCCCGGCCTGGGCCGCCCGCCCGTACGCACTGCTGCGCGCGCTGGCCCGGGCCGGGTACGGCCGGGGCGGCACCGACCTGCACGTGCAGGGCTCCCTCACCGCGGCCGCCGGGCTGGCCACGCAGGAGGCCGCGGACTGCGCGGTGGCGCTCGCGGTGGCCGACGTCCACACACCGGCGGGCGAGGACCCGGACCGGGTGCGGCTGGCCCGGCTGATGGCGGAGGCGCTGCCGGACGGCGACGACCCGCTGCGCCGCGGCGCCCTCTTCGCCCGGCCGGGCAGGGCCCTGCTGCTCGGCCAGGGTCCACCCCGGCCGGAGCCCCGGCGGCAACGCCAGCGGTACGTGGTCTTCGACCCGGCCGACTCGGGCGCACGCCTGGTGCTGTTGGCCCTGCGGCCGGACCCCGACGGCACGCAGGACCGTACGGCCGACCTGGCCCGGGCCGTCGGGTGCGCCCGGCGGGCCGGGGCCCTGAGCGCCTGGCAGCCCGGAGAGCGGCCCGGGCGGAGCGTTCTGGTCCTGCTGCCCGAAGCCCGGCTCGCGACGGTGCGGGCCGCGGTCGCGGAGGACTTCCGCGACCGGGGGCTGCCCGTGCCCCGGTTCCTGAACATCACCGTGGCCGGCGCGGCCCGCCGCGAGGCGTGACGCCGGCCCCCGGCCCCCGGCCATCGACCACCGCCCCCCCCGAGCACCCCACCACTCATCACGAGGAGGAACCACCCATGCCACTCCGTCCCCCGACCACACCGGGCGCGAGCGCGAGCGCAAACGCGCCCGCGACCGCTCGCGCGAGACACCGGGTCCGCTGGTCCGCCCTGATCGCCGGCATCGGCGCCCTCGGCCTGCTGGGCGCCTTCACCATCGCCAACTCCCAAGCGGCCGAAAGTGGTTCCGCGTCGTCTTCGGCCGCGGCCGCACTGCCCGCGTACGACCACGTGGTCGTCGTCGTGTACGAGAACAAGCAGTACGGCGAGATCATGGGCAGCGCCAACGCCCCCTACATCAACCAGCTGGCGAGCGGCGGCGCGAGCCTGACCGGAATGAAGGCGCTGACCCACCCCAGCCAGCCGAACTACTTCAACCTCTTCTCCGGCGCCACCCAGGGCATCACCGGGGACGGCTGCTACACCCCGCAGTCGATGACGGCGCCCAACCTCGGCCAGGAACTGATCGCGGCCGGCAAGACCTTCGCGACGTACAACGAGGACCTGCCGAGCGAGGGTTCCACGGCCTGCACCAACGGCCAGTACGCCCAGAAGCACAACCCGTGGTTCGCCTTCAAGAACGTGCCGCTGAACACCGGCAAGACCTGGGCGCAGTTCCCGCAGAACAACTTCGCGGCGCTGCCGAACCTGTCGTTCGTCGTCCCCAACCAGTGCAACGACATGCACTCCTGCTCGGTCGGCACGGGTGACACCTGGACGAAGAACAACATCGACGCCTACGCGCAGTGGGCGAAGGCCAACAACAGCCTGCTGGTGCTGACCTGGGACGAGGACAACTACCTCGGCTCCAACCAGATCGCCACCGTCTTCTACGGGGCGAACGTCAAGACGGGCACGTACTCCACGGCCTTCAACCACCACCACCTGCTGCGCACCTTCGAGGACCTGTTCGGCACGGCCACGCACGCCGGGAACGCGGCCAACGTCCAGCCGATCAGCGAGGTGTTCGCCTCGACGACCCCGACCCCGACTCCGACGCCCACCTCGACCACGACCCCCACCCCGACACCCACACCCACCCCGACCCCGACCCCGACTTCAGCCGAGCTGAAGCTGACCAACCCCGGCCCGCAGAGCTGCAAGTTCAACCAGAACTGCACCATCCAGCTCACCACCACGGGCGGCAAAGCCCCCGTCCGCTACACCGCCACCGGACTCCCCTGGGGCCTGACCCTCGACACCACCACCGGCCGCATCACCGGCAAACCCTGGGCCACCGGAACCATCCAGATCACCATCACCGCCACCGACACCACCCCAACCACCGCCACCACCACCTTCCCCCTCACCCTCACCTGGTTCTGACTCACCTGGTTCCGACTCATCTGGTCGTGAACGTGAAGGAGGCACCCGTGTACCTGTCGACCAGCCGTGCGGCGGACATCGCCGCAGACCCTCCGGCTCCGAAGGGCCCGCTGCGGGCCGTCCCCGGCACGGTGCTCGCGCTCGGCATGGTCAGCCTGGTCACGGATGTCTCCGCGGAGATGGTCACCGCCGTCCTGCCGCTGTACCTGGTGGCCGGACTCGGGATGTCCCCGCTCGCCTTCGGCGCCCTGGACGGACTCAACCAGGGCGCCACCGCGCTGCTGCGCCTCGTGGGCGGACGGGTTTCCGACCGTACGCAGCGCCGCAAGCTCGTCGCCGGCACCGGCTACGCGATCTCCGCCGTCTGCAAGGCGGCCCTGCTCGCGGTCACCACCCCCTGGTCGGTGGCGGCGGTCCTGGCCGCCGACCGGACCGGCAAGGGGCTGCGCACCGCCCCGCGCGATGCGCTGATCTCACTGTCCTGCCCGCCGGGGGAGCAGGGCCGCGCCTTCGGCGTGCACCGCGCGCTGGACACGGCCGGGGCCCTGCTGGGACCGCTGGCCGCGTTCGGCGTGCTGTGGGTGGCGGTGGACGGGTACGAGGCCGTCTTCACCGTGAGCTGCTGCCTCGCCCTGCTGGGCGTCCTGGTGCTGGTCCTGTTCGTACGGGAGAGCCCCGCGCCCGCACCGGCGGCCGGCACGCCCGCGGCCCGCACCCTCCTGCGGATCCCCGGTCTGCGGCGGCTCTGTCTGACGGCCGCCGTGCTCGGCGTGTTCACCGTCGGGGACGCCTTCCTCTACCTGCTGCTCCAGCGGCGCCTGGACCTGCCGGCCGCCTGGTTCCCGCTGCTGGCGGTGGGCACCGCGGCCGTGTTCCTGCTGGCCGCGGTGCCCGTGGGACGGCTCGCCGACCGGCTGGGCCGCCACCGGGTCTTCCTCGGCGGCCACCTGCTGCTGCTCGGCGCCTGCCTGCTGCTCCTGGCCCCGGTACCGCCGGGTCCCGCGCTCGTGTGCGCGGTCCTCGGCCTGCTCGGCCTGTTCTACGCGGCCACCGACGGCGTCCTGATGGCCGCCGCCGGTCCGTTGCTGCCCCCCGGGCTGCGCACCACGGGGCTCGCGGTGCTCCAGACGGCGCAGGCCCTGGCGCGGTTCGCCGGCTCCCTGCTCTTCGGGGCCGCCTGGACCCTGTGGGGGCCGGGTCCGGCGCTGGCCGCGGCGGCCGGCGGACTGCTGCTGGCCCTGACCGCCACGGCCCTGGCCCCGTCCGCCTTCGCGGGCCGGGGCCACGCCGCGGGGGAGGAGTCCCCCGAGGCGTGACGGCGCCGGCTCAGGCGGGTGCTCCGCTCGGCTGCGCCTCCTTCGCGGCCCGCTGCCGCAGGGAGTCCTCGTCGGTGTCCGCGTCGTAGGAGATCAGCTTCGGCAGCAGGGCGGCCAGCACCGCCACCGAGGCCACGCAGGCGAGCCCGCCGCTCCAGAAGGCCGAGCGGGTGCCGGTCCAGCCGGCCATCGCGCCCGCGCGGACCTGGCCGAGCTGCGGGCCGACGGTGTAGGAGAGCACCTCGATGCCCGCCAGCCGGCCCCGCAGCTCCTCGGGGATCGTCTGGTTCCAGATGGTGGCGCGCCCCAGCCCGCTGAGCATGTCGCCCGCGCCGGCCACGGCGAGGCACAGCAGCACGAGCCAGATGTTCGCGGACCAGCCGGCGGCCGCGATGGCCAGCCCCCAGACCCCCGCCCCGCACACCACCAGCAGCCCGTGCCGGCGTACCCGCGAGGCCCAGCCGCTGGTCAGGCCCAGCGCCAGCGAGCCGACCGCGCCCGCCGCGTACATCAGACCGAGCGCCCACACGGCGTCGAGCTCGTCGGCGAGGAAGGGGAAGATGGCGTTCGGGAAGGCGAAGAGCATCGCCGCCATGTCCACGGCGTACGTGCCGAGCAGCACGGGCCGGCTCCACGCGTACCGGGCCCCCTCGGCGATCCCCCGCAGCGAGGGCCGCTCGGCGTCCCGCGCGGGCGGAGCCGGACGCAGCCGCAGGCACAGCAGCACCGATACGAGGAACCCCGCGACGGTGATCGCGTACGCGGAAACGTGCCCGGCGTACGCCACGACCAGACCGGCCGCCGCGGGACCCGCGATGGCGCCGAACTGGTAGCGCAGCCCGTTCAGCGCGGCGGCGGCGGTGAGCTGGTCGTGCGGCACGATCCGCGCCATCAGCGAGTCCATGGCCGGCCGCTGCAGGCCGGTCAGTGCCGATACGCACGCCGCGACCACGTACAGCGGCCACAGCATGGGACTCGGCAGGGCCGCGTTCACCAGCAGGACCAGGGCGAGCACCCCGAGTCCGGCCTCGGTCAGCAGGATCATCCGCCGCCGGTCCACGGCGTCGGCGAGGGCGCCCCCGTAGAGACCGAAGACCACCAGCGGGAGCAGTTCCACCGCGCCCATCGCACCGACCGCGAGCGGCGAGTCCGTCATGTGCTTGATCTGCAGCGGCAGCGCGATCATCGCCATGAACGAGCCGAAGTAGGTGACCGTGCCCTGGTAGAACAGCACCCGGAAATCGGGGCTGGACCGCAGCGGGCCGAGGTCGGGCAGTACGGAGGCGAAACGGGATCTGCTCACGACGGGCCATCGTCCGCGCCCGCCCGTTCCCGGGCAACCGGTTTTCGGTCGACGACAGGCCGGGGCCCGTCGTCCGATCCTGCACAATCGGCGGATGAGCGATGAAGACCCCTACCTCTGGCTGGAAGACGTCACCGGCGAGGCCGCCCTGTCCTGGGTGCGCGAACGCAACGAAGAAGCGGTGTCCGCGCTGGCCTCGGACCCCGGGTTCAAGGTGCTGGAGTCGGAGGTCCGCGAGGTCCTCGACGACGACGGCAGGATCCCGTACGCGCGCCGGCGGGGACGGCACCTCTACAACTTCCGGCAGGACGCCGACCACGTCCGCGGTCTGTGGCGGCGCACCACCCTGGAGGAGTACCGCAAGGACCGGCCCGACTGGGAGCCGGTCCTGGACCTGGACGCGCTCGCCGAGGCCGAGGGGGAGAAGTGGGCCTGGGCGGGCAGCGCCGTCCTGGCCCCCGATCACCGCCACGCCCTGGTGATGCTGTCGCGGGACGGGGCGGACGCCTGCGTGGTGCGCGAGTTCGACCTGGTGGACCGGGAGTTCGTCCCGGGCGGCTTCGAGGTCGCCGAGGCCAAGACCCGGATCGGCTGGATCGACCGGGACCTGGTCTGGATCGGCACGGACTTCGGCCCCGGCTCGATGTCCGCGTCCGGCTACCCCCTCCAGGTCCGCCGGTGGCGCCGCGGCACCCCCCTCGCGGAGGCGGAACTGGTCTACGAGGGCCGGCCGACGGACCTGTCCGCCTCCGGCTGGCACGACGACACGCCCGGTTTCGAACGGGACTTCGTCCACCGGCAGATCGACTTCTGGAAGCAGGAGCTGCTCCTCCTCCCCGGGCACGGGGGAGGGGCTGGGGACGGATCCGGGGCCGGAACCCCGGATCCGGCCGGGCCCGAGAAGATCGACGTCCCGGACGACGCCAGTGCCTCCGTCCACCGCGAGTGGCTGATCGTCGCGCCCAAGTCGCCGTGGCTCGGCCACGTCGCGGGCAGCCTGCTCGCCTTCGACTTCGAGGCCTTCCGGACGGGGGACCGGGAAGCGGCGGTGCTCTTCACCCCCGACGAGCACACCGCCCTCGCGGGCTGGAGCTGGACCCGCCACCACCTGATCCTCACCACCAGCGCCGACGTCTCCTCCCGGCTGGAGATCCTGACCCCCGGGCCGGGCCCCGACGGCTGGAGCCGCGCCCCGCTGGCCGGCGTACCCCCGTTGTCCACGGCCTCCGTCACCGGCACCGACCCGGACGTGAGCGACGAGTTCTTCCTGAACGTCTCGGGCTACCTCCAGCCGTCCACCCTCTACCGGGGTACGGCGCCGGCCGGCGCCGACGAGACCCTGAAGCAGGGCCCGGCGCTCTTCGACACTGCCGGCCTGGCGGTCCGGCAGTACTTCGCGAGCTCCGCGGACGGCACGAAGGTGCCGTACTTCGTCGTCGGCCCCGAGGACCGCACGGGCCCCGGCCCCACCCTGCTCTACGGCTACGGAGGCTTCGAGGTCTCGATGGTCCCGGGCTACAGCGCCGTCACCGGCCGCACCTGGCTCGCGCGCGGCGGCACCTACGTGGTGGCGGGCATCCGGGGCGGCCACGAGTACGGGCCCCAGTGGCACAAGGCCGCGCTCGGAGCGAACCGGGTCCGGGCCTACGAGGACTTCGCCGCCGTGGCCCGGGACCTCATCGCCCGGGACGTCACCACCCCCGCCCAGCTCGGCATCGAAGGCGGCAGCAACGGCGGACTGCTCATGGGCGCGATGCTCACCCGCGACCCCGCACTGTTCGGCGCGGTCGTCGCCCACGTGCCGCTGCTGGACATGCTCCGCTTCCACAAGCTGCTCGCCGGAGCGAGCTGGATCGCCGAGTACGGGGACCCCGACGACCCGGCCGACCGGCCCCACCTGGAGGAGATCTCCCCGTACCACCAGGTCCGAACGGAGGGACCCCCGTACCCCCCGCTGCTCCTGCTGACCTCGACCCGCGACGACCGCGTCCACCCCGGGCACGCCCGCAAGATGGCCGCCCGGCTGCGGGAGGCGGGTCACCCCGTCCTCTTCCACGAGCACCTCGGCGGCGGCCATGCGGGCGCCACCGACCACGGGCAGACCGCCTACAACGAGGCGCTGGTCCACACCTTCCTGTGGGAGCGGCTGACCTCCCGGAGGTGACCTCGGGGAACCGGCCGCGTTCGCCGAACGGGTGCGAAGACCGTTCGGCGAACGGACCGGGGTACGGAGGCGCACGTCAGGTGCGGTCTACCACCAGACGCCGGCGCGCAGCTTGCTCCAGGTGTTGGGGCCGACCTCGCCGTCGACCTGGATCCCGGCCTTCTGCTGGACCGCCTTCACGGCGTTGTAGGTGGCCTGACCGAACTTGCCGTCCTCCTCCAGCCAGGTCGGGTAGCTCGTGTTGTAGTTGATCAGGCACTGCACCTGCTTGATGCGCTTGACCGCCGCGTCGCCGGTCTGCCCCGTCTTGGTGAGCGTGGTGCCGGACGTGTAGTAGTTGCAGGCGGCGGCGGCGCTCTGCCCCGAGAGCGTCGCGGACGCCGGACCGGCGGCGTTGGCGGTGCCACCGACGGCGAGTCCGCTGCCGAGGACGGTCGCGGCCAAGGTCACGATGATCGGCTTGCGAAGGTTCATTCTGCTTTCCTCCGTTGTCGAGGACCGGGTATTCGGCCCGGTGCTGGCAGCGACTCTCCTGCGCCAACATCGGCGGTGTCCAGGGAGCCCGGAGACCAGGGTCAGCGCGGGACGTCCCACGCTCTGACCTGCTGGGACGTCCAGAGCCGGGACGCTTTCGTGGGATGCCGGGAGGAGGGGAAAGATTCCGCCAATGCCCGCGAGCCACTGGTCAGCCCCCGCGCGGTGGCCCGATGCTGTGCGCTGAATCGAGGGGGAAGCCAGAGTGGCGCGTTGGAAGGAACTGCCCGCCGGGCTCGACAGCCGGGAGGGCCGGCTCGTCGCCGAGTTGCGGCGACTGAAGGACCGCAGCGGGCTGAGTCTGGCCGCCCTCGCGGCGAAGACCGGCTACAGCCGCTCCTCGTGGGAGCGGTACCTCAACGGGAAGCAGCCCGTGCCCCGCGCGGCCGTGGAGGAACTGGCCCGGCTCTGCGGGGCGGACGAGACGCGTCTGGTGGTCCTGCACGAGGTCGCCGTACAAGCGCGCCGGCTGGCTCCGGCCGCACCGGTCGAGGTAGCCGCCGAGGCGACGGGCGGTACGACGAACGCCCCGGCGGGCGGTGTGACGCCGGGGCCGGAGCCCGTAGCCGTACCGGCCCCGCGCATCGTCCGGCTGCGCACCTTCCTCGCCGGGATCGCGGCAGCCGTGGTCGTGGCCTTCGGCGCGGGACTGCTGACCGGCGGCGCATGGGCCGACGAGGCGCCGCGCGGTGAGGACGCCGGTACGTCCGGCTACCGCCGCGGAGTGGCGTACGAGTGCGGCACCGAACGCAAGGACGGCGAGCGGCGGGCCGGGCACAGCACCAGCCGCCAGATCCTGCTCGACACCAACAGCACGGGCTTCGACGTCGTCGAGGTCCAGTGCCTGCTGCGCCAGCACGGCTTCGACCCGAAGACCACCGACGGACTGTACGGCCAGGACACCAAGGAGGCCGCGATCCGGTTCCAGGCCGCGCGCGGCCTGGTCACGGACGGCATCGTCGGGCCGAAGACCTGGGCGGAGCTGCGCAAGTGACCCTGCCCGCGGAGTGCGGGCACCTCGCCGCCGAACTCAGCCGGCTGCGCCTGCGGACGGGGCTGAGCCTCGTGGACCTCGGCCGGCGCACGCCGTACAGCAAGTCCTCCTGGGAGCGCTACCTCAACGGCAAGCAGCAGCCGCCCCGGCAGGCGGTCGAGGTGCTGTGCGCCGTGGCCCGCCAGCACCCGGGCAGGCTGCTGGCACTCTGGGAGCTGGCGGACACCGTCTGGAGCGGCCGGGCCGTCCCCGCGTCCCCGCGGGCCGTCCTCGTGCCCGCCTCCGCACTCGGTGCCGCCGGATCCGCCTCCGCCCCCCGTGCTGCCGGATCCGCCCCCGCCCCTGCCGGACCCGCCTTCACCGGGCCCACCTTCACCGGGCCCGCCCCCGCCCCCGAGGGTGCTTCCGTGCCGGGAGGGCGTCGGCGGCTGGTCCTGACGGGCTCCGTCCTGGGCGGCGTCCTCCTCGTACTGACCGCGGGTCTGCTGCTGTCCCGGGGATCCGGACCGCGGCCCGCCGACGACACCGGGTCGGCGGAGTTGATGATCCGCAACCCCGGCTGCGCGGGGGCGGGCTGCGCCGGCAAGGACCCGGTCCGCATGGGATGCGGGGGCGCGGGCATGGTCACCGATCTGCGTACCGACACGGGACCCGGAGGTCGTCAACTGGAGCTGCGGTACGGGGCGTTGTGCGAGGCCGTGTGGGTGCGGGCGTCGGGCCTGCGGCCCGGGGACCGCGTCGAGTTGCTCGTGCCGGGTGTCGCCGAGCCCCAGGAGGTGCGGGCGGGCGACCTGGACGTCGGCAAGTACGTGGCGACGCCGATGGCCCCGGTGCTCCGGGGGACCGCCGGCATCCGCTCGTGCGTGACGCCGGAGCGGCCGGCCGAAGCCCGGTCCGCTTCGGCCGAGCCGGCCGCCGAAGCCCGCGTCTGCTTCGGCTGAGCCCACGGCCGAAGCCCGCGTCCGCTTCGGCTGAGCCCACCGCCGAAGCCCGGGTCCGCTTCGGCTGAGCCGCCCGGCGCGGGACCGGCTCCCCCTCAGAGGGCCTTTCCTCCCCGGAGCACCTCGACCCGGGTCTCGATCGCGTTGATCAGGGCTTCCACCCGGGCCTCGAAGATCTGCTCTTCCGTGACCTCGGCCAGCTGGGCGCCGAGCCGGGTGATGTGGGGGAAGCCCGTGGGGTCGACCAGGCGGTACTCGCGGTGCCAGGAGGACTCGTCGGCGGCCCGGACGTCCGCGTCGAACAGCAGGTAGGCGGCGCGCTGGCCGACGTAGGCCAGGAGGGAGTCGCCGACCATCCGGTAGTGGACGGCCGCCTCCGCCCCTTCGAGGCCGGCCTCCGTCACCGCGCCGAGGATCAGTTCCACGACACGGAACTCGTTGGGCCTGCGGGTGGTCCGGCTGGCCATGGTCGAGCCGACCACCGGGTACCTGAGCGCGACTTCGAGGGAACCCTCGGCGAGTGCCCGCAGCCGGTCCTTCCAGTCGAGCCCTTCGGGGATGCTGTCGAGCACCTCGCGGAGCATGCGGTCGGCGACGGACAGCAACAGCTCGTCCTTGTCGCGGAAGTGCCGGTAGATCGCGGTCGGGTCGGCGCCGAGTTCCCCGCCGAGACGTCGCACGGTGAAGGCGTCCTCGCTGCCGCGAGCCGCGATGCGCAGGCTCGCTTCGATGATCGCGTCGGGTGTGAGCTGGCTGCCCGCGCGCTTGGACCGGGCGGGTGTGTCGGATGACTTCGGCATGGTGGGGCCAGTGTAACGATGTGGAACAGAGCGAGCGCAACACCGTTGACAACATTGTTGCGCTCCCGTTCACTCCTCCTCAACGAACCAGCCGTGCGGGGCTCACCCGCCGAGCCGAAGGATGCGTCGATGGGCAACACCAGGCAGCGTGCCGACATCGTCTTCGTAGGGGGACGCGTCTTCACCGGCACCTCACCCACCCCGATCGACGCCGCCGTCGCCGTCGGAGGCGGCCGGATCATCGCCGTGGCCGACGCGGCCACCGTCCGCTCGCTCGCGGACGCCGACACCGAGGTCGTCGACCTCGCGGGAGGACTGCTCGTCCCCGGATTCCAGGACGCCCACGTGCACCCCGCGGTGGCCGGAGTCCAGATGCTCGGCTGCGACCTCAGCGAGGAGCGCACCATCGACGGCTACCTCGCGGTGGTCGCGGAGTTCGCCGCGGCCCACCCCGACGCGGCCTGGATCCGCGGCGGCGGCTGGTCGATGGACGTCTTCCCCGGGGGCACGCCGACCCGCGCCATGCTCGACGCGGTGGTCCCCGACCGGCCCGTCCTGCTCACCAACCGGGACGGCCACGGGGCCTGGGTCAACACCCGGGCGTTCGAGATCGCCGGCGTCGACCGCACCACCCCCGACCCGGCCGACGGCCGGATCGAGCGGGAGGAGGACGGAAGCCCGGCCGGCACCCTCCAGGAGGGCGCCGTGGAGCTGGTGGCACACCACGTGCCCCTCGCGACCCCGGACGAGGCGCTCGCCGGCCTGCTCGCCGCACAGGAGCACCTCTTCTCCCTCGGCGTCACCAGCTGGCAGGACGCCAT
This sequence comes from Streptomyces sp. NBC_00335, assembly GCF_036127095.1. Taxonomy (GTDB): domain Bacteria; phylum Actinomycetota; class Actinomycetes; order Streptomycetales; family Streptomycetaceae; genus Streptomyces. Next base: position 8,094,320 of record NZ_CP108006.1, read on the forward strand.
GATCGGCGCCTTCCCCGGCAACCCCGACAACTACGGCGTCTACCTGCGCGCCGCCCGCGAGGGCTCCCTGCGCGCCCGCGTCGTCGGCGCCCTGTGGTGGGACCGCGAACGCGGCCTGGAACAGATACCCGACCTGGAGGAGCGCCGCCGCACCGGACAGGTCGGCCGCTTCAACGCCACCAGCGTGAAGATGATGCAGGACGGCATCGCCGAGAACTTCACCGCCGGCATGCTGGAGCCCTACCTCGACGGCTGCGGCTGCGCCACCAACAACTCCGGGCTCAGCTTCATCGATCCGAAGGTGCTCACCGCGGCCGTGTCCCTGCTCGACCGCGCGGGCTTCCAGATCCACTTCCACGCCCTCGGCGACCGGGCCGTGCGCGAGGTGCTCGACGCCCTCGCCGAGGCCCGCGAGGCCAACGGGACCAACGACAACCGCCACCACCTCGCCCACCTCCAGCTCGTCCACCCGGACGACATCGCCCGCTTCGCGAGCCTGGACGCGGCCGCCAACATCCAGGCGCTGTGGGCCGCCCACGAACCGCAGATGGACGAGCTGACGATCCCCTTCCTCGGACCGGAACGGGCCCGCCTCCAGTACCCGTTCGGCGACCTCCAGCGCGCCGGAGCCCGCCTGGTCGCCGGCAGCGACTGGTCGGTCAGCAGCCCCAACCCGCTCTGGGGCATCCACGTCGCGGTCAACCGCTCCGTACCCGACGAGGCCCCGGGCGCGACCGGGACCTTCGAACCGGCGCCGCCGTTCTTCCCCGAGCAGGCCCTGACCCTCTCCCAGGCGCTCACCGCCTACACCGCCGGCAGCGCATGGGTGAACCACCTCGACGAGGTCACCGGCACCGTCGAGGAGGGCAAGTACGCGGACCTCGTCGTCCTCGACCGGGACCCCTTCGCGCACCCCCCGATGGAGATCGCCGACACCCGCGTGCTGCGCACGTACATCGACGGCGAACTGGTCTTCGCCGCGACCGACTGAGTCGCGACCGTCCGAATCCCCACCGGCCGGGCCGCCACCGGCCGAGCGTCACCCACCCCACCGAGCTCATCCCTCAGGGAGTCAGACGATGCCATCAACCCGATCGGGATCCCCGCAGTACCCCGGCCGCCGCATCCGCCGCATCCGCAACAGCGCCGCGGCCGCCTTCGCCGCGGCCGCCGTGCTCGTCACGAGCGCCTGCGGCGGTGCCGCGCCCGACAAGGACGCGGACCGGGCCGCCGCGTACAAGATCACGGACAAGACGCCCGCCGCCGCCGGGAACGTGGACTCCTTCACCTGGTCCGTCTACGCGGAGCCGACCACCATCGACTACGCGTACTCCTTCGACTTCCCGCCCAACCAGATCCTCGCCAACGTCTGCGAGAGCCTGCTGCGCTGGAACCCCGACCTGACGACCTCCCCGGGCCTCGCGGCCTCGTACGCCAACCCCACGCCCACCACCTGGGTGTACCAGATCCGCCCCGGCGTTCACTTCCACGACGGAACGGTGCTCACCGCCGCCGACGTCGTCGCCTCCCTGAGCCGCAACCTCGACCCCGCCACCGGCAGCGTCTGGGCGAACCAGTACAAGAACGTCAAGTCCATAGACAAGACCGGCCCGATGGAAGTCACCGTCACCCTGGCCAAGCCGGACTCCACCTTCAACAAGTACCTGGCGGCCGGCCCGGGCACCGTGGAGTCCGCCGCCACCCTGGCCAAGTCCGGCAAGGACTACGGCAATCCGCAGACCGGTGTGAACTGCACCGGCCCCTTCTCCTTCGCCTCCTGGACCTCCGGCCAGTCCCTCACCCTCAAGCGGTTCGACGGGTACTGGAACCAGGAGCTCAAGGCCAAGTCCGGCGAGGTGAAGTTCGTCTTCCTCGCCGATGCCACCACCCGCGTCAACGCCTTCCAGAGCGGCGAGGTCGACGGCGGCTGGATGGTCCCGCCGAACGCCTACGCCCAACTCGGCTCCACCCAGGCCGGAAAGCTCTACTTCGGCCGCAACACCACCGTCGCCGACGAGGTCGTCGCCAACCTCAAGGGCCCCCTCGGCAACCCGAAGGTCCGCCAGGCCCTCCTCATGGCCACCGACCGCAAGGGCATCGTCAAGGCCGGCGCCGCCGGGGTCGGCGAGGTCTCCGACTCGCTCGTCACCGACAACCTGTGGGCCGACGCGCCCCCCGCGACCCGCGAAGCCCTCGTGAAGGACCTGCCGAAGTACCCGTACGACCCGGCCAAGGCCAAGGCGCTCGCCGCCGAGGCCGGCGTGAACGGTCAGGAGATCGTGATCGCGACCAGCCCGCTGGACTCGCAGACCACGATCATCACCCAGGCCATCGCCCAGGCCGCCACCGCCATCGGACTGAAGCCGCGGATCGACTCCCTGTCCGCGGAGAAGTACACGACCCTCTTCACCGACCCCGCGGCCCGCGAGGGCATCGACCTCTTCCTCACCTTCTGGTACACGTCCATCACCGACCCGCTGGACATGTTCGCCTCGCTGGAGACCGGAGCCTTCAGCAACTACGGCAACTGGTCCGACCCTGCCTTCGACGCCGCCGTCGAGAAGGCCGTCGGGGCCCACGACCCGGCGGAGCACGCGGCCGCCAACGCCGAGGCGCAGAAGATCGCCTCGCGCGAACTGCCCTGGCTGCCCCTCTACACCCTCCCCGTCAGCGTCTTCATGGGCAAGAAGATCACCGGCGTCCAGCCCTCCATCGCCTACCTCTACCACCCGTGGGCGGCCGAGATCGGAGCCAGGGGATGACGGCCGCGGCGACGGCCGCGACGGCCCGCGCCGTCCGGGTGCTGCGCAAGCTCGCCGGCATGGCGGCGACCCTGCTCGTCACTTCCTTCCTCGTCTTCTCCTCCCTCTTCCTGGCCCCCGGCGACCCGGCGAGCTTCCTCATCAAGGGACGCAGCCCCAGCCCGGAGGACCTGGCCGCGCTCCGCAGCCAGTACGGCTTCGACGAGCCCTTCCTGGTTCGCTACTGGAACTGGCTCGAAGGGGTGCTGCACGGCGACTTCGGCCGCTCGTACCTCTTCCACCAGGACGTCTCCGCGGTCATCTGGTCGCGGCTGCCCTCCTCCATGCTGCTGATCTCCGTATCCGGCCTGATGATCGCCGTGGTCGGCATCGGCTCCGGCATCATCGGCGCGCTGCGCCGGGGTTCGCGCACCGACCGCTCCCTGATGCTGCTCGTCACGGTGGGCGCGGCCGCACCCGCCTTCGTCGCCGCCCTGCTCCTGCGGTCGGTGTTCGGGGTGCAGCTGGGCTGGTTCCCCACCATCGGCAACGGCGAAGGCCTCATGGACCGGCTGCACCACGTGATCCTCCCGGCGGCGGCCCTGTCCGTCACCTTCACCGCCCTGGTGACCCGCGTGACCCGTTCGGCCATGCTCGACGAGCTGAGCCGCGACCACGTGGAGGTCGCGCTGAGCCGCGGCGCGCCACGGCGCACCGTCATCCGGCGGCACGTCCTGCGCAACGCGCTCGGACCGATCGTCACCGTCTCCGCGCTCCTGGTCTCCGGCATGCTGGTCAGCACCGCGATCGTGGAAACCGCCTTCGGAATGTCCGGCGTCGGCTCCCTGCTGGTGCAGTCCGTCGACCAGCTCGACTTCCAGGTCGTCCAGGCCATCGTGCTGCTGGTCGTGGCCGCCTTCGTCATCGTCAACGCCCTGGTGGACCTGGTCCACCCGCTGATCGATCCGCGCACGGCCGCGGCGGGGAGCGCCCGATGAGCACCCTTCCCGAAACGGGCGTCACGACCCGCACCCCGCGCACCCCCCGCACCCCGCGCACCCCCCGCGCTCCGCTCGCCCGGCTGCGCCGCCTCGGCGGCAGCCGGCTGCAGCGGACCTGCCTGGCGCTCCTCGTCCTGTTCGTGCTCCTCGCGATCCTCGGCCCCTGGATCGCCCCGTACGACCCCACCTTCGGACAGCTCGGCGACACCCTCCTGGGGCCGAGCGCCCAGCACTGGCTGGGCACCGACCAGGGCGGACACGACACCCTCTCGGCGCTCGTCGTCGCCGCCCGGACCAGCCTGGCCGGACCGCTCGCCGTCGTCCTGTTCTCCACGATCCTCGGCGTCGCCGTCGGCCTGTTCACCGCCTGGCGCGGAGGCTGGATCGACACCGCCGTCGGCCGGGTCCTCGACGTCCTGTTCGCCTTCCCCGCGCTGCTCCTCGCGATCCTCGCGGTGGCCCTGTTCGGCAAGGGGATGACGGCCCCGGTCATCGCCATGGCCATCGCCTACATGCCGTACACCGCACGCCTCGTACGGGGCCTGGCCGTCCGGGAGAAGTCCCGGCCCTACATCGCCGCCTACCAGGTGCAGGGCCACTCGCCCCTGTACGTCACCGTCCGCAGGCTGCTGCCCAACATCTCCCCGACGCTGCTCGCGCAGTCGACGGTGAACTTCGGCTACGCCCTGCTCGACCTCGCCGCCCTCTCCTTCCTCGGCCTCGGCGTACAGCCGCCCACCCCCGACTGGGGAGCCATGATCAACCAGGGGCAGGCGGCCGTCCTGCAGGGCCAGCCGCTCTCCGCGATCGCGCCGGCCGTGGCGGTCGTCCTGGTCGTGGTCGCCTTCAACGTCGTCGGGGAAGACCTCGGCGACCGGCTCGCGGGGAGGGACTCCCGATGACACTGCTCGACTACGAAGCCCTGCGCATCACCCTTCCCGCGATGGCCCGCCCCCTCCTCGACGGCGTCAGCCTCACCGTCGCGGCCGGCGAGGTCGTCGCCCTGGTCGGCGAATCCGGCTCCGGCAAGTCCGTCACCGCCCGCGCCGCCCTCGGCCTGTTCCCGCAGGGCGCCGAGATCGGCGGCCGGGTCCGCGTGGACGGCACCGACCTGGTCGGCGCCACCCCCGCGAGCCTGCGCGAGGTCCGCACCGACAAGGCGGCGATGATCTACCAGGACCCCCGGGCCGCCATCAACCCGGTGCGCCGGGTCGGGGACTTCCTCACCGAACCGCTGCGCCTGGTGCACGGCTGGACCAAGGCCCGGGCGAACGTCAGGGCCGCCGAACTGCTCGACGCGGTCGGCCTGCCCGACCCCGTACGCCACCTGAACCAGTTCCCGCACGAGCTCTCCGGCGGCATGCTCCAGCGCGTCGTGATCGCCGCGGCCCTCACCGCCGAACCCCGGCTCCTGCTCTGCGACGAGCCGACCACCGCGCTCGACGTCAGCACCCAGGCCGAGATCCTGGCCGTCCTGGGCCGCCTCCAGCGCGAACGCGGCCTCGGACTCCTCCTCATCACCCACGACATCGAGCTGGCAGCCTCGGTCAGCGACCGGATCTACGTCATGTACGCGGGCCGGATCGTCGAAACGGCGCCCGTGGCGGAACTCTTCGCCTCCCCACGGCACCCCTACACCGCGGGCCTGCTCGGATCCTCCCCGCCCCTCGAAGGCCCCCTGGCCCGCCTCACCCCCATCCCCGGCGCCCCGATGGGCCTGCTGGAGTCGGCGCCCGGCTGCGCCTTCGCATCCCGCTGCCGGTTCGCCGAGCCGGGCCGCTGCGACCGGTCCGCGCCGGAGCTCGTGCGGCACGGCCCGGCCGAGGTCGCCTGCCACCGCACCGCCGAAATCGGCCCGAAGGAGGACAGTTGAGCAACCGTCCGAGCAAAGACCCCGCCCCGGGACTTCCTCCGGGACCTCCTCCGGAACTTCCCCCCGAGCTCCTCCGGGTGAGCGGACTGCGCAAGACCTACCGGACCGGCGGGACGGAGGTCGTCGCCGTCGACGACCTGTCGTTCTCCGTACGGGCCGGCGGCGCGCTCGGCATCGTGGGGGAATCCGGTTCCGGCAAGACCACCACGGCCCGGATGCTGATCGGCCTGGAACGCCCCGACGCGGGCGAGATCCTGGTCCAGGGCCGGCCGCTGGCGGCCTCCGTACGGGGGAGGCCGGCCCGGCTGGCCCGCGCCAAGGCGGTGCAGATCGTCTTCCAGGACCCCTACCTCTCCCTGGACGCGCGGATCAGCATCGGCGCGACCGTCGACGGCGTGCTCAGACTGCACGGCATGTCCGACCGTGCGGCCCGGGCAGCACGGGTACGGGAATTGCTGGCCAAAGTCGGCCTCGGCGACCGCGAGGCCGCCGCCCTGCCCCGCCGGCTCTCCGGCGGGCAGCGCCAGCGCGCCGCGATCGCACGGGCGCTGGCCGTCGAACCCGCCGTCCTGGTGCTCGACGAAGCGGTGTCCGCCCTGGACGTCTCCGTGCAGGCGCAGGTGCTCAACCTGCTCTCCGACATCCGGCGCGACACCGGGATCGGCCTGGTCTTCGTCAGCCACGACCTGGCCGTCGTCCGCTACGTCTGCGACGAGGCGCTCGTCATGTACCGCGGCCGCACGATGGAACACCGCCCCGTGGGCGAGCTCCTCACCGACCCCGAGCACCCCTACACCCGGCTGCTGCTGGCCTCCGTACCCCGTCCGGGCTGGGACCCCGACTCCATCAGCCGGCGCCGCCGCGAACTCACCCCCTGACGGCGCTGACGGCGCTGACCGCGCCGGCGGCGGGGGAGCGACGCCGGGGCGGGGTCGTGCGAACCCGCCCCGGCCCCCGGTCCGCGCGAGGGAACGGCGGGGCCGGCGGACCGTCACCACCGGGCGTCCGAGTGATCTTGGCCGGATCGGCGCGGTACGCCGCGGCGTCCCCGGAAAGCATCGCCGAAGATCCCTCGACGGGCGCCACCCGTGGCTTACGATCTCGGCGGACGGTCCCGTCCCGTGATCGCCGCTCGCCCCGCACTCGTGGAGGTCAACCGTGTTCCGGACGGCCAGAGGAAACCGCACGCGCCCCAGCAGCCTCCGAATCCGCGTCGCCGCCGCGGCCGCGGCGGCGGGCGCGCTCCTCGTCGCGGGATGCTCCTCGGGCGGCGACGGCCCGGGCGAGGCGGCGGGCGGAGTGCCCGTCGTGGAGAAGGGCAAGCTGACCACCTGCACCCACCTGCCCTATCCGCCGTTCCAGTTCGAGCAGGACGGCAAGGTCGTCGGTTTCGACGTGGCCCTGGTCGACCTGGTGGCGAGCCGGCTCAAGGTCGAGCAGAAGATCCTCGACACCCCCTTCGAGAACTTCAAGACCGGCGCCTTCCTGAACTCAGGCGAGTGCGACCTCGCGGCCGCCGGGATGACGATCACCGACGAACGCAAGAAGAACGTCGACTTCTCCGTCCCCTACTTCGACGCCACGCAGGCCCTGCTCGCCACCAAGAAGAGCGGCGTGACCACGCTGGCCGACCTCAAGGCGAAGTCGAAGAAGCTGGGCGCGCAGGCCGGGACCACCGGCGAGAGCTACGCCAAGGCCCAGGGGTTCGACCCCGTCGCCTTCGAGAGCTCGGACGCGGTCCTCAACGGACTGCGCACCGGCCAGGTGGACGCGGTCGTCATCGACTACCCCGTGGTCCAGGGCTGGCTCAAGGACACCAAGAACGCCGCCGAGTTCACCGTCGGACAGAACATCGAGACCGGCGAGCAGTACGGCTTCTCGGTGAAGAAGGGCAACACCGCCCTGGTGGCCGCGATCGACAAGGCGATCACCGACGCCAAGGCCGACGGCACCTACAAGAAGCTCTACGAGCAGTGGATCGGCCCGCTGCCCACGACCACCCCGTGACCTCCCGGCTGACCCGGCGCCAGCGCCGCCGGGTCTCGCAGGGGCTGCAGTACGCGCTCTTCGTCGCGGTGCTGGTGCTGATCGCCGTCTCCGCGGACTGGGGGAGGCTGCAGAACCAGTTCGCCCAGAAGGACCTGGCGCTGCGGCTCTTCCCGGACATCATCACCACGGCCCTGCGCAACACCGTGATCTACACGACCTCCGGGTTCCTCCTCGGCCTCGTCCTCGGCCTGGTCATCGCCATGATGCGGTTGTCCTCCGTGGCCCCGTACCGGTGGGTCGCGAGCGTCTACATCGAGCTGTTCCGGGGGCTCCCGGCCCTGCTGATCTTCATCTTCGTGGGCGTGGCGGTGCCCCTGGCGTTCCCCGGTACGGAGATCCCCGGCGGCACGTACGGCAAGGTCGCCATCGGTCTGGGACTGGTGGCCGCCGCCTACATGGCGGAAACGATTCGGGCCGGCATCCAGGCGGTACCCAAGGGGCAGATGGAAGCCGCCCGCTCGCTGGGCTTCTCGCACGCCCGCGCCATGGTCTCGGTCGTCATCCCGCAGGCCTTCCGCATCGTCATCCCGCCCCTCACCAACGAGCTCGTCCTGCTGTTCAAGGACTCCTCGCTCGTGCTGTTCCTCGGCGTGACGCTGCAGGAGCGCGAACTGACGAAGTTCGGGCGGGACCTCGCCAGCCAGACCGCCAACTCCACCCCGATCCTGGTCGCGGGCCTGTGCTACCTCCTGGTGACCGTGCCGCTGAGCTTCGTGGTGCGCCGCCTGGAGGCCCGCGCGGACAAGGCCGTGTGAGGAAGACATGCCACAGGAGACCCCAGCGGTGGACACGACGGCCACGGACCGCCCGGAGATCGAGATCCGCGGACTGCACAAGTCCTTCGGCGCCAACCACGTCCTGCGCGGCATCGACCTCGACATCGCCCGCGGCGAGGTGGTGTGCGTCATCGGGCCCTCCGGCTCGGGCAAATCGACGCTCCTGCGCTGTGTGAACCTGCTCGAAGAGCCCAGCGAGGGCCGGGTCTTCGTCGGCGGCACGGAGGTCACCGACCTGGACGTCGACATCGACGCCGTACGCCGCCGCATCGGGATGGTCTTCCAGCAGTTCAACCTCTTCCCGCACGTCAGCGTGCTCGAAAACCTCGCTCTGCCCCAGCGCCGCGTCCTGGGCAGGGGCAAGGCCGAGGCCCGGGCCGTGGCCCTGAAGAATCTCGGCCGCGTCGGTCTCACCGACAAGTCCGATGCGTACCCGGCCCAGTTGTCCGGCGGTCAGCAGCAGCGGGTGGCGATCGCAAGGGCCCTGTCGATGGGCCCGGAAGTGATGCTCTTCGACGAGCCGACCTCGGCGCTGGACCCCGAACTCGTCGGCGAGGTACTGGCGGTGATGCGGGTCCTGGCGGGCGAGGGCATGACGATGATGGTCGTCACCCACGAGATGAGCTTCGCCCGCGAGGTCGCGGACCGGGTCGTGTTCATGGACGGCGGAGTCGTCGTCGAGCACGGACCGGCGGCCCAGGTGGTGGGGGATCCCCGCCAGGAGCGCACCAGGGAGTTCCTCAACCGGCTCCTGGACCCTGCGGCGACCGAGGCACCCGGAGCCCGCGGCGAAGGCGGGCAACCGGACGGGGACGCCTGACCACACCGATCACCGGTCCGGGCCGGGAGCCCACCTGCGCCGCCGTGTTGATCATGGTGCAGGATGGCACCTCGTTCCGTATGCGCACGCATGCGCGAACGCGGCCCCACGCACGACGAACTGACAGGTGACAAGGTGACCACACCCCTCATCCCGCGGCCCGCAGGGCCGGCCCTCGCCTCCCCGGTGCGCCGAGCGGCGGAGGACGTCCGTTGAGCCGGGACCTCGTCCTGCACGACTGGCTGATCGCCGGAATCGCGCTGGCCGCGGGCGGGCTCGCCGGGCTGCTGCTGCGCGCCCTCGTACGGTGGCTGGCCAAGCACGCCCTCAGGACCCGGTGGAGCGGCGACGACATCATGGTCGACGGGCTGCGCACCCTGGCTCCGGCGGCGGCCGTCATCGCGGGCGCCGCCGTGGCCGCCTCGACGCTGCCGCTCAGCAGCCGGGTCTCCGGGTGGGTGAACCACTCGCTGACCGCGCTGCTGATCCTCGTGGCCACGGTCGGCGTGGCCCGTGTGGTCGCCGGCCTCGTCCAGTCCGTGGCCCAGGCGCGGACGGGAGTGGCCGGATCGGCCACCATATTCGTCAACATCACGCGCGTCCTGGTGCTCGCGATGGGTGTGCTCGTCGCCCTCGAATCCGTGGGCGTGTCCATCGCACCCCTGCTCACCGCCCTCGGCGTGGGCGGTCTGGCGGTCGCCCTGGCGCTGCAGGACACCCTCGCCAACCTCTTCGCGGGCGTGCACATCCTCGCCTCGAAGACGGTGCAGCCCGGTGACTACATCCGGCTGACGAGCGGTGAGGAGGGGTACGTCGTCGACATCAACTGGCGCAACACGGTGGTCCGCAACCTGTCGAACAACCTGGTGATCATCCCCAACGGGCGGCTCGCGCGCACGAACATGACCAACTTCACCCAGCCCGAGCAGCAGTTGTCCATCATGGTCCAGGTGGGAGTGGGCTACGAGAGCGACCTGGAGCACGTCGAGCGGGTGACCCTCGACGTGGTCGACGGGGTGATGGCGGACATCAACGGCGCGGTCCCCGACCACGAGGGAGCCGTACGCTTCCACACCTTCGCGGACTCCAGGATCAACTTCACGGTGATCCTCGGCGTCGGCGAGTTCAGTGACCAGTACCGGATCAAGCACGAGTTCATCAAGCGGCTGCACAGCCGGTTCCGGGCCGAGGGCATTTCGATCCCCGCCCCCACGCGGACGGTCGCGCTCCAGCAGGAGGACGTCCGTTCCTCCGTGCCGCTCGTCGCGGTCTCGCCGGTCCCGCCTGTCCCGCACCAGCGCGAGGCGCCGGTCGACGTCCTGGCGGACGGCGTCCGCTAGCGGGCGGACCGGGACGACGCCGCATGGCCCCGCGCCCCCTCCCGGGGCGTGGGGGACACCGGCGGCGGGTGGCGGGGAGGCGGGTCATAGGCTGACCGCTCCGGGGGCCCGCCCAGCCGTGTTCCCGGTACCGAGCCGCCCGTCGAGAGGACCACGTCATGAGTGAGAAGGCCCGCAAGCTGTTCGATGCGCTCGACCTGAACAGCGACGGGGTCCTGACCAGGGTCGAGGTGATCACGGCCCTGCGCAGCAAGGGCCCGACCCTCGCCGCCCACGGCGATCTGCCCTTCTGGGCCGTGGGCGACGTGGACACCTCCTCGGCCCTCTTCGACCGGGCCAACGCGGACGGCGACGACGTACTGACCTTCGAGGAGTTCGAGCGCGAGGTCGACCGCCGCTTCGGCTGGTAGCGGCGATCGGGCCCCGGCTCAGTGCCCGCTCAGGCGCGGATCCCGTCGCAGGCGATCCGCAGGTGCCGGGGCCCGCGCAGCACCGCGTTCTGCCGGTAGGGCGGAGGATCCTCCAGCAGCCGGGGGTTCTCCAGCCGCCGGGCCAGCTCGGTCAGCGCCAGCTGGGCCTCCAGCCGGGCCAGCGGGGCGCCGAAGCAGCTGTGGATGCCGCTGCCCAGGCCCAGGTGCTGGATGTCCTTGCGGTACGGGTCGAAGCGGTCCGGGTTCTCGAAGCGGTTCGGGTCCCGGTTGCCGGAGGCCAGGATCAGCCACATCGAGGAGCCCTTGGGGATGGTGACCCCGCCGACCTCGATGTCCACCAACGGGGTCCGCTGCGGCAGCAGTTGAACCGGCGGCTCGAACCGCAGCAGCTCCTCCACCAGCGGCACGGCGAGGCCGGGCTCCTGTCGCAGGTTCGCCAGCACGTCGGGGTTGCGCAGCAGGGTCAGCATCCCGTTGGTGATCAGGTTGACCGTGGTCTCGTGGCCGGCGATCAGCAGCAGCGCCGCCGTGCTCAGCAGCTCCATCGTGGACATGGACTCGTCCGGGCCGTGTCCCACGGCCAGTTGGGAGAGCATGTCCTCGCCGGGATCCTTGCGGCGCTGCTCGATCAGCCCGGCCAGGTACATGCCCAGCTCCATGCGGGAGTCGTGGGTCTTGCGCTGCCGCTCGGCGGGATCGGCGTCCGGATCGGGGTCCAGGCTGGCTGCGAGGGTGTCGGCCCAGACGTGGAACTTGGGCTCGTCCTCGCGCGGTACGCCGAGCAGCTGGCAGATCATCGTCACCGGGAACGGGTACGCGAACTGGTCGACCAGGTCGATGTCCTCCGTGTTCCCGAGGTTGTCGATGAGACCGCTGACGATGTCCTTCAGCCCGCCCCGCATCCCGTCCACGCGGTGCGGGGAGTGCGGCGGCCCGAAGGGCCGGTTGGTCATCCGGCGCAGCCGGTCGTGCTCCGGCGGGTCCAGCTTCAGGAAGCTCGGCGGCAGCGCCGTCTCCTCCGCCTCCCCGCCCTCGGCCAGCGGGTCCCCGGCCGTGGCGGCCAGGTTGCGGGCGTCGGAGCTGAGCCGCGGATCGTGCAGCAGGCTCTGGATGTCGTAGTAGGTGCTGATGACGTAGGGGCCGGTCCCGTCGTGGAAGACGGGGGTCTTGCGCAGCTCCTCGTACAGCGGGTACGGGTTCGCGCGGCTGGAATAGTCCAGGATCTGGCTCAGGATGCCGTGGGCCATGAGGGTCCTCCGGGAACGTGCGGGTCAGTGCCCGGCGGGGGTGAAGGTGGCGATCCGGCGGTCGGCCGGCGAGTACCCGCTGAGGGTGATGGTCGGGCCGTGCGTGGGCACGGAGGGGTCGGGGAAGTCGGCCGGGATCGGCCGCTGCCCGTCCGGGCGCCGGTCCACCGTGGTGAACGGGGGCGGGAAGGGCGCGCAGGCCTCGATCTGCTTCTCGTAGAACTGCAGCCAGCGCCCGTTGTCGAAGGTGACCGCGCCGATCACCCGGCCCTGGTAGCCGTAGACCGCGGTGAACCGGCGCTCGGCCCGAGACCCCTGGGTGAACATGATCTCGCTGCCCATGGAGGGCACGCCCACGGACTTGATGTTCACGCCGAACTGCGAGGACCAGAAAGCCGGTACCCACAGGTGCGGCCGGCGGTCGGTGCTCTCGCTCAGCATGTTGTGGGCGGCGGTCTCGGCCTGCGCCACGGCGTTGCCCCAGTGCTCCAGGGAGAGGAACTGGTAGCCGAAGAGCGCGTGCGGGGAGCGGGCCACGTCGCCCGCCACGTAGATGTCGTCGGTGACGATCCCGCGGAGGTCGAAGGCCCGGCAGCCCGCGTCGCAGGCGATGCCGCGCGGACCCGCGCCGAGTCCGGAGCCGGTCAGCCACTCGGTGTTGCGCTGCGCGCCGAGCGAGACGACCACCACGTCGCATTCCAGGGTGGTGCCGTCGGAGAGGTGTGCGGCCCTGACCCGGCCGGTGGAATCGCCCTCCAGCCCGGTCACCATGATTCCGGTCCGCAGGTCCACGCCGTTCTCCCGGTGGAGTTCGGCGGCGACCGCCCCGATCACCCCGCCCAGGGCGCCGACCAGGGGGCCGTCGCCGCGTTCGGCGACGGTCACGTCCAGCCCGCGCTCCCGGCACGCCGAGGCGATCTCCGAGCCGGTGAATCCGGCGCCGATGACCAGGACCCGGCGCGGTCCGGCCGCCAGGGCGCGGGCCAGGCCCGCCCCGTCCTCACGGGTGCGCAGGGTGAAGACCCCGTCGAGCTCGCCCTCGGCCTCGTTCGGCCAGGGCCGGGCCCGGACCCCGGTGGCGATCAGGAGCCGGTCGTACGGGACCTCCTCGCCATCGGCGAGCTTGACCGTACGGGCTGCCATGTCGAGCCCGGTGGCCGCGACGCCGAGGCGCCATTCGGCGTCGATGTCGAGCCGCCGGGGGAGCAGGGTGTGGTCGGCGTCGGCCTTGCCCAGCAGCACCTGCTTGGACAGCGGCGGGCGGTCGTACGGCTCGTGGCGCTCGTCGCCGACCAGGGTCAGCGAGCCGGCGAAGCCCTTCTGCCGCATGACCTCGGCGGCGCGCAGGCCGGCCAGCGAAGCACCGACGACCACGATCCGGCCGGAGCGCCTGAGCTGGTCCAGGGCGGTGTCAACCATCGGAGGACCCCCTTGCGGTGCCGGAGGCCGCTGCTGCCGGGGTGCGTGCGGAGTGGTCGCCCGCCCGGTCCAGATCGTCCACGAGGATGGCCTGTACGGGGCAGGCGGCGGCGGCCTGGGCCACGCGCTCGCGCTGGGCCTCCTCGGCCTCGGGATCGTAGAGGAGCCCCTCGTCCCCGTGCATCGCGAAGACGTCGGGGGCGAGGAAGGCGCACTGCGCGTATCCCTGGCACCGGTTGAGATCGACGACGAGCCTCAGCAAGGTGTGGTCCTTTCGGTGCCCCCCTGTGCTTCCCGGACCAGCGTGCGCGCGGCGCCGCCGGGGGGCCCGTCCGCGGCGGCCATTGGAGTGAGGTTGTGGCGCCCGTCAGGGGGCCGGAAGGGGGGCCGGGCCGGGGCGGCCCCGGCCCGACCGCAGGATGTACAGGCTCACGGCCAGGGCCCAGGCCGGGAAGACCAGCTCGGACCAGGGCAGGGAGGAGCCCGCCACCAGCAGCACCAGGCCGGCGAGGTACCCGACCAGGGCCAGCGGGCGCGGGAACGCCCCGAGCCGGCGGCCGATGGTGGAGGTCGCGAACACGAACACGGCGGCCATCCGCATCCCGTACGTGGTCAGCAGGGTGTAGGCGAAGTGGCGGCCGAACTCCTGGGGCTGATCGGCGTCCAGCACCGTCCCGGCGGCCGCGGCGGCGCCGAACAGGCTGGCGACGAAGATCAGCCCGCTGCCCAGGAAGACGGTGGCCACGAACCGGTCCTCGGCCTCGCCGGAGTGCTCCCGCAGCGCGCCCATGAACCACAGGAAGGCGATGCCCGCGAAGGGGACGAGCTCCAGCGCGGTGGTCACCGCGTCCCGCTGCCCCGAGGTGACCTCGATCTCGGCCGCGCCGCCCCCCTCGGGCAGGCCGATCCGGGCCAGCACGATCGCCGCCGCCATGAGGACGGCGAAGAGGATCCCCGCGAGCCCGGCCGCCCGGGGGGTGCTCAGGCTCTGTCCCGGGGGCGTCCCCGGTGCTTCTGCTCTCATGCGTCCAGCAAGCCCGGGGTGCGGCCGTGGTGCCAGTGGGGCCGCGCGCCCGGGTGACACGGGGGCCGGACCCCGCCCCCGTGGGGTCGATGTAAGGAATCATTGACATGAGGTATGGATTCTTTTACCTTCGTGATGTCAAAGTTCTTTTACATGGGAGCGGGTGCGGTCGTGGCCTTCGAAGAGAAGCGCGCATGGATCATGGGGGTGGTCGCGATCGTCGGATACGCGGTCTACCTGGTCGTCGTGCTGGGCCGGTCGGGCGACGGGGTCCCCCTCGCGGAGGTCCCGTACGTCATGCCGCTGCTCTGGACGGTCGGGGGCGCCATCGCCGCCGCGATCCTCCTCAACATCGCCGTGGCGGTGGCCAAGCCGGGCGAGGCCGACGTCAAGGATCAGCGGGACAAGGAGATCGGCCTCCTCGGCGAGCACGCCGGGCAGTCCTTCCTCGCCATCGGCGCCGTGACCGCGCTGATCCTCTCGATGGCCGGCGCGGACCGCTTCTGGATCTCGAACGCCCTCTACCTCGGGTTCGTCCTCTCGGCGGTGCTCGGTTCGGCCGTCAAGCTCGCGGCCTACCGCGAGGGGTTCCAGTCGTGGTGAAGCCGACCGGCATCACGAACCGGATCAGGATCCTGCGCTTCGAACGCGGTGAGATGACGCAGGCGGAGCTGGCGGAGCGCATCGGCGTGACCCGCCAGACCGTCATCGCCATCGAGAAGGGCCGCTACTCGCCCTCGCTGGAGACGGCCTTCAGGATCGCCGGTGTCTTCGCGGTACCGCTCGAACAGGTATTCCAGTACGCAGGCAGCGCAGACGACGAAGGGACGACGCCGTGAAGGCGATCGTGCAGGACACGTACGGCTCCAGCGAAGTACTGGAGCTCAGGGACGTCGAAACGCCGAGACCGGGCACGGGCGAAGTGCTCATAGCCGTCCGGGCCGCCGGCCTGGACGCGGGGGTCTGGCACCTCATGACCGGCAAGCCCTACCTGCTGCGCCTCCTCGGCTACGGGCTGCGCGCACCCAGCGTGCCCGTACGCGGCCGGGAGGTCTCCGGGCGGGTCGAAGCGGTCGGCGAGGGGGTGAGCGCCTTCGGGGTGGGCGACGAGGTCTTCGGCATCTGCGAGGGCTCCTTCGCGCAGTACGCGACGGCCCGGCAGGACAAGCTGGCGCACAAGCCCGCCGGGATGCCCCTGGAGGAGGCGGCGGCCCTCCCCATCTCCGGGCTCACCGCCCTCCAGGCGCTGCGCGACGCGGGGCGCGTGCGGCCGGGGCAGCGGGTCCTGGTCATCGGAGCCGCGGGCGGGGTCGGAACCTTCGCGGTCCAGCTGGCGAAGGCCTTCGGGGCGCATGTGACCGGAGTGTGCAGCACCACGAAGACGGAGCTGGTGCTCGGGCTCGGCGCGGACGAGGTCATCGACTACACCCGCGAGGAGTTCGCGGACGGTGTGCGCCGCTACGACCTCATCCTGGACATCGCGGGCAACCGCGCCCTGTCCCACCTCCGGCGCGCCCTGACCCCGCGCGGAACGCTCGTGATCGTCGGCGGCGAGGGCGGCGGCCCCTGGCTGGGCGGCATGGGCCGGGTCCTGTGGGCCGTGCTGCTGAACCCCTTCGTGCGCCACGGCCTCAAGGGGTTCGTCTCCGCCGAGCGTCAGGCGGATCTGAAGATCCTGGGGCAGCACGTCGACGACGGCACCCTGTCCCCGGCCGTCCACCTCACCTGCCGGCTCGCCGAGGCCCCCGAGGCCATCGACCGGCTCCACCGGGGTGAAGCGCGCGGAAAGATCCTGATCACGCCCTAAGGCGTGGGTGCGGCGGACGTGCCCGGAGCGGTGGCCTCGGGGGACGTGCTCGGCGTGGCGGACGTGCTGGGTGCGGGGGACGTGCTGGGCGCCGCCGGCGCCGCCGGGGTTCCGGGGGAGCCCGACGGAGTGCCGGGAGGGCCCGACGGAGTCGCGCCGGGCGTGGCCGTCGGGGACTCCGGGGCGCAGACGATCTCGTCGCGCGGGGTGTAGTGCGTACGGAACGTCTCGCGGCCGACCTCGTGGCCGCCCCGGACGAAGACGCGGTCCACGGAGACGTCGAAGCCTTCCAGTGGGGTCTGCGGCTCGCAGGTGGGGCCGGTGACGGTGCGCTTCACGGGCGGCGTGATGTGGGTGCGCGGGCCCTTGGTGGCGCGGATCTCGTCGTACTGCTTCGTTCCGAGCAGGGTGATGGTCACCGAGGTGGAGGTGGAGGAGGCCCGGACCGTCACGGGGTGCCCCGAGTCGTTCTGCCAGCGCAGGTCGAGGGTGCCCCAGGCGACGGTGGCCTCGCGGCCTTCCGGGTACCGCTCGATGTAGAAGGAGTGGGCCCCGTGCTCCAGCGGCTTCAGGCCCGCGAAGAACATGGCGTTGTACATGGTCGTCGCGACCGCGGAGACCCCGCCGCCGGGGGATTTCACGTAACGGCCGTCGTTGATCATGATGCCGTCGACGAAGCCGTTCTCCTCGGTCCGCTCGCCCACCGCCTGGTTGAAGCTCCAGATGTCGCCCTGCTCGACGACGGCCCCGTTGATCAGCTCCACGGCGCGCGCGATGTTGTGCGTGCGGTAGGGCGCGGCGGGATAGGCGACGGTGAAGGTGGAGAGGACCTGCTGCCCGACGGCTGCCGGGGCGGCGGCGGTGGCGGTGGCAGGGGCAGGGGGAGGGGTAGTGGCGCCGGCCGTGGCCGTGGGCCCGGCGGTGCGGTCAGGGGCGGGCGTACCCGCGGCGGCCGCGGTACCGGCGGACAGGCCGCCGAGGCCGAGCACGGCGGCCGTCCCGGCCGATATCAGGGCGATCCGCGTGGTGGCCGTACGGCCGTGGGCGCGTCGCATGTCTCTCCCTGTCGCTTCGGAATCCGAACCACACAAGTCTGGTCCAAATCGACCCAAAAGGGTGAGAAATGTGCCCGGTCTCACGATCCGGGCACCGGAGGGCCCGCTACGGAACCGAGCGGATCCGCCTGACCAGCAGCGATCCCGCCAGGGCGAGGGCGCCCGCCAGCGCGTACAGGGCCGTGTATCCGCCGAGGTGGGTGACGACCGGGGCCGCGATCACCGGGGCCAGCACCTGGGGCAGCGCGTTGGCGATGTTGATGACGCCCAGGTCCCTGCCCCGGTCCTCGGCGGTCGGCAGCACGTCCGTGAGCAGGGCGAAGTCCACCGCCGTGTACACGCCGTAGCCGAGGCCCAGGACGAGCGAGGCCACGATGGCGCCGGTCCAGGTCTGCCAGACGGCGAGCAGCAGCGTGGCCGCGGCGATGACCAGCCCCGACCGGATGACGTAGGACTTGCGGCGGCCGCTGCGGTCGGACCGGATGCCGCTGATCACCACCGTGGCGAGCAGGGTGAGGGCGTTGAGCGCCGTGAGGATCAGGACCCCGGTGTCCGCGTCGCCCCGGTAGCGCACGGCGTCGGTCAGGTAGTAGAGCAGGTACATCGTGCTGATGGAGTACGAGAGGTTCATCAGGAACCGGGTCAGCCAGGCCCAGCCGAAATCGGGATGGCGCCGCGGGTCGATCCAGAAGCCGGTCAGGAAGCCGCGCCACCGGAAGGCCGGCCGGTCGGCGGGGGCGAGCACCGAGTCCCGCCGCATCAGTACGTACGGCACGGCCGCGAGGACCGAGAAGGCCGCGCAGGCCAGATATCCGGCGGTGATCCCGCCCGCTACGGTGGCCAGCGCCGTGCCGATCAGGATCCCGATGACCTGGGAGACGCCCAGCCAGCCGCCGACCAGCCCGCGGCGGCGGACCGGGACCTGGTCGGGTACGGCGGCGGTGAGCGCGGCG
Source organism: Streptomyces sp. NBC_00335 (assembly GCF_036127095.1). Classification (GTDB taxonomy): domain Bacteria; phylum Actinomycetota; class Actinomycetes; order Streptomycetales; family Streptomycetaceae; genus Streptomyces. Next base: position 8,112,856 of record NZ_CP108006.1, read on the forward strand.
AAGGCGGCGTTGAGGGCGAGCTGCACCAGGCACCAGCCCGCGATCACCACGGCGACGCTCTGCGCGAGCCCGAGCACCACCAGGCCCGCCGCCCCGCCCGTCACCCCGGCGACCACCCAGGGGATGCGGCGGCCCGCGCGCGCCGTCGTACGGTCGGACAGCGCTCCGAAGACGGGATTGGCGACCATCGAGACGGCCGCCCCCAGCCCCGTCACCAGGGCGAGGGTGGACGCCTTGTTCTCCGGGGTGAGGAACTCGGCCTGGCGTGCCAGCAGCAACTGGAGCGGGCCGAACCAGCCGACCCACACCCCGAGGTTGGCGAGGGACAGCGCGCTCACCCACCGGCCGCCCGGCGGCGTGGCGGCCTCCGTGGCCGCCGCGGCCTTCGGCCCGGCGGTCACCTGCCGCTCTTGATCAGGTCGCGGTACCAGGCGTACGACTCCTTGGGGGTCCGGGCGAGGGTCTCGTAGTCGACGTGGACGAGGCCGAACCGCTGCCGGTAGCCCTCCGCCCACTCGAAGTTGTCGAGGATCGACCAGATGAAGTAGCCGCGGACGTCGGCCCCCTCGGCCATCGCCTCGTGCAGGGCGCGCACGTGGCCCTCGTGGTAGGCGATCCGGCGCGCGTCCTCGATCCGGCCCGTGCCCGGATCCGGACCGTCCCCGTACGAGCAGCCGTTCTCGGTGATGTACAGCGGCGGCAGCCGGTCGCCGTAGCGCTCGCGCAGGGTGGCGAGCAGCTCGCGCAGCCCGTCCGGGACCACCGGCCAGTCGAAGTCGGTGCGTTCGTACCCCTCGATCTCCCGGATGGCGAAGGGGAGGCCGGAGGGGATCTCGATCCCGCCGAAGGCGGAGGCGGCGGCCGGGGTGGGGGCGCCGACGAGCATCGGGTTGTAGTAGTTGACCCCGTACCAGTCCAGCGGTGCCGAGATCGCCTTGAGGTCCTCGGCCACCGGGCCGGGCAGCAGGGATTCCAGGCCGTCCGGGTAGGCGCCGGTCAGGATCGGGTCGGCGAAGAGGCGGTTGGTGAGGGTGTCGTACAAGTCGGCGGCGGCCCGGTCCTCTTCGCCCTCGCCGGCGGCCCATACGGGGCTGTGCGAGGCGGCTATCCCGATGTTGCGGGCGCCCGCCGCGCGCAGGGCCTGTACGCCCAGACCGTGGGCCAGCAGCTGGTGGTGGGCCGCGGGCAGGGCGTCGAACACGAGCTGCTTGCCGGGGGCGTGTTCGCCGAGGCCGTAGCCGAGGAGGGTCACCTCGGCGGGTTCGTTGATGGTGATCCACATGGGCACCCGGTCCGCCAGCCGCTCCGCGACCACCGAGGCGTACGCCGCGAAACGCTCGGCCGTGTCCCGCTCCAGCCAGCCGCCCCGTTCCTCCAGGGCGAGCGGGGTGTCCCAGTGGAAGAGGGTGGGCACCGGATCGATCCCCGCGGCGCACAGCTCGTCCACCAGCCGGTCGTAGAAGTCCAGCCCGGCCCGGTTGACGGCCCCGTGCCCGTCGGGCAGGACCCGCGACCAGGAGACGGAGAACCGGTAGGCGTCCACGCCCAGTCCACCCATCAGCGCCACGTCCTCGCGGTAGCGGCGGTAGTGGTCGGTGGCCACCTCCGCGTGCGAGCCGTCCTTGACGCGCCCCCGCTCCCGGGTGAAGGCGTCCCAGGAGGAGGGCCCCCGGCCGTCGGCGGTGGGCGAGCCCTCGATCTGGAAGGCGGAGGCGGAGACCCCCCAGCGGAAGCCGGCCGGGAAACGGGGCACGGAAGGCGTGGGCGGTACGGACGCTGTCATGCGGACTCGCTTCGGTCTCGGGGACGTTCACGGCACTTTCGGGTCCCCGGACCCGCCCTGTCAATGGAAAGTGAACAATTCTCAACTTTTACCGGAGCGTGCCGCGTCGAGCAGGGCGAGCTGTTCCGAGCCGGCCTTCTCCAGCTCACCGGCGAGCTCCCGCGCCTCCCCGGCCCCGCCCGAGGCGCGTTCACCCGCGCAGAGCAGCAGGGACTGCGCGAGGTGGGCGCGCAAGGCGGTGGCGAAGAGCCGGTCGAACTCCTCCCCCGACAGGGCTCCGGCCCTGCGCAGGGTGTCGGCGGACACCATGCCCGGCATGTCGTGCCCCTCGTGCGGGCGGGTGTCGGGCGCCCCGGACCGGGCCAGGAGCCCGCGCAGCACGGCCAGTTCGGCCTCCTGCCGGTCCGCCGCCCGCCCTGCGAACCGCGCCAGCGCCGGGTCCGCGGTGCGCGCCGGCGCCAGATCCGTCAGCAGCCGGGCCCGCTCGTCCATCGGGATCATCAGCTGGATCCAGGCGACATCGGTGGCGTTGAAGGCCGCGGCCCGCGGCGTCCCGGCCACCGGCTGCGTGCTGCAGCCGGTGACCAGGAGCGCCGCGAGCAGCAGCACCCGTACGGGCCGCCGGCTCAGAACGTACCGGCGGAGTTGCACTTGGCGCTCTGTACGACGCAGTCCTTCACGCGCTGCCCCAGGGCCGCGTTCTCCCAGGCGTTGAAGAAGTCGCCGTGGATGGAGGAGGCCATGCCCGAGGACAGGGAGAGGCCGTCCGGGTTGCCGCCGGTCGGGTAGCCGATCACGAAGGAGACGGAGGGGATGGCCACCGGATAGGCGCCCCCGCACTTGCCGTTGACGGTGGTGAAGGAGACGTGCGACTTGTGGTCGGGGCTGTCGAGGTGCTTGCCGTCCCAGCAGTCGGGGAAGACGAGCTGGTACACGAGCTTGGCGTTCGGCGCGCACACCGGCCAGTTGCCGTCGGCGCTGCGGCCGATCTCGCCGCCCTCGCCCGCGCACCAGAACTGGTTCACCGAGCCGGCCGGAGTGGGCACCTGAGATCTGGCGTTGCCCGCGATCATCCGGAAGCCCTGCGGGAACGGCACCGTGGCCGTGGGGTCGGCCAGCCGGGACCCGTAGTAGACGATCATCCCCTCGGGCTCGACGGCCTTCCCCCGCTCGTAGAGGGTCGGGATCCAGTAGCTGGAGAGGTCCTTGGCGGGGGCGCAGCTCGTCGCGGTGTGCGCGGCCAGGGACTCCGCCGTGCTGAAGGCGTCCGTACTGCGGTTGCCGAAGAAGCTGTGCATGTGCGACGCACCCGGCAGGCCCGGGGCCACGATCGGGTCGTCGGGCTTGGAATGGCTGTAGACGCAGGTGGCGTTGAACTCCGGGACCCGGACGGCGTTCGCGGGGACGGGCGCCGGGGTCATCGCCCGGAATCCGGCCAGCTGCGCGTCCCACTTCGCCTGGTCCACCTTCACCCAGCCCTGCGAGGAACCGGCGGCGAACGAGAACCAGTTGATGTTCACGAAGTCCCCGGCCCCGCTGCCGCGCAGGACCGCGAACACCGACTGGGGGCCCGCGGGATGGGCGGCCACGTCGGCGGTCCGCGTGGCCCAGCTCTGCCAGCCGCCGGTGGCGGTGATGTCGAACTGCGCGAGCAGCGGGCCCGTCACGGACCCGGTGCGCAGCTCGACGGCGCCGGCGCCCCCGACCGCGGAGGCCACCCGGGCCGAGACGGTCAGGGGGCCGGAGGCGCCCAGGTCGACGTTGTCGAAGCGCATCCAGTCACTGCTCGCCAGGTACGCGGCGTTCTGGCCGCCGCCCGTGTCGCCGGTCGTTTCGAGCTGTACGCCGGACTGCGCCGCGTACGACTCCGCCTGGACGAGCACGGTGTCGGCGGCCCGGGCGGGGGTGCTGGTCACCGTGGCTCCGAGGCTCGCGGCCAAGGCGGTGGCCAGGGCGCCCGCGAGGAGGGCGTGGAGCGTGAACCGGGGTTTTCGCATGGCGAATCCTGCCTGCCGGTGGGGGAGGGGGAGAGGGAGGGCGGAGCGGAGGAAGGGGGCCACCGGGCGGTGGACCGGGCGGCCCCCGGTGGGTCACTGGTAGACGCGCACGTAATCGACGAGCATCCGTGCCGGGAACGGCGTGGTGGCGTCCGTCGGACCGGGCCAGTCACCGCCCACCGCGAGGTTGAGGATCATGTAGTGGGGGTGGTCGAAGATCCACGGCCCGCGGGTGCGCTCCACCTGCTCCTTGTCGAGCGTGAAGACGGTCCGCCCGTCCAGGCTGTAGACGATGCCCTTGCTGGTCCAGTCGGCGGCCCAGACGTGGTAGTCGTCGGAGAAGTCCGCGTCCTGCGGCAGCTTGTACGGGCCGCCGATCCCGCCGCCGCCGTTGTAGGCGGGTGCGTGGACGGTGGAGTACGAGGTCTTCACGTCCTTGCCGAGGACCTCCATGATGTCGATCTCGCCGTTGTACGGCCACGGCCGCCCGGTCAGGAAGTCACCGCCCATCATCCAGAACGCGGGCCACAGCCCGTTGCCCTTGGGGACCTTGATCCGGGCCTCGACGCGCCCGTACGTGAACTGGAACGTGGCCCCGGTGTTCATCCGCGCCGAGGTGTACTGGCAGGTGGTGCTGCCGGTCAGCGGGTCGGGCGGGCAGCCCTTGCCGGGCGTGGCCTCCTTGCGGGCCTCCATGACGAGGTGGCCGGCGCCGTCCGTCGCGGCGTTCTGGTGGTCGGTGTAGTACTCCAGCTCACCGTTCTGTCCGGTGCCCGGGTCCGCCCGCCACTTGGCCGGGTCGGGCTTCCCGGCCGAGGGGCCGTCGAACTCGTCGCTCCACACCAGCCTCGGCGGGTTCGCGGGGTCCGGGGGCAGCGGCGGGGGAGTCACCGGGGCGCCGCCGGTGCCGTACACCTGGAACTCCCACAGCGAGTAGCCGTACGGGGTCGCGCGCTCGGTGCCGTACATCCGCACGTACCGCCCGGAGCCCGAGACGGTCAGGGTCTGTTTGAAGCCCGTGCCCGCCGTCGTGGAGTAGACCGAGGTCCAGGCGTTCCCGTCCGGGGAGACCTGGATCTGGAAGGACTTCGCGTAGGCCGGGTCCCACTGGAGGACCACCTTGCTGATCTGAGCGGGTGCGCCGAGGTCCACGGAGATCCAGCCGGGATCGGTCCAGCCCGTGGTGGGGCTGGTCGCCCAACGGGAGGCGGGATCGCGGTCGAAGGCCCTGGCCGGGACGCACTCCCAGCAGTTCCCGTCGGCCTGCGAGGAGGAGGCCGCGCCCGTCCTGCCGTACGAGAGGAGGGCGTCGCCGCCGCCGCCGGTGCCGGGGGCGCCGTAGACCTGGAACTCCCAGAGGGAGTAGCCGTATCCGGTGGCGCGCTGGGTGCCGTACATCCGCACGTATCGGCCGGTTCCGGAGACGGTCAGGTTCTGGATGCCGCCGGCGCCGGCGGTCGTCCCGTAGACCGTGGTCCAGTTCGCCGCGTCGTGCGAGACCTGGATCTGGAAGGCCTTGGCGTACGCGGCCTCCCAGTTGAGGGAGACCCTGCTGAGCGTGGCGGCGGACCCCAGGTCCACCTGGATCCACTGCGGGTCGGAGAAGGCGCTGGACCAGCGGGTGCCGGCGTTCCCGTCGACGGCGCTCGCGGGGCTGTAGCCGGGTTCGCTGCCGGAGACGGTCACCGATCTGCCCTGCGACAGCAGGGATTCGGCGGCGCGGGCGGGGGAGGCGGGGAGGGTGCTGAGGGTGAGGAGGGTGAAGGCGACGGCGAAGAGTAAGCCGAGGCGGCGCAGCGACGGAGGCACGGCGGCTCCTGGAAACGAGGGGGGAGGGGAAGTGTGGAGGGAGGCGGAGAGGGGGCTGGGGAGCGCTCCCTGAGGGGTGAGGATGGGGTGGCCCCCCAGGGCTGTCAAGGTGTCCCGTCATCCGGTGGACATATGGGCGACTTCGGTTCGTCCCCTGATGGAGCGTTCTCTCGATGCCCGCGCAACCCGCGGTGAGCCGTGCTGACCAGGCAGGATCCGGAGCGGGCCGCGACCCGGTCCGGACGCACGGGCAACCCACTGCGGAACTGCGACTGTTGACAGTCGATCAGGCTCCGGTCCACCATCGCGGGAGAACGCTCCCCCGCGAGCCGTCCGTCCGACCCGGCGGCGCCGCCGAACGGAACGGGCCGGAATGAAAAGACCCACGCTGGAAGTGGTCGCCGCCCGCGCGGGCGTGTCCCGATCGAGCGTCTCCCGTGTCGTCAACGGGGAGGCCACGGTCGCACCCGAGATCCGCGAGGTCGTCCTGCGGGCCGTGCGCGAACTGGGCTACGTGCCCAACGCCGCCGCCCGCAACCTGGTCACCCGCCGGACCCAGGCGGTCGCCGTGGTCGTCTCCGACCCGCCCCAGGGCGTGGTCTCCGACGACCCCCTCTTCTCCACCGTGGTCCGCGCCGTCAGCAGGGAACTGGAGGCCGCCGGAAAACAGGTCGTGCTCATGCTCGCCGAATCCGACCGGAGCCGGGCCCGGGTCGAGGAGTACGTGGCCGGCGGACACGTGGACGGCGTCATGCTCGTCGCCCTGCACGGCACGGACCCGCTGCCCGCGGCCCTGGCCAGGACGGGCCTGCCGGTCGCCTCGTTCAACCGCACCTGCGCCCCCGAGGTGCCGTACGTGGAGCTGGACAACGCGGCCGGCGCCGCGCTGGCCGTACGCCACCTCCTGGCACGGGGTCGGCGCCGGATCGCCACCATCACCGGACCGCTGGACCTCTTCGAGTCCCGCGAGCGCCTCGACGGCTACCGCGCCGCCCTGCGCGACACCGGCCGCCGGTCCATCGTGGCGCTGGGCGATTTCACCCGGGCCTCCGGAGCCGAGGCCATGCGGCAGCTGCTGGAGGACGACCCGGAACTGGACGCGGTGTTCGCGGCCAACGACCTGATGGCGATCGGCGCCCTGCGCACCCTGCGGCAGGTGGGCCTGCGGGTCCCCGAGGACGTGGCCGTCGTCGGCTTCGACGACATCGAGGCCGCCGCGTACACCGTCCCGGCCCTCACCTCCGTACGCAGCCCCATGGCCGACCAGGCCACGGCCACGGTCCGGCTGCTCCTGGGCCTGATCGAGGGAGGCTCCAGGGACCGGGTGGTCATGCCGAACGCCCTCGTGGTCCGCGAATCCTCCTGAGGGAGCGCTCCCTCAGGTCCCGCTCGCCCCGGACGCGCCCGTCACGTCCTGTACGTGCCGCAGGCCGGGCCCCGCCAGGACCTCGTGCAGCTGCTGGAAGACCTGCCGGGCCCCCACGGCGTTCCAGTCGGGGGGGAGCAGCTCGGCGGGCAGGCCCGGGTCGAGGTAGGGCAGCCGGCGCCACTCGGTGAGCATCGGGACGTAGTGGCGGAAGGCCTCGGCGGCGTCGATGCCCTCCTGCAGGGCGAGCTTCGCGGCGACCGGTGCGTACGCGCCGGTGAACGTGGCGTACTGGGCCTGGATCGCCGGGAAGTCCCACCAGGAGCTGACCGCTTCCGGAAGGTCGCTGAACGCGGCGTAGTCGGCGGCGGCGAACAGGTGGACGTACTCGCTGAGGCCGAGCCGGACGAGCATGTCGCGCGCGTCCTCCAGGAGCCGGCCCGGCGCCAGCCACACGCCGGGGGCGATGTTGCCGAAGCCGAGCCAGGTCAGCCTGGTGCGCAGCTGGTAGCGGTGGGCGCGCTCGGACTCCGGTACGGAGAAGACCGCCATGGCCCAGCCGTCGCCCAGGTCCGCCGGTTCGAGGCTGGCGAAGATGCGCCGGTCGCCGGCGTCGAAGACGGGATGGACGGCCGGGCTCAGCCGGTACCCGGTGGCCCCGCGGCGCTCCGGTTCGAGAACGCCCTTCTTCTTGAGCCGGGAGATGGCCGAGCGGACGGCCTGGCTCTCGACGCCGAGTTCCGACATGAGCGTGATCAGGTCGGCGACGGAGATCCAGCCGCCGCTCCCGCGCACGAAGGCCCCGTAGACCGTACTGATCAACGAGCTGGGCCTGAGGGGGCTGTCCGACATGATCACCTTCCCGTGGTGTGGGGTGGTGATCCTATCGAGGGGCGGCGGCCGGGCCGTCTCCGGTCACCCCGAGGCCGGCGTCCCCGGGAGCAGGGGAGCCTCCGCGTAGGCACCGGAGAGCAGATGACCGGCGCCGGGGGCGACGGCCGGCAGGTCGAGGGCGCGCAGCATCTGGTGGGCGGTGCAGACGGCCGCGGAGACGACCGGCTTGCCGAGCAGCTGCTCCGCCTCCTCGATGGCGCCGAGCGAGGGCATCTGCACGCAGGCCGACAGGACGACCGCGTCCGCGTCGGCGTAGTCCAGGGCGCGGGCCAGACCGGGCAGCCTGGCCGGGTCGTGGGCGGCCACGTCGAGGTTGTTCGGGATCTCCAGGGCCTGGTAGTCGAGGACCTCGATGCCCTCGTGGGTGAGGTAGTCGACGACGGTCTGCGTGAGCGGGCGCATGTACGGGGCCAGCAGGGCCACCTTCTTGGCGCCCATCGTGTGCAGCCCGTGGACCAGGGCGCCGGCGCTGGTGACCACGGGGGCGGGGGCCCCGTTCTCCACGGTGCGCCTGTGCAGGCGGTCCTCGGAGGTGCGGTGGTAGCCGAGGCCCATGCTCATGATGGCGACCAGGCAGGCGTAGCCGAGTACGTCGACCCGCGCGTCCGAGAGCTCCACGGCGCAGCGGTCGGAATCGGCGTCCATGGCCTTGAGCTGCTCGGGCGTCACATGGGTCATGCGCATCCGGCTGGAGTGGAAGGTGAAGCGGTCGTCGGGCGCGACCTCCATGCGGGCGCGCAGGATCGCCGGCACCTCGGTTTCCATGGTGACGTTGGAACTCGGGACGATCTGACCGATGCGGTAGGTACGGGGCGGCACGGGGGCTCCTCGATGGTCGGGACGGGGTGTTGGGGCAGGTGTCCGGCAGGGGTCAGCGGGCGTCGACGACGGGGTTGGCGAGGGTGCCGATGATCTCGACGGTGGCCTCGACGGTGTCGCCGGGCACGAGGAACTCGGGCGGGACCATGCCCGCCCCGACGCCGGACGGGGACCCGGTCGCGATGACGTCGCCGGGCTCCAGGGTCACGCCCGAGCTGATGTCGGCGATGAGCCGGGCGATGGGGAACAGCATGTGGCGGGTGTTGGACTTCTGCTTGGTGACCCCGTTCACCCGCAGTTCGAGGTCGAGGTTCATCGGGTCCGGGACCTCGTCGGCGGTGACCACGGCCGGGCCGAAGGGGGCGTAGGAATCCTGGCCCTTGGAGAAGAACCACTGGCCCGAGCGGCGCTGGTCGCGGGCGCTGATGTCGTTGACGATGCTGAAGCCGAAGATGTGGCCGTACGCCTCCTCCTCGGTCACCCGGAAGGCGGCCCGGCCGATGACCACGGCGAGCTCGCACTCCCAGTCGAGCTGCGTGGTGAGGTCGGCGTTGTGCAGGATCGGGGCCCCGGGGCCGGTGACGGCGGTGGCGGGCTTGCTGAACAGCACCGGACGCGGGGGCAGGTCCTTGTCGGTGTCCAGGCTGCGGCTGGACTCCTCCACGTGCTCCACGTAGTTCAGCCCGACCCCGATGATCTTGCCGGGGCGCAGCGGGGCGCGCAGGGTGACGTCCTCCAGCCGGTGTACGGCCCCGGCGGGCCGGTCCGCGGGGTCACCGGCCAGCAGCCGGGCGGCCGCCTCCCGGGCGGGGGCGCCGGCCCGGACGAAGGAGAGCAGGTCGGCGGGCAGGTCGACGCCCGCGTGCCGGGCGAGGGCCGCGAGGTCGTACACCAGGCCGTCGACCTGGGCGCCCAGGCGGTCGGCGGTGCCGGTCATCGGCGCGGTCGTGTAGGTCAGCAGTCGCATCGGTGGCTCCTGGAGGAGAGGCGAAGGGCGGAAGGGAGGGGAAGAGGGCGGAACGGAGGCGGCGCGGGGTGCGCCGCCGCACCGGGACCGGTGTCAGGGCCGGCGGTCCGGTGCGGCGACGCGGCTCAGGAGGCGGGCTGGTGCCCGCCGTTGTCCGGGTACGCCTCTTCACGGTGGAAGCCGAGGGACCGCATGACGGGGAAGTCGTTGAAGGAGAACAGGCAGGCGTCCTCGGACGGGTCGAGGTTGTGGTGCTCGTGCCAGGCCCAGGACGGGACGCAGAACACGTCGCCCTGCTTCCACTCGAAGCGCTGCCCGGCGATCACCGATACACCGCGCCCCTTCGCCGCCGTGTAGATCACCGACCCGGTGTGGCGGTGGGCCAGGGTGGCCTGGCCCGGGCGCAGCAGCTGCATGTGGGCGCTCATGGTGGGCATCACCGAGCCGCCGGTCACCGGGTTGGTGTACTCCGCGATGACCCCGTCGTACGGGGAACCCCCGGTGGCCGAGGCCAGGCCGCGCAGGGCCTCGTAGGTCTGCTCCCAGGGGTAGGCCAGCAGCGGGGAGTAGGGGCGGGTCCACTTTTCGCAGCCGTACGGGAGCAGGTTCGCGGCGTAGGTCAGGACCGAGGAGTTCACCACCTTCCCGGGCTGCTGGTACAGCTCGGGGTGGACCTCGTAGAACCCGGCGTCCAAGGCGTTGACCAGCGGGATGTCCAGGCCGTCCTGCCAGATCACCGGGGCGTCGGAGGAGTCGTTGCCGTGCTCGTGCCAGGTGCCGTTCGGGGTGATGGCGAAGTCGCGCGGGCCGACCTTCAGCTTCTGGCCGTCCACGATCGTCCACGCCCCGGTGCCCTCGTGCACGAAGCGCAGCGCCGCCGCCTGGTGCCGGTGGGCGGTCATCGCCTCACCGGGACCCATGATCTGCAGCCCGGTGTAGAGGAGGCCGGCGGCCGCACTGACGTCCCTGCGGCCGGGGTTGACCAGCATCACCACGCGGCGGCCCGCGTCGTCGGCCCGGACCAGGCCCAGCGCCTTGTGGACCAGGGGGCGCAGTTCCTCGTAACGCCACAGCGCCGGAACGGACTTGGGCTGCGGATACCAGGGCTCGATGTCGTTGGCCACCGTCCACAGCGCACCCGCCTCCAGGGCTTCGAGCTCGCCGTAGTAGGCGGTGAGTTCGGGGGTGTCGGAGACCCGGGCGCGGCCGAGCGCGGTGTCGTCCTGGTCGGTGGTCATGCGTCCTCCTCGGGGGTGGCGGTGGTCGGCAGGGCCGTGTGCGGGACGGTGAAACTGACCGGCCGGCGCGGCCGGTTGTCCACTTCGAGGCGGAAGACGTCGAAGCGGTTGTAGTGCCCGGTGATGTCGTGCATCTGCTTGGGCTGGATGCACCGGTTCAGGTCGATCTCGGCGTAGACGATGCCCTCGACGTCGACGAGCGGCTCCGTGACCGGGCGGCCGTCGGGGCCGAAGATGCCCGACAGGGCGCTGCGCGGCCGGGCGAACAGGGCCCGTACCTCCTCGTCCTCACCGGCGACCGCGTCGACGATCTCGGGCGAGACGGTGGAACAGGCCACGACGGAGAAGACCTTGCCCTCGAAGCTGTGGGCCGCGGTCCGCACGGCGATGGCCTCGGCCATGTCGTAGTCGGTGGGTGCCACGGGCAGGGCGATGTAGCAGGCAGCGTGCACCAGTTCGCCCTGGGCCAGGAGGGTGAAACGGGCCAGGGTGTTGGTGTTCTCCCCGCAGGCCAGGGCGCCGACCGGGCCGACGGGGGTCTGGTGGACGCGCAGGGAACTGCCGTCGCCGCCGGTCCAGGTGAGCTTCTCGGCCCAGGTGGGCACCAGCTTGCGGTGCACGCCGAGCAGTTCGCCGTCGGGGCCGATGGTCAGCAGCGTGTTGTAGAGCACGCCCAGGCTGTGCGGGGCGCGTTCGTTGACGCCGATGACCAGCACGACCCCGTACTGGCGGGCCGCCGCGCGCAGGGTGTCCACGTGCGGGCCGGGGATGTCGATGGACGCGCGCTGCAGGCGCTCGAACCAGGGCGAACCCTGGACCGGGTTCATCGTCCAGTTCCAGTACGGGTAGCCGGGGACGAACGCCTCGGGGAAGACGACGAGTTCGGCGCCCTTCCCGGCGGCCTCCGCGATCAGGGCGACGGCCTTGTCGACGGTGGCGGCGGGATCGAGGTAGACGGGAGCGGCCTGGACGGCGGCCGCGGTGAAACGGGGCAGGTCGTTCGGGGGACGGGTCTCCATGGGAATCTCGGCCGTTCCGTTCAGAGGGCCGGCGCGGCGACGCGCGGCAGCCATCGCTGGTGCACCGGTGCGGCGGGCCGCCGCAGCAGTTCGAGGCGGGGCGGCACCCGGTCGGTGCGCGCCGCCGGCGGCCGCGCGCTGCCGGCCCGCCAGGACCGGGCCCACGGCGCGGCCGGCCCGCGGTACCCCTGCGCCACGGCCGCGTGCAGGGTCCACAGCGGGTCGTGGAGCTGGGCGCGGCCCACCGCGCACAGGTCGGCGCGGCCCGCCAGGATCACCGAGTTCACGTCGTCGTAGGTGGAGATCGCGCCGACGGCGATGGTCGCCACCCCGGTGGTGTTGCGGATCAGGTCGGCGTACGGGGTCTGGTAGCTGCGGCCGAAGGCCGGCCGCTCGTGGGAGACGACCTCGCCGGTCGAGACGTCGATCCCGTCGGCGCCCGCCGCGGCCAGGGCGCGCGCGATGTGCACGGCGTCGGCCTCGTCGAGGCCGCCCGCGGCCCAGTCGGCGGCCGAGACGCGGACCAGCAGGGCCTTCCCGGCCGGCCACACCGTCCGTACGGCGCGCAGCACTTCGAGCGGGAAGCGCAGCCGGTTCGCGACCGGCCCGCCGTACTCGTCGGTGCGCAGGTTGGTCAGCGGGGAGAGGAACCCGGACATCAAATGGCCGTGCCCGTAATGGAGTTCCAGCACGTCGAAGCCGGCCCGGTCGGCGCGCTCGGCCGCGCGCACGAAGTCCCGTACGACCAGGTCCATATCGGTGCGGCTCGCCTCGCGGGGCAGTTGGCCGCCCTCCTCCCAGGGCAGCGGGGACGCGGCCAGGGGCCGGCCCCCGGTGGCCCGGCGGCCGGCGTGGGTGAGCTGGATGCCGAGGCAGGTGTCGGACTGGCCGTGCGCGAAGGCGGTGATCCGGCCCCAGGCGGCCTCCTGCTCGTCGGTCCACAGCCCCGGGCAGCCCGCGTCGGTGCGGCCGTCGGCGCTGACCGCCGTCATTCCGGCGATGACCAGGGCCGCGCCGCCGAGGGACTGGGTGCCCAGGTGGACGAGGTCGAAGTCGCCGGGAACTCCGTCGACGGCCGTCGACAGGGCCATGGGCGGTACGACGATCCGGTTGCGCAGGCGCAGGCCGCCGAGCCGGAAGGGCCGGAACATGGGCGGGACCGGCGCCGAGGCGTTGACGGCGGTGGTGAACTCCTCGTCGCGCACCCGCAGGTTGTCGTAGGTGACCCGGCGGCTGCGGGTCAGCAGGTTGAAGGCGAACTGGTGCGGGTCCTGACCGGTGTACCGGTCGATGTTCTCGAACCACTCCAGGCTGGCCTGCGCCGCCCGCTGCGTGGACTCCACGACGGGCCTGCGCTCGTCCTCGTAGGCGGCCAGCGCGCTCTCCACGTCGGGGTGCTCGTGCAGGCAGGCGGCCAGCGCGAGGGCGTCCTCCATGGCGAGCTTGGTGCCCGAGCCGATGGAGAAGTGGGCGGTGTGCGCCGCGTCCCCGAGCAGCACGGTGTTGCCGTGGCGCCAGGTGCGGTTGCGCACGGTGGTGAAGCGCAGCCACTTGGAGTTGTTGGGAATGAGCCGGTGGCCGTCCAGGTGCTCGGCGAGGACCTCCTCGCAGCGGCGGATCCCCTCCTCGTCACTGGCGCCGGGCGCGAGGTCCGGGCCGGCGGAACCGGCGAAGCCGCCGCGCTGCCACGTCTCCTCGTCCATCTCCACGATGAAGGTGGAACGGGCGTCGTCGTACGGGTACGCGTGCACCTGGAGCGTGCCGAAGTCGCGCTCCTCGACGATGAAGGTGAAGGCCTCGAAGACCTTGTCCGTGCCGAGCCACATGTAGCGGCCCGCGCGCTCGTCGAGATCCGTGCCGAAGGTGTCGGCGTAGGCGGCCCGGGTGGCCGAGCGCACGCCGTCGCAGGCGACCACCAGGTCGTATTCCGAGGCCAGTTGCTCCGGCGGAGGGGACTGCGTGCGGTAGCGGACGTCGATGTCCAGGGCGGCGCAGCGCTCCTGGAGGATCTGCAGGAGCCTCCGGCGGCCCAGGGCGGCGAAACCGTGCCCGCCGGAGGTGAGGGTCCGGCCGCGGTGGCGGACGTCGATGTCGCTCCAGCGGGCGAACTCCGCCGACATCGCGGCGTGCACGAAGGGATCGGCCTGCGCGATGCCGTCGAGGGTCTCGTCGGAGAAGACCACCCCGAAGCCGAAGGTGTCGTCGGGAGCGTTGCGCTCCCAGACGGTCACCTCCCAGTGCGGGGAGATCTGCTTGGCCAGGGCGGCGAAGTACAGGCCGCCCGGCCCGCCTCCGATGACTGCTATGCGCACGGGGCGCCTCCTCGGTTGTTCTCGATCAGTTCGGGGGCCTGCCGGCCCGCCTTCGTGAGGACCTCGCGGACCTCGGCGGGCCACGGGGTGGTCCCGGTCGCGCGGGCGGCGGAATGGGCGATGACCATCCGGCCGCTGGCGGCCACCGCACCGTCCGGGCCCTCGGGGCCCTCCGGGCCCGGCTCGCCGCGGACGGTGAAGGCGTAGTGGAGGGAGCTCGTGCCGACCTTGGTGACCCGCAGTTCGGTCCGTACGGCCTCGCCGAACCAGAGCCGGGCCCGGTAGTCGGCCTCGAAGTGGACCCGGGGCGTGCTGCCGAAGAGGTGCGACAGGCCCAGGCGGCGCAGCAGCACGGCCTCGGCCGCCTCGACCCAGCGGATCACGGTGGAGTGGTGGTAGTGGCCCGCCGCGTCGGTGTCGGTCCACTCGACCCGCCGCTCGACGACCACGCTCGGCAGGTCCGGCACCTGCGCCTCGGGACACCCGGCGGCGCAGCCGCCGTCGTCCGCCGCCGGGGCGCTGGGGGCGGCTTCGGCCGGTTCCCCTCCCCGGGTGCGGAGTTCGGCGCGCCGGAGCTTGCCGGTCTCCGTACGGGGGAGCTCGGCGACGAACTCCACCGCGCGCGGGTACTTGAAGGGGGCGATGGCCGCCTTGACGTGCTCCTGGAGCGTGCGCACGGTCTCCGGGGCGGCCGGGACGCCCGCGCGCAGCACCACGTACGCCTTGACGAGCATCCCGCGCCGCTCGTCGGGGACCCCGACGACGCCGCAGTCCGCCACGTACGGATGGTCGGCCAGCGCCTTCTCGACCTCGGGCCCCGCGATGTTGTAGCCCGAGGAGACGATCATGTCGTCGCTGCGGGCCACGTACCAGAAGTAGCCCTCGGCGTCGCGGACGTAGGTGTCGCCCGTGATGTTCCAGCCGCCCCGGACGTACGTGGTCTGGCGCGGGTCGTCCAGGTAGCGGCAGCCGGTGGGCCCGGTGACGGCGAGCAGGCCGGGCTGCCCGTCGGGGACGGGCACCCCGTCCGCGTCCACCACTGCGGCCCGGTAGCCAGGGACGGGCCGGCCCGTGGAGCCGGGACGGATGTCCCCGTCGGCCGCGGAGATGAACACGTGCAGCATCTCGGTGGCGCCGATGCCGTCGATGATGCGCAGCCCGGTGGCGGCGTGGAACTCCTCCCACACGGCGGCGGGCAGGGGCTCGCCCGCCGAGACGCAGCGGCGCAGCCCGGCCAGCCGGTCGGCGGCGCCCGCGGCCAGGATCGCGCGGTAGGCGGTGGGCGCCGTGAACAGGACGGTCACCCCGTGCGCGGCCACGAGCTCGGCCAGCTGCCCGGGCGTCGCCGTCTCCACGAGCAGGGTGGCGGCCCCGACGCGCAGCGGGAAGACCACCAGCCCGCCGAGCCCGAAGGTGAACGCGAGCGGCGGGGTGCCGGTGAACACGTCGTCGGGCTGCGGCCGCAGGACGTGCCGGGAGAAGGTGTCGGCGTTGGCGAGCACGTCCCGGTGGAAGTGCAGGGTCGCCTTCGGGCGCCCGGTGGTGCCGGAGGTGAAGGCGATCAGGGCCACGTCGTCCGCGGCGGTGTCCACGGAGGCGAAGACCCCGGCCTTGGCCGCGCAGCGGACGGTGAGGTCGTCCTCGCCGGGGCCGCCGTACGCGACCACGCGCGGGGCGGTGGCCCGGCCGGGGCCGGCTTCGGCGTGGGCTTCGGGGGCGGCGTCAGCGGCTGCTTCGGCCGCGGCCTGGAGTTCCTCGATGTAGCGGTGGTCGCACAGGGCGACGGAGGGGCGGCTGATCTCGCACAGTGCGGCGAGCTCGGCGGCGCGCAGCAGCGGCACCGTGGTGACGGCCACTCCGCCCGCCTTGAGCACGCCGAACCAGGCGGCGACGAGCCAGGGGTTGTTCGGGCCGCGCAGCAGCACGCGGTTCCCGGGGAGCAGGCCCAGGTCCTCGGTGAGCACCTGGGCGACCTGGTTGGCGCGCAGCAGCAGCTCGCCGTACGTCCAGCGCTCTTCGGTGGTCAGCAGACAGGGGCGGTCGGGTCCCCAGCGCTCGACGGCGTCGTCGAGGAGGCTGTGGGCGCAGTTGAGCCGGTCCGGGTAGTCCAACTCCTGGAGGTCGAAGTGGAGTTCGGGCCAGAGGTCGAACGGCGGGAGCCGGTCGCGGCAGAAGGTATCGGCGTGCGCCGAAGGGGAGAGCTCCATGGGGCGGCACCTCAATCAGGGAGCAGCGGGGGAGATGGGGCAAGTATCTCGATAAATTGGCGGCCGTCAATTCCTCGCCATATTTTTGTGAGGCGATCGTCCCCCGAGTGGCTGCGGGTCACCCCCTCGGTGGACCTGTCTCGGCCCTTTCCCCGAGCCCCCCGGTGCGCGCGGATCCGCACCGGCACTCGTGTCAGGCGGCCGGCACGCGCACCCGTACGGATTTGCCGAACTCATCGGCCTGGACGCTGAGTTGACCGCCCGCCTCGGTGGCCATCAGGTGCACGATCAGCAGGCCGCGACCGTCCTCGGCGTCCGGGTCGACCTCGCCCCGCGGGTGCGGCAGTCGCGGCAGGGACGAGGCTCCGTCGGCGACCTCCAGCTGGAGCCATCCCCCTCGCAGGGAGATCCCGACGCGCAGGCGGCCCGCGTCGGCGGCGTGCAGGACGACGTTCCCGACCAGCTCGCTCACGGCCAGCAGCAGGACGTCCGCGATCTCCGCGGAGATCTCCCAGCCGTCGAGCACCGAGCGCACGCGGGAGCGGATCAGGGGGACGGTCGCCGCGGTGGGCTCCGCGGCCCAGTGGTCGAATCCGCGAGGCCGGGAGGCGGTCGCGCAGGCCAGGGCGGTCGCGGCGGCCTGGTCGGCGACCGGCTGGATGGTGGGGGGTGCGGAGGTGGGCATGGCGTGCTCCCGGAGGGGAAGGCGACGACATTCGCGCGGTGGCTCGTGTAACTGCCGAGGAACTTGGACTGCCCGTGCTCTTGTGGTCTGCGGAAACGCGTCGCTAGAGTCGTGATTACACGTGTAACACGCTAGGCCTCCTCCCCGGCTCGCGCAAGCATTTCGGACATACGTTACGAAGCCTTGTCCGTAGTCCTCGGCGCTCGGTACTCAGTGCTCCGCGCCGAGTACTCGGTGCTCGCGCGGCCGGGGCGGGACCCCGCACCTGAACCCCTCGGGCCCCCGGGCCCAACAGATTGGAAGGGCCGCAATGACGCAATCGCTCCCCGCCGCGATCGATCCGGCGGACATGACCTGGCCGCCTCCGCCGTACCGGACCCCCGAGTCCGCCGTCGTGGACGCGGACGGGGTCCGCCGCTTCGAGGGGATCACCTACGCGACCTCGCCCGGCTACCGTCCGCGGCTGCTCGACGTCCGGGTACCCGCGGGCGAGGGCCCCTTCCCGGCGGTGGTGTGGATCCACGGCGGCGGCTGGCTGGACGGCGACCGGCGCTACCCGCCGCCGACCGTGCCCGTGGAGCTGCTGCACGGGTCGGTACTGGGGGCCGGGCTGGCCCTCGTCTCGATCGACTACCGGCACAGCCTGGAAGCCCCGTTCCCGGCCCAGCTGCACGACGTGAAGGCCGCGATCCGCTACGTCCGCCAGTTCGCCTCCGTCCTGGGCATCGACCCGGACCGCATCGGGGTCTGGGGCGAGTCCGCCGGCGGCCACCTCGCGGCCCTGGCCGGGGTCGTCGGCGCGAACACCCCGGACGCCGCCGAGCTGGAGGGCGCGCACGGAGTGGGCGCCGGCGACACCGCCGTACGGGCCGTCGTCGACTGGTACGGGGTCTCCGACCTGGTCACCCTCGCCGAGCACCCCATGCCGCCGTTCCCGCCGCTGCCCGGCGGAGCCGAGTTCCCCGACCCGTACGAAGCCCTCCTCGGCGCGTCCGTCGCCGAACGCCCCGAGCTGGCGCGTGCCGCGAGCCCCGTCACGTACGCCGTCGAGGGCTCGGACCCGCCGCCGTTCCTGCTGATCCACGGAACCCTGGACGGACTGGTGCCCTACAGCCAGAGCGAGGAGCTCGCCACGGCTCTCGCGAAGGCCGGGGGCGAGGTCACCTTGACTCCCGTCGAAGGCGCCGACCACATCTTCCTGGGCTCGCCCGACATAGACCGCATCGTCGCCGACAGCGTCGCCTTCCTCGTCCGCCACTTGACCGCCTGAACCCCGGAAAGGTCAACGGCCCGGCCCCGCACCGGCCGCCCCGACACGGGGCGCCGGGCACGGTGCCGGGCCGCTTCCGGGTGGCCGCCCGTAGGCGCGACGGACGCCGCAAGCGGGTGGAGCGGGACACGGACGCCTGGCGCCATGGCTCGTGTGATCATGTGCCGAAAGGCTCATGGCGCGTGGACGGCCACGCGCACTGCGCGCGGAACAACCGCTCTCCCGCACCTGGGGGCCGACCCCACCGTCCCGGATTCATGGACTCTCCACGGACCCGTTCGCGCACCGGCGCCAGGGGCGGACACGGTTCTGGTGGTACCGCCGCCTGGCCGACAGGTCGGAGTGGGGGGTGACGGAACGCGGCACGCCGCAGGTCGTGCCCCGCCAGGCCTACGAGGTCTCGCGCTGGATCAGGACCGCCTCTATCTCGGGCACGGGCGCCGTGGTGCCCGTCTCGATGAGCTCGTGCACGGCGTCGGCGACCATGGCCGGCGAGGCCAGGTCCAGGCGGATCGAGGTCAGCGGGGGGTCCTGGAGCGCGGAGAGGACCAGGTCGTCGGAGCCCACGACCGCCACGTCCTGCGGTACGGAGATCCCCTCGGCCCGCAGCGCGTGGAGGAGCAGGGCGGCGTACTCGTCGTTGTACGCGAACACGGAGTCCAGCCCGAGGCTCCGCCAGCGCCTCGCCAGCGCGGTCGCGGACTCCCGGGTGTACGAGAGCTCCACCGGGGTCACCGTGGCCATGTGGTGGGCGGCGACCGATTCGGCGCCCGCGAGCCGCGGCGCGGCGAACAGGCCGAGGCCGCGCTCCTGGGGCATGACCACGCCGATACGGGTCCGGCCGCGGGCGATCAGGTGCTCGGCGGCGGTGGCGCCGATCAGGGCGTGGTCGAAGCCGATGGTGTGCACGCCCGGGACGGGACGGGAGGCGAAGGCGAGGAGTCCCCGCACCCCGGCGCGCCGCAGCAGCTCCGCGGCCTGCGCGGTGAGGCGGTCGCCGTCGAGGGCGATGACGGCCGCGGGGCGCAGTTCGGCCCAGGCGCGGGCGGCGTCCAGGGAGTCGGTGAAGCGACCCGCGTGCAGGACCGCGGTGTAGCCGTGCCGGTCCAGCTCGCTGTGCAGGTCGTCGACCCAGTCGCTGACGAGGCGGCCGACCGCGGAGATCGACGAGGGCATCAGGACGAGATTGCTGCGGCCGGCCCGCAGGGACCGGGCCGCGGCGTGCGGTACGTAGCCGAGCTGCCGGGCGGCGTCGAGGACGCGCGCGCGGGCGGCTTCGCCGACGCGGTGGCCCTGGGTGTCGTTGAGGACGAAGGAGACCGTGGCGCGGGACACCCCGGCGAGGCGGGCCACGTCGGCGCTGGTCGGGGACGCCGGAACGGGAGTGTCTTTGGCCATGACGTCGATCGACGCTCCTTTTGATCGGCTCGATACCTTCCTTTCGAAGGTTACACGAGTTAGATCAAGGGAGCGCGGGTCCGCCCGGATGGGCGGACCCGGGAGGCGGAGGCGTCACCGGGGTGGGTCGAGCGCCCCCTCGTGCAGGCGCAGGGAGTCCCCGGCGAGGTCGTCGAGGGCGGTCACCACGGAGTCGAAGCGCATCGTGGTGCGGGTGTCCTTCTCGTACGGGCTCCACGTCGGCATGCCCGGATGGTTCGGGTCACCGGTGCGGACGAAGGCGATCCAGGCCTCGTGCATGGTGTGCGCGAGGCCGTCCCGGACGGCGGGGTCGAGGCCGGCCACCAGGGGTGCGTGCGCCCACTGGTCGAAGTTGGCGAAGGCGAAGGGCAGTTCGAGGCAGTGCGCCGCTCCGAGCCGGCCGTCGTATGCGGCCGCGGGGAGGTCGAACTGGTAGGCCCACACCGGGTGGCCCGCCGCTGCCCGCGCTTCGGCCAGCCGGAGGGCCGGCACCCGGAAGAGCTCGTCGGTGATGAGGTCCATCAGGACGCCGGCCGGACCGGCGCCCGGGCGCGCGTGCTCGTACGCCGCGTAGACGCCGGGGGCCGCCTCGGGGCCGAAGGTCTCCGCGATCCGGTCGGTCACCTGCTCCCGGGAGGCCGCGGCGTAGGCCTCGTTGAGGGCGAAGCCGAAGTTGGCCTCCTCCCGGGTCCAGCCGATCATCACCTCGATGCCCGCGGCGGCGCCGTGCAGCAGGGCCTGCGCCGGGTGGCGCGGCAGGGTGACTCCGTCGATCACGGGCAGGAACGGAGTGGGCCAGTACCCCCAGCGCGTGGTCAGCGCGAAGAGCCCGCCCATGGCGCCGATCAGCTCGGGCCAGGGCACGGCGCGCAGCTCGGCCAGGTTCTTGACCCCGGCGAGCTCCAGGTACGCGGCGGTGCGCTCCCGGTAGGCGTCGGGTGCGGGAAGGTCCAGGCCGAAGGGCGGGCTCATCAGGATCACCCGCCGGATCAGGTCCTGGGCTTCCGGCAGCCCGGCGAGGGCGGCCGTGGACACCGCGCCGCCCGACTGGCCCGCGACGGTGATCGAGCCGGGGTCGCCGCCGAAGGCGGAGATGTTCTCCCGTACCCAGCGCAGGGCGGCGAGCTGGTCGGTCAGCCAGTGGTTGGCGCCGGAGCCGTCCGGCCCGTCCTCGGTGTCGGTGTCCGTGTCCATGTCCGTGAGGAGGTAACCGAGCGGGCCGATGCGGTAGTTGATGCTGACGACGACCAAGTCTCCGTCGCGGGAGAAGGTCGCGCCGGAGTAGTTCGGCAGCGACCCGGAACCGGAGACGAAGCCGCCGCCGTGGATCCAGACGAGCACGGGCCGCCGGGCGTCGTCGACGGCGGGCGTCCAGATGTCGAGGGTCAGGCAGTCCTCGTCGAAGGGCGGCGCACCGTGCCCGCCGAGGACGGGGTCGCCACCCTCCATGTGCATCTG
Organism: Streptomyces sp. NBC_00335; assembly: GCF_036127095.1. GTDB lineage: Bacteria > Actinomycetota > Actinomycetes > Streptomycetales > Streptomycetaceae > Streptomyces. The sequence continues at coordinate 8,134,099 of NZ_CP108006.1, forward strand.
CGGGGCGCTGGGCCCGTCGGCGGTCGCGTCCCGGGTGCCGCTCCAGCCCGGATGCGGCCGCGCGGGCCGCCAGCGCGACGTGCCGACCGGGGGCGCCGCGTAGGGCACGGCCCGGAAAACGGCGAGCCCGTCCTCGATCGCGCCGCGGAGCGGGCCCGCGGGCGGATGTGCCACGGGCTGATCGGGCTGATCGGGTCCTGGGGTGGGTGCCATGAGTCGATCCTTCCTGGGCCGCGCGCCGAACGCGCGCCGACCCGCCGAGAATATGGCGTGAAATCTGCGACCGTCAATGTTTCGCGATAACCGGGCTGGGTGGGTGGGATGGGTGTGGCCCGTGCGGGGTGGATGGTCGGGCGGGGCGGATTCGGGCCGTGCGTGCCGCCGCCCGGGTGGGTGCGGCTGTCCTCCACGTCCGTCCGCCGTAGGGCGATCGCCTGGTCACCGAGCGGATGAGGCATGCGTGAAGTCGAGCCGCCCCGTCGGCCGTTGGGTTCTCACCGCGCTGCTCCTGTGGGCTGCCGTCACGGGTTGCGGCCCACAGCAGAACGGACCGACGAACACCTCGCCGAAGGCCGCCCGCGCGGTCTTCGAACCGCCGGCGAAGTTCGACGCCGAGGCCGGTGTTCCGATGCCCGAGGAGGCCACCGCCGGGCTCTTCACCCGCAAAGGGCAAGAGGCGGAGCCGGTGAAGAGTCCCGTGGCGCTTTACGGGGAGAAGGCCTACGTGGGTACGCGGGACCGGCCGCTCGTCTTCGACACCGCCAGCGGCGCCTCGACCGCCCTTGCGCCGGACGTCGCCCCGGTGACGGATCCGCAGGGCGGGTCCTTCGCGTACCCGGTGGCGATCACGGAGGGCGCGGAGCCGCTGGTCCTCGCTTCGTTCGTGGTGGAGCGGCCCGGGACCGGAACGCAGGTCGCACGAACCTCCGTGGAGCTCATGGCGGTTGACGCGGCCGCCGGACGGGTGGCATGGCGGCTGTCGTTGACCGTTCCGGAGTGGGCGAAGAACGTGCGGAGCCCGCTGAGTGCGCGCATCGTCGGTAGCTCGGGCCATGTCGCAGTCGTGGGGATCGGTGCCTTCGCGCCCTCCGCCCACACCACCTACGCCATCGACCTCGTGAGCCGTCGAGTGCTGTGGACGCGTGACCTGCTCAGGGCGGAGGTGGTCACGAAGGGCATGGTGGCGGGCATTACCGAGGACGGGATCGAGAGCGAGTACGGAGCCGTTGCCGGATTCGACCTGGACACCGGAGACCGGCGCTGGCGCGGGGAGGACGGCGAACATCCGGCCGTGGGCACCGGTGACCGCACCTCGTCGCCGTCTCGTGGAGGAGCACGTCCGACTTCGATCTGATCCGTCGCCGGCTCGTCGACCCGCTGACCGGCGTGGTCCGGCACGTCCTCCCGGAGGACTTCGGACCCGCCGAGTGTGCCTACGACGGCATCGGCGCACTCGTCTGCTTCGGGAGCCGGGACGGTCGCTCCGTGTGGGCCTTCGATGCCGCCGGCGGTGAGCTGCTGTGGAAGTTGCCGAACCGGACCGCCTACCGCATCGCGCCGCGCGTGACCGCCGTGTGGCACGGTCGGATCTACGGCAGTACGGAGAACGGCCCGGTGGCTCTCGATGCCCGCACGGGCGAGGGCCTGCCCACGTCCCCCGGCATCGCACCCTACGCGGTCAACGAGTACGTCGGCCTGGCGCTCAAGGGGACGGAGGCAGTGGCCTTCCCGGCGGTCGGGTGACCACGGCGACCCGCACGGCCGCACCCGGCCGGAACCGGCCCGCTGCGGCGGGCCGACCGGCCCGCCGGGTCGTCGGCCCGGCCGTTGCGGAGGGCGGCTAAGTCCAGAGGGTGTCGGCCGCCATGCGTTCGGCCTCCGTTTCCAGCAGGGCGGCGAACGCCCGCCACAGCAGCAGGCAGGCCCCCACTGCGGCGAGGGCGCCGGCGAAGGTGTCGCTCAGCCACTGGGCGTGCTGCCAGGTGCGGCTCCACATCATGGCGCCGGTGTAGCCCGCGCCGAACAGCCACCACCAGCGTCGGCCACCCGGCGGGAACAGCACCACCGCGGCTGCCATCACCAGGGCCACCGCGCTGAAGACCTGGCCGGAGGGGTACGAGCCGTCGTTGACCAGAACCCAGGTGTGCGGGGGTCGCGGCCGGTCGGCCAGCGCCTTGAGCGGCAGCACCAGGAGCACGTTGGCCACGATTGCGGTCGTGAAGACGAAGAGCGCCGACCGCCAGCGCCCGTACATGCACAGGCAGCCCATCAGCAGCAGCGGCACGACCGTGCCCAGTGGCCCGCCCAGGCGGTCGAGAACGGTGGCGAACCCGCTGGCGGTGTCCGAGGGCGAGCCCTCCAGCGAAGCGGCCCACGCATCGTCGAGGCCCTGGAAGAAGGGCTGTTCGTCCACGCGCAGGAGTACTCCCATCAGCACGGACAGCAGGAGGAGTGCCACGCCCCAGGCGAGGGCGTGGCGGGGCGGAGCCGCGGGGACGGGTCTCCTGGGCGGTTGGAGGGGGATCGGGGGCGGGGTGGGGGCGTGACCGAAGAAGCCGGACATGGAGGAACCTTTCGCAGCCGCCTTCCCGGCGTGGGGGCGCACGGGAAGGCGGCGGACGGGCGCGAAGCGCGGGGACGAGCGGAAGCGGGCGCATCGAAGCAGCGGCACCGAAGTGGGCGTGCCGAAGTGGGCGTGCGGAATTGGGTGTGCCGAAGCGGGCGTGCGGAAGTGGGCGTCTGGAAGTGGGCGTGCCCACGCGGGCGTACCCGGGCCGGTTTGCCGAGTCCGGCCGGATCGGCCGACCCGCACCGAGTCGGCCGAGCGTCCCAGGGTGCGCCGGCCCGAAGGCGCGCCGAAGCCGTGGTCGAGCCCCGCAGGGGTGGGCGGGCTCTGCCGGGGCGTGGTGGTGGGGTCGGCGCGGTGCGGCACGGAGTATTGCGGAAGCGTGACCGTCGCCACAAGTGCAAGAGGGTTCTCGGCCGGGCCGGACGCGTCCGTAGGCCGCATTTGGTTGGTTACACGTGATCGACCTGGACTTCGTCTAGGGGTCACGATCTGTACGGAGCTCTGCGTCAACCCTTGGCGAGACCGGTGAGTGAGTGCTACACAGTGTCCAAGCACCTGAAGTGACACGTGTAACAACATCGGGTTAACCGCACAGCAGCCCCACCGCACGGCAGCCCCACCGCACCACAGCAACCCCGCACCACAGCAACCCCGCACCGCACCGCCCGCAGGCACCGCACGCACCGCGCCGAGCAACCGCACCGCGTCAGCCGCCTCGCGCTCGGCGCGGCATTTCCAGGCGACGCCTCGTGCGCAACCGCACCCCCGGCGTCTCCGCCCTCCCCGCGCACCGCACCGGCGGTCCCCCCACGCCACCTCCCCGCTCCGTCCCCCGAGGAGTCGTCATGGCTACGAACGAGATCATCGACCCGCCCGCCCCGGCGGATCCCGAACCCTCCCGCGGACGCGGGCTCCTGCTGCTCCTGCTCGTCGCGAACTCCGCGATGATGGCCGTCTACATGGGCGTCGGCTCCGTCCTCCTGCCCACCCAGATCGCCGCGATCGCCGGCGACGACAAGGTGGCGGTACTGGGCCTCATCGGCGGTATCAGCGCGATCTTCGCCACCGCGTTCAATCCGATCGCCGGCGCCCTCTCCGACCGCAGCGGCCGCCGCAACCCCTGGGTCCTGGGCGGTGCGATCGGCTCGCTCGTGGGCCTCGCCGTCCTCGGCAGCGTCAGTACCGCGCTGCTCGTCGGGATCGGCTGGTGCCTGGTGCAGGCGACCATGAACATCTACCAGGCCGCCGTCACCGCGATCGTGCCCGACCGGGTGCCCGCAGCCCGGCGCGGTACCGCGTCCGCCCTGGTGGGACTGGGCCTGCCCATCGGCGGCACGGTCGGCGTGCTGATCGCCTCCCAGACTTCGGAGCACCTGCGCACCGGCTACCTCGTCTTCGGCGGGGTCATCGCCGGAGCCGCGCTGCTCCTCACCTCCTTCTGCCGGGACCTGCCGCGCTCGGAGCCTGCCCCGGACGCGCCCGCCGCTCCCAACGGGGCCCAGATCAAGGCCTTCCTCTCGGCGCTCGCCAACCACGACTTCCGATGGGCGTTCATCGGGCGCGCCCTGATGGTCCTCGGGTACTTCTCGGTGGTCGGCTACCAGCTCTACATCCTGGGCGACCACATCGCGCTCCCCGCGGGGCTGACCCCGCCCGCCGCGATGGCGGTGCTCACCCCCGTGTCGATGGTCGCGATGGCCGTCTCCACGGTGGTCGGCGGGCTGCTGTCCGACCGCTGGAACCGCCGCAAGGTGTTCGTCGGAGTCTCGGCCGCCCTCGCCGGGCTGGTCATGGTGGTCCCCGTCGTCAGTCCCACGTGGACGGGCATGCTCGTGTTCAGCGCGCTCAACGGCCTGGCCTTCGGATGCTTCATGGCCGTCGACACCGCGCTCGTCACCCTGGTGCTGCCCCGGGCCGAGGACGCCGCCCGCGACATGGGCGTACTGAACATCGCGAACGCCGGGCCCCAGATCATCGCCCCGTTCGTCGCCTCGGCCGTGGTCACCACCCTGGGCGGCTACACCCCGCTGTTCCTGGTCGGCGGCGCGCTCTCGCTGATCGGCGCACTGGCGATCCTCCCCATCCGCAGCGTGCGCTGATCCGGCCGGACCGGACCCCGTAAAGGTCTCCGACCTCGGGTTCCGCCCCCAACCTCCGGGCCGCCCCTCCCGGGCGGCGGCCCGGCCCGCACTCCGGCGGGCTCGCGCCGAGGGTCGCGAGCCCGCCGGGCCCCACCCCTTCCAGGCCGCCCTCACCCGATTCCGGTTCTTCCTACCCAGTTTCCGGTTTCCAGTTCCCCGTTTCCACTTCCTCTCCGAAGGAGCGTTCCTTGCAAAGCAAGCGAGTTCTGCCGTTGGCCGCCCTGCTGCTCTGCGCGCCGGCCCTCGCCGGTACGGTGCCCGCCGCCGCGGCCGAGCCGCAGGCAGGGCCGGCGCCCGCACCGGTGCCCGCGGGCCCGCTGCGGATCCTGCTCACCAACGACGACGGTTACAGCGCGCCCGGCATCCGGCTGGCCTTCGCGCGGCTGACCGCCGCCGGGCACGACGTCACCATCGTGGCGCCGCTGACCAACCAGAGCGGCGCCGGTACGAAGACGTCCAACTCCCCGTCCCTCACGGTCCGCCACCCCGAGCCGAAGGTCTGGGCGGTCGACGGAACCCCGGGCGACTCGGTGAACTTCGGGCTCTCCGAGGTGTTCGAAGGGCGAGCGCCCGATCTCGTCGTGTCGGGCACCAACTTCGGCCCGAACGTGGCCGCGCTCGCCAGCCACTCCGGCACGGTCGGCGGCGCCGTCGCCGCGCTGGACGCCGGCGTGCCCGCCATCGCCCTGAGCACCGGTGGTCTCTCGGCCCCCGACCCCGTCACCACGGTCAACGCGATGGGTCCGACGCTCGACTTCGCCGTCAAGCTGATCGACCGGCTGCGCTCGCGCGCCCGTTCCGGCCCCCTGCTGCCCCAGGGTGTCGGCCTCAACGTCAACCACCCCGTCATCGGCGCCGACGGGAAGGGCACCCCGGCCGGGGTGGCCACCACCTTCCAGGACGCGCAGGCGCTCCTGAAGGCCGACTTCACCGATGCCGGCGACGGCACTTGGAAGGTCGGCGTGACGGTGGACCTGAAGACGCCGGCCCGCGGCAGCGACGTGGAAGCAGTGGCGGCCGGGAAGATCGCCGTCAGCCCGATGAACGCCGACTGGAACACCGGACCGGTCGACTTCGCCGTCACCGCCGCCCTGCTCAACGGGCTCCGTCCGTAGGCAACCCGGCAGTCCCGCCGACCACACCAGCCGGCCTTCCGGAGGCGGGGCGGGCGTTCCGCGCCCCGTCCCGCCCCCGGACGGTCCCCGACCCAGGAGTACGGATGCAACGGCTCTCGCACCGGATCGCCCGGCTTTCCACGGCAACGGCAAGACCCTTATTCGCCACGGCACTTGCCCTCACCGCGCTGATCGCCACCGCGCTCCCGGCCGCCGCCTCTCCCGGCGGGCTTCCCGGCGGAGTTCCGGGCGGCCCGCCGGACGGCTCGCCGCGCCCGGTGGTCTCCGTCGCGCAGGGCGCGCTGCGCGGCCGCGCCCACGACGGGGCGCAGGAGTTCCTCGGCGTGCCCTACGCCGCCGCACCGGTCGGGGAGAACCGGTTGCGCGCCCCGCAGCCGCCCCCGCGCTGGAACGGAGTGCGCGAGGCCGTCGAACAGGCCCCCGCCTGCCTCCAGTTCTCGCCGTTCGGGCTGCGCGACCCCTCGGCCGTCAGCGAGGACTGCCTGTACCTGGACGTGTACCGGCCCGGCCGGGCCCGCGCGGGGGCCCGGCTGCCGGTGATCCTCTGGATGCACGGGGGCGCGTACAGCCAGGGCACCGGCACACAGTTCGGCGGTCGCACCATGGCCGAGCTGACGGGCTCCGTCGTGATCAGCATCAACTACCGCCTCGGCCAGCTCGGTTACCTGGGCCTCCCCGAACTGGGCCGCCAGAACGCACTGCGCTCCGGCTCCTTCGGCCTGATGGACCAGATCCAGGCCCTGCGCTGGACGAGGGAGAACATCGCGGCCTTCGGCGGTGACCCGGGCAACGTCACGGTCTCCGGCCAGTCCGCGGGCAGCGGTTCGGTGTGCGGACTGCTCGCCGCCCCGCCGGCGGCCGGGCTGTTCCACCGGGCCGTCCTGCAGAGCGGGCCCTGCACGCTGCTGCGCACCCCCGACGGCGCGCGGGCCGAGTCCGAGGCGCGGGCCTTCGCCGCGAGCGCGGGCTGTCCCGATCCGGTCGGGGTCGTGGCGTGCCTGCGCTCCGTTTCCGGGCAGTCGCTGGTGGACGCGGCCCGTACGCTGCCCACGTCGGGTCCCGCGTCGGGCGACGGCCTGCTGCCGCGGGATCCGGCCGCCGCGATCGCGGCCGGGGTCTGGAACAAGGTCCCGGTCCTGATCGGGAGCACCCGCTCCGAGGCGCGCCTGTTCGTCGCGCTGACCCAGCCCGCCCTGACGGCGGAGCAGTACGCGCAGCAGGTCCTCGCGGGCTACGGCGCGGCCGGGCCGGAGGTCCTCGCCCGCTACCCGGTGGCCGCTCACGGATCCCCGTACCTGGCGCTGTCGGCGGTCATGACCGATTCGACGTTCGCCTGCGAAACCGCCCGGACGGCGCAGTCGTTCGCCCGCCAGGTACCCACCTTCGCCTACGAGTTCGACGACCCCGACTCGCCGACCCTGGCGGGCGCGCAGGTCCCCGGCCTGGACGAGTCGAACGCGCACAGTGCCGAACTCGCCTACCTGCACGACTTCACGATGGGCGAGCGGCCCCTCAGCTCCGTCCAAGTCGCCCTGGCGACAAGGATGAAGCGCTACTGGGGCGCCTTCGCCCGCCACGGTGTTCCCGCGGTCGCGGGCCAGGCCACCTGGCCGGCCACCGGACCGGGCGGCACGGTACTGACGCTGGCGCCCGAGGGGGACCGGCCCGACCGGGCCTTCGCGGCCGAGCACCAGTGCGGCTTCTGGCGCGACCAGCCCGCCCGGCCCCTCTGAGCGGGAGACGAGACCCGGTGGTCCCCGTACGGGGGTGATCCGCGCGCGCGTCAACGCGCGAGCGCGGAGCTCACCCTTGGGTGATCACCGAAAGGGCGGCGGCCCGGGGGGTGCCGCCACGCCGCCGGATGCCCCGAGGGCCACGGTCCCCACGGGCATCCGGCGGTTTCCCGCGTCCACGGCGCGGGTGCGGGCCGCGCGCCGACGGGGGATCGCCGCGCGGAACGGACCGCGCGCGATGCCAGCATGCCCGTTCGGGCAACGGAACCCAGGCGAAGCCGTTGCGCAGGCACGGGAGGTGGGAACGTGACCGCTCAAGCGGTGGGCACGGCGGCTCGCTCGACGCTCGCAGGGCGCAGGCCCGCGGAGGCGCCCGCGGACCCCGCCGGGGTCGCGGACGCGTCCGGATCCGCGACCCCGGCGGGGTCCGGAGCGGGCCCAACGGGCACAGCGGCCCCAAGGGTCGCAGTGACCCGGGCGGCAGGAACCGCGGCGGTCTCCGGGCCGGCTCCGCGCCGCACGGATCCGGAGCTGCTGCTCGCGGCCTCGGTGCTGCTGGCGGACGCCGCCCTCACGGCGAAGCAGGCGGGCGCCGAGCTGACGGGCGCCCTCAGCAGCTGGCGGGTGGGACTGGAGGCGCTGCGCCGCCCCGCCTGGGCGCTCGGTACGGCCGTGTCGTGCGCACGTGCGCTGACCAGCCCGGCGGGGCTCGGATTCGGGGCCAACGGCGGAGTGGCCGGGGAACTGGCCCGGATCGCGGGAAACTTGACGTACCGCAGGCCGGCCGCCGTGGCGATGGCCGTGGACGCCTTCGCCCTGCGGATCAGGGCGATCGCCTCCGATCACCCCAATCTGGACTCGCCGCTCGCCAGGCGGCTGACCGACGCCATGGTGGCGGGGAACAGGCTGGAGGCGCTGCGCGCCACGCACGCGCTCGTCGAGCGCCTGGGAGTCACCCGGGCCCTGACCACGATGAGCCCTGTGATCATGGAACTGTCCGCGCTGCTGGGCCTGCTCGACGAGAACCCGGTCAACGACGAGTTCTCCTGGGTGACGCTGGCCGGCGGAGTGCCGGTCACCGACCCCTTCCTCGGACTGCCGAGCACCCTGCTGAAGTACCTCAACCCGGGCCCCGGCCGGGCCGAGCGGGCCGACGCGGACTCCATCCTGGACAAGGTGCTGGCCGCGTCCGGAAACGACATCGTCAGCTACGTCAACGACATCGGCGCCCTCGGCAATCACGGGCTGGTGCTGCTGCGCCGCATCGAGTGCGCGGACGGCGTCGTACGGCACGTCCTGCTGCTGCCCGGAACGAGCTTCGGCCTGCTGAGCAACAGCACCCCGCAGGACCTGGTCGGAGCGTTCGACGGGCTGCTGCGCACGGATACGACGTACACGCGCGCCGCGCGCAAGCTGCTGGTGCGGGCCGGGGTGCCGGCCGGGTCGGAGCTCATGATCGTCGGGCACAGCCTGGGCGGCATGACCGCGATGAACCTCGCCGCGGACGTGGAGGTTTCCTCCCGCTACCAGCTCACGCACGTGATCGCCGTGGGCTCGCCCATCGACGGCAAACGGCCCGCCGACCACACCACCCGGGTGATCAGCCTCGTCAACAACCACGACGTGATCCCGATGATCGACGGCCGCGGCCCCGCCTCGCCCAATGACATCCCCGCGAGCTGGGTCGAACTGGCCTGGCTGGACGAGTCGTACGACTACCCGCTGTCGCACGCTCCGCAGGCCTACTCGGACACCCTGCGCGGCCCCATGGCGCACCACCGGGAGACGGTCAACGCGCTGATCGGCGCCTACGACGGCCGCATCGTCGGCAACCAGCCCTACATGCTGCGCGACAAGTGACCCAGGGAGACAGCGAGATGACCTCCGACCACGACGGCGACTCCACGGCCAAGACCGCCCCGCGACCCCCCGAGACGGCTTGGGCCCTGGAGAACGCCGTGTTCACCGCGGCCATGGTCGCCCAGCGCCTGCCCTGGACGGACGCCGTGGCCCGCGCGCTCGGCCTGGAGCACCTGACTCGCGAAGGGGTGCGGCGCGCCCTGCTGGAACACCTGCGGCGCACCCGCTCCGGGCGCCCGGTCCGGCTGCGGACGCCCTTCGGGAACTTCCTCGTACCGCTGACCCCCGAAGCGTCCGAATCCCTCCTCGTCCGGGCGGACGAGGAGCGGGCGTTGGAGCCCGCGGTCGGGCTCACGGACGCCGGACAGCGGTACGGGCTGTCCCCGCACACGGCGCTGACCTGGGAGGGCGTCGCACCGGGAGGTGAACTGCCGACGCTCGTGACCCAGTACGCCGACGAGGCGGTCGAGGGCCGGCGCGGGGACGGCACCCTGGAGTGGCAGGCCTGGGGCCGGACCACGGCGGCGCTGGCCCGCCACCTGGTGGCGGGCGGGGCGGCCGCCGAGGACACCCTGCTGAGCGAGATCGTCACCCGGGCCGCCACGGCGGACGGCCGGGGTGCCCGCGCGGACTTCGAGGCCGCTCTGCGGCGCAGGACGGCCCGCTACCTGGAGGGCCCGGATCCGGACTCCCTGGTCGGCCGGCTGGTCGCGGCGGGAGCCTCGGCGGACACCGTGTCCGCCGCGGTTGCCCACGCGCTCGCCCTGGTCACCGGGGCCGCCACCGCCACGACCCTGCAGGCCCTGGCCCTGCACACGGTGGAACCGGCGGCCGCCCCGGAGGAGGCCGTGGCCCGGGCGCTGCGCCACTACCCGCCGGTGGCCGCCGCCGTGCACCGGGTACGCGCGCCGTTCGTCTGGGAGGGCCTCGGGATCGGCGCCGGGACCGAGATCCTGTGCGCGCCGGGCTGGCTCCCCGCGCCGAAGGGCGGCGCCGGGCCGGGCGCCTGGCCGTCCGCGCTGTGCGGGGCGCCCGGCGCGTGCGCGGCGACCCGGCTCGCGGTGCTGGTCGCCGAGGAGCTCGTCCGCGCGATCACCGCGGCCGCCCGGCCCTTCCTGGTCTCGCCGCGGCTGACGGCCGGCCGGCTGCCGGGCACCCTCGAAGCGGGCTCGCTGCTCGTCTCGCTCCGGGAACTCGCGGGCGGCCGGGGTGACGGCCGGGTGACGGTCGGCAGGCCGTCGGTCCTGCCGGTCCCGGTGCGCGGCTGTACGTCCGGGTCCTACGGGGCCCTGGCGCAGACCAGCGCGGAACGCCTGGCGGCGCACGCGGAGAGCCTCGCGGCCTGCGCCGGGGCCGAGGGCTGGGACCGGGACGAGGCGGGGGAGGGTTTCCGCATGGTCCTGCTCGACCACGCGGGACGGTGCGCGCGGGCGGCCGACGGCGTGCGCAGGGCGGCCGACCGCCTGGCGGACTGAGAGGTGGGACCCGGGCGGCGCACGGTCGCCGCCCGGCTACCAGAAGGGCGTCTCGCGCCTGCCGCGCTCCCGGTCCACCAGGGACTGCACGGCCTCCTGGGCCTGGTCGCACATCCGCCGGGCCGCAACCTTGCGCACGGAGTAGGACTCTGGCCGGGGCGGTGCGGGGATGGGCTCGCCCACGGTGATGAGCCACTTCGCCGGCAGCGGGAGGAGCGTGGTGAGCGGGAAGTAGGGGAGGTCGAACAGGCGGGCCAGGGCGGGGACGTCACCGAACTTGGGGTACGCCTCCTCGGCGCCGATCACGGACACCGGTACGACGGGAGCCCCCGCCTGGACGGCGGTGGCCGCGAACCCGGGGCTGAACGGGCGCAGCCGGTAGCGGCTGCGGAAGGGCTTCTCCAGACCGGAAATTCCCTCGGGAAACACCCCCACGAGTTCCCCGGCCTTCAGATGTTCCAGCCCGAGTGTCGGATCGAGCGGAAAGGCGCCCATTTTCCTGGCGTACGAACCGATCACCGGAAATCGAAAAGTCAGAGATGCGGCCGGAACGTTCAGGGGGCGGTTCAGAATGCGGGTGAGGGATTTGACGAGGACGAACGCATCGAGTCCCCAGGCGCCCGAATGGTTGGCCACGATCATGGCCGGCCCTTCCTCCGGGATGTTCTCCCAACCGGTGACCTCCAGGCGGAAGTAGTCCTCCATCAGCCAGTCGAGCAAGCGGTCCCAGGCGCTCTCCCCGGCTTCGCCCAGCCGCTCCTTCGCGTAGCGGAACTCGGCGGCCCCCGCCTCCATCACGTCGGTCACGCTTTCTGACACGAGTATTCTCCTTTTCCTGCCGGTCATCGGCGCCACCTTGGCGCAAGGGCCGCAATATCGCAAACAGGAGCTGTCATGACCAGTTCGGCCCCCGAATCGACCGGATCGATGATTGATCTGATCGGCGAAATCATCCTTTCGATGGGGGAGTCCTCTGCCGAGGACGTCCACGCCGGTGCCCGGATGGGGGACCTGCTGACCGACTCGCTCATGGTGGTGGAGATGGCCATGGCCCTGCAGGAGAAGCTGGACGTCAAGGTGGACGAGGAGGAACTCCGCGACGTCACCGTCGCCGAGTTCGCCGCGCTCATCGACGCCCGCCGCGGCTCCGTGGTGCCCCCGCGGGACGGCGCCGCCCGGTAGCCGGGCCCGGCCGGAGCCGGGCCCGGCTCCGGCCGGGCCTAGCGGGCGCCCGCCGAGGCGTGGGCCGGCGGAGCGGCGGTCGCCGCCGGCGCCGACGTGGCGTGTACGGCGTCGAGCTGGGTCTCCATGTCGTCGAGCGCGCTGCGCACCGCGGCGATCCGCAGCAGGAGTTCGTCGGCGGCGTCCGGCGGCGACTGCTTCGCCAGGAGCAGGGAGCGCTTCTCCTCCTTCTCGGCCTCGTCCTCCATCTCCCGCGCCTCCTCAAGGGCGTTGAGGACCACCCCGATCAGGACGTTGACCAGCACGAAAGAGCCGAAGAGCACGTAGGAGGCGTAGTAGAGGAGGCTCAGCGGGGAGATGGCCAGCCCCGCGTGGACGGCATCTCCGAGCCCTTCGAGCGTCATCAGCAGGAACAGGGTCAGTGCGGCCCGGCCGATGGACCCGTAGTGCTGCGGGTCGTGGTCGGCGAAGCAGATCCAGCCGATCATCGCGTACACGTAGACGATCAGCGCGCCCACGAACAGGAAGCTGACGGTACCGGGCAGGCTGCGGCCCACCGCGACCAGCAGGACCCGCAGCTGGGGCATGAACCGGGCGGTGCGCAGGACCCGGGCCAGCCGCAGCAGCCGCAGGAGCGTGGTGTTCTCCCGGAGGAACGGGATGAAGGCCGAGGAGACGACCAGCAAGTCGAAGATGTTCCAAGGGTCTTGGAAGAAAGCTTTCGGCCGGTCGGCGTGAGCGCCGAGGCGGAGCAGCATCTCCAGAGTGAAGGCGATCACGCAGAAGCGCTCGGCCGCCGAAAGGAGGCCGTCGTACTCGGCGGAGAAGCCGCTGTACGTCTCGGCCCCCAGCAGTGCGGCGTTGAAGAGGATCACCGCGAAAACGGTGAGCGAGAACGCGGGCGCCTCGCACACGTCGCGGCAAGGTGCGGCAAGCCTTCCACGCCAGGTGTCCACCGCGGTCGGGTCGGTCATCGTGCTCCCTCGTACGGGCCACCGGCCGCCCCCGGACCCGCACGCGCCGGCTGCGCCGCGACGGAAGACGAGGCAGCCGAGGCGATGTTCATGTTCCGGGTCGTGTAACGCCGTACGGGCGAAATCGAGACGCCCTGGCGCGCTACATCGCCCGATCGGGGACCCGACCCGCCCCGTGAGGGCCGGGGCGCGGTGTGCAGGATGGGCGTATGACGAGTCGTGATGGTGGGACCGGACAGGCATGGGCCGCCCTGGGCGGCCCGGAGGAGCTGGCGGGGCGGGTCGGCTACGAGGGGCCGAGCGGCCTGGGGGACGGGCCGCTGCCCGTACGGGAACTCGCGCGGGCCACCGTGGGCGTGTGCGCGCTGGCCGCCGCGGAACTGGCCGCCGTACGGGCCGGGGGCGGCGCCGACGACGTGGCTCCGCTGCTGGTCGACGAAGGGGCCGTGGCCACGGCGTTCGTCAGCGAGCGCCACCTGCTGGTGGACGGCCGGACGCCCGTCACCTTCGCGCCGCTGTCGGGCTTCTGGCGCGCGGCCGACGGGTGGGTGCGTACGCACGCCAACTATCCGCACCACGAGACCGCGTTGGTGCGCGTCCTGGGTGCCGGGACCCGGGAGGGCGTGGCCGCGGCGATCGCCCGGCGGCGGGCGGTGGACGTCCAGGAGGAGGTCTACGCGGCCGGCGGTCTGGCGGTGGCCGTGATGACGGAGGGCTACGGCGCGCCGCAACCCCTCGTGGAACGGACCGGTTCGGGCGGGTGCGGACGGCCCCTCGGGGCGGTCGCCGCGGACACCGGGCTGCCGATGGCCGGGGTGCGGGTCCTCGACCTGACCCGCGTCATCGCGGGGCCGGTGGCCACCCGGACCCTCGGACTGCTCGGCGCGGACGTCCTGCGGATCGACTCACCGGGCCTCCCCGAATCGGACGACGCTTACGCGGACACCGGCTTCGGGAAGCGCTCCGCCCTCCTCGACCTGGAGGAGACGGGGGACCGGGCGGTGTTCGACGAGCTGCTGGCCGGCGCGGACGTGGTGGTGACGGGCTACCGGCCGGGGGCACTGGAGCGGTACGGGCTGGGCGCGGAGGAACTGCTCGCGCGGCGGCCGGGGCTCGTGGTGGCCGAGCTGTGCGCGTGGGGCAGGCGGGGCCCCTGGGCCGGCCGCAGGGGCTTCGACTCGCTCGTGCAGGCGGGGTACGGGATCTCCACGGCCTGCGGTGACGGGCACGGCCCCGGGGTGCTGCCGGCGCAGGCACTGGACCACGGCACGGGGTACCTGGCGGCCGCCGGGGTGCTACGGGCCCTCGCGGAGGGCGGTGGCCAGGCCCTGCGGTTCTCCCTGGCGGGAACGGCGTCGTGGCTGGTCCGGGAGGTCCCGGGGGCGGGCGCCGCCGTACCGGGGTACGCCCCGCAACCGTGGCTGCGCGAGACCGCGTCGGGCTACGGACCCCTGCGGTACGCGGCCTCGCCGCTCGGGGGCCGCGGCTGGGAGCGGGGCCCCTCCCGCTGGGGGACGGACCGGCCCGCCTGGCTCTGAGCCGGGGCGCACCGGGGGCGGGTCCCGCGACGAGGCGGGGCCCCGGCCAAGGTGTCGGCCGGGGCCCCGCCGGGTGGTGCCGACCGCCTCCGGGGGTGTGGAGGCGGCGGGGGTCTATGGGTTCGGACCGGCGGCTCAGAAGTAGACGTTCCAGGTCACGCTGACCGAGGAGGACTTGCCCGCCGCGTCGGTGACGGTCAGGGTGCTGCCGCCGAACCCCCAGGTGGTGGGCGAGCCGGTGATGACACCCGTGGTGGTGTTGATGGTCAGGCCGGCCGGCAGACCCGTGGCCTTGAAGGCGTACGGCTTGGTGCCGCCGGTGGCCTGGAGGGCGAGGGTGACGGGCTTGCCGATGTAGACGGTCTGGTTGCCGGGGCTCGTCAGGACAGGGCTGGTGCCCGTGACGGTGCTGACGGTCCAGGAGAAGGTGGCCGACGCGGTCTTGCCCGCGTTGTCCGTGGCCGTCACGGTCACGTTGGAGGTGCCGGCCGTGGTGGCGGTGCCCGTGATGGCGCCCGTCGAGGAACCGATGCTCAGGCCGGCGGGCAGGCCCGTGGCCGACCAGGAGTAGGGCGCGGTGCCGCCCGCGGCCTTGACCGTGAGGTTGGCCGCGGCGCCGACGGCGGAGCTCTGGCTGCCGGGGTTGGTCACGGACAGGGCCGTACCCGCGGTCGTGATCGTCCAGGAGAAGGAGGTGGAGCCGGTCTTGCCGGCGTTGTCGGTGGCGGTGACGGTCACGTTGGAGGTTCCGGCCGTGGTGGGGGTGCCCGTGATGGTGCCGGTCGAGGAGGCGATGGCCAGCCCGGCGGGCAGGCCGGTCGCGGACCAGGTGTAGGGGGCCGTGCCGCCCTCGGCGCTGTTGCGCAGCTCGGGTATCCGGGCGCCGATGACGCCGCTCTGGGCCGAGACCGCGGCGACGGTGACGTTGCCGGGCTGCGGGGTGGTGACGACCAGGGCCAGGTTGAACCTGGTCAGGGCCTCGACCACGGGCTGGAAGATGGTGAACTTCTCACCGCTGCCCGAGGTGCAGGTGGCACTGCCGCCGCCGGAGTGCAGGCCGACGCCCTTGCCGCCGGTCGCGGTGACGTACGCGCCGCCCGAATCGCCGCCCGCGGAACAGGCGTTGGAGTACGACAGGCCGTCGATGACCACGCTTCCGTAGTCCACGCTCTGGTTGACCTTGGTGACCTCGCCGCACCGCATGCCCGTGGTCTGCCCGGAGCGGCAGATCGCGGTGCCGACCACGGCGTCGGCCGAGCCGGTGACGGCGATGGCGGTGTGGGTGGAGTCGCCCGCGACGTAAGGGGAGAGGTTCCACCCCGACTGGTCCACGTCGACGACGCCCATGTCGCCTTCCCGGGCGTTGATGCTGCTCTGCCCGTCCTTGTTGGACGTGCCCACGCGGGTCCCGTCCTTGCCGTAGGCGGCCTGGTTGGCGTCGTTGGTGCAGTGACCTGCCGTCAGGAAGGTCTTGGCGCCCCCGGTGACCCGGGTGGCGGCGAAGCCGATGGAGCACGGGCTCTCGCTGCCCGGCACCCACTTGTCGCCGCCGGTCACGTCGGCCTGCTGCCGCGGGCTGTCGGAGGTCTCCGTGACGTGGACGATGCCGCCGAGGGCGGCGAGGCGGGCCACGAAGGCGTCCGTGGAGGCGTTGCGTGCCGTCCGGTCCACCGTGACGTCGATCCGGTTGTTCCGTACGTCGGGACCCCACGACACCACACCCGCGATTCCGGACCCGATGTCGCGCGTCACGGTCCGGGCGGTGGCGGCCAGTTCGGCCCGGCTGTAGCGGGCCGGTCGGGCGACGGCGCCCGCCTCCCGCACCAGCGCCGCGTCCGCCGCAGTGGAGACGGCCGCGTTCAGGCGGCCCGTGGAGGAGTCGAACCACATGCCCGCCACCCGGTCGCCGACCCGGCCCCGGACGAGGGTGGCTGCCCGGCCGGCCGCCGCTTCGTCGGCGATCCGGTCGCGGGCCTGGTCGGCGGAGAGGTGCAGATCGCGCTGCAGGGCCTCGAGGACCCGCGGGGACACGGACGGTCCGGGCTGCGCGGCCACGGTGGCGTGTGCGGGCAGGACGCCCAGGCCGCCGAGCGCGACGACGGCCGTGACGGAGGCGGCCGTAACGGAGGCCCACTTGGACCTGATTGGCAGATTTCGCACGGAATTCCCTTCATGGGGGCGGACCGGAGGGGTAGGCCGGTACGGATGCGGGTCCCGTGGGGGAGCACGGGACCGTTTCACACCCCGGGGCCCGCATTCCGGGGAGCCGCGTCCGCGCACTCCGGGGTGGCCAACAGAGTGATCCCGGGCCGGTGTCGGGAGCATCGGAGGAATCCCTTGCTGCCGACCGCGCGGAGTACGGGGACCGCGGGCACCACGAGGGCCACTCGGCGGGGCTGACTCAACACGGCACGTCCCGCCCCGCGTTGGTTGCCGACGTCGACCGGTCGGCGCATGCCCGCCCGGCGCGGGCGGCGGCCCGCGCCGCGCGCGGAGCCGGCGTGCCGGGCCCGTCGTGCCGGGCCCGGCACGGAATGCGGCGAGCCGTCCGGACCACGCCCCCGCTCCTCCCGTGGAGGGCAGTGGTGCTCCGGGTCTGCCACCCCGCACCCGGAGCGCGGACGGCCCGCCGTCGCACCACCATCACCGGGAGCGGCACCCCTTGGCATCAGGGGAATCCCTTGATCCTCCGGCCCGGCCGCGTCCGGCGTTGTCACGGGAACCGACGCCGCCTACGGTGCCTCCTCGTGACGCCAGACAGCGATGTGGACCACCCCGCGGGCCTCGCCGACTCCGACGGCCCCGCCCACCCCGTGCCGTGCGCGGGGGCCCGGCGCGCGGTGTCGGGCGCGGCCGCCCACGCGGCCGGAGTGCTGGAGCGCGACGGGCGGGTGGCGCTCGCCGGCCCCTGGGGCGCGGGCAAGACCACCGTCCTGGAGGACGTACTGGGCACCCTGCCCTCTGGCCCCGGCCCCGGCTCCGGGCGGACGGTGCTGCGCGTCACGACGGTCGAAGAGGACCGCGACCACGTCTTCGGCGCGCTCGCCCAGATGCTGTCCCACTGCGGCGCCGCCCAGCTCGCGGCGCTCTCCGGCAGGCAGAACGAGGTGATCGACCGGATCCTGCACCGGGGCGCCGACGAACCGCTCGCCGCCTCCGAGCAGTTGCCCGCCCGCCTCGCGGTGACCGCGCTGCTCGCGTCGGACCGCTGGATCCTGGCCGTGGACGGGGCCCAGTGGCTCGACCCGGCCAGCGCCGACGTCCTCGGCTACGCCCTGCGCACCCTCGCCGCACCGGGTCTCACCGCGATCGTCACCGAACGTGTCCACGGCCGGGCGCAGTGCGCAGCCCGGCTGCTCGGCGGCCACCCCGTCCAGGTCGACGTGGACCCGCTCGACGCCGAGGAGACGGCCACCCTGCTCGACGCGCACGGCCTGCCCACCCGCTGGGCGGGCCCCCTGCAGAGCCACTGCGGCGGCCACCCCCTGCTGACCTCCGTGTCCTGTACGGCACTTGCGCGACTGCCCGCCTCGCAGCGGCACCGGCCCGCCATGGCCGAGCAGACGGTCGACGCGGCCGGAGCCTGGCTGCGCGCCACGCTGGGCGAACCCGCCCGGCACACCCTGTTGCTCGCCGCCCTGACGAGCCGGCCCTCGCTGCCGCTGCTCCTGCGGGCGGGCCGCTCCGATGCCGAGGAACACCTGGCCCAGGCCCAGGCCGCCGGGGTGCTGAGCGTGGACGCCGCGAGCGCCGTCCACTTCACGGCGACGGCCCTGGCCCGGGCGGCCGCCCGCTCCGGGGCCAGGCACTTGCGTGCGGCCGCCCACCTGACGCTCGCGCGGGCCGTCGGAGACCCGGTGCACGAGGTACGCCACCGGGCGCTGGCCGCGGACCTGCCCGACCAGGGGCTGGCCGAGGACACCGAGACCGCGGCGGCCACCGCCCGCGAGGCCGGCGAACGGGCCCTGGCCGCCGAGCTGTTCCTCCTCGCCGCCGAGCTCACCCCGCCGGCCCGGTCCGCCCTGCGCATCCGCAGGCTCTCGTACGCCGCCCAGGAGGCGGCCTGCGCCGGCTCCGTCGACATCGCCCGGCAGGCGGCCGACGCCCTGACCGCCAGCAGGGCCGAGCCCACCGACCAGGTCACCGCGCTCCTGGCCGTCGTCGACGCCCACGGCCAGGCCGTCTCCGATCTGGAGCCGCTGCTCGCGCGCTGCCGGGAACTGGCGGCCGGTCACCCCGACCTCCTCGCCGCCGTCGAGCTCCGCGCGGCCATCGCCGCCAACGTCGCGCACTCGGCCCCCGAGCGGGCCCTGCGCGCGGCGGGCCGGGCAGCCGAACTCGCCGCCGCCGGCGGCCACCGCCCCCTGCAGGCGGCCGCCCTGACCATGCGCGCCCGGATGGAGCGCGTCCTCGGCACCGCCGACGCGCCGGGCACCCTCGCCGAGGCCCTCGCCCTGGGGATACCGGCCCAGCACTCAGGCATCCGCAACAGCGCCCAGTACCTCGCCGCCCGGCACGCCGTCTTCGACGACCGGCTGGCCGAAGCGCGCGAGCGGCTCGTGGAACTGCTCGCGCTCGCCGAGCACGGGGGCGACGCCGAGGACCTGGTCGACATCTGGCGCAGCCTCGCCGAAGTCGACACCCGGCTCGGTGCGTGTTCCCCGGCGCTCGCGTGGGCCGATCAGGCCGTACGGCTGTCCACGGAGGCGGGGCTGTCCATGGGCCCCGCCTGGTACACGGCGGCGCTGACGCAGAGCGCCGCGGGATCGTTCGCGGCCGCCCTGCGCACCGCGTCCTGCGGGGCCCGCGCCTCGCAGGAGGAGGGGGACGGGCTGTACGTGTCGCGCAACCTCTGGGTCATGGGCGCGGTCCAGCTGCACACCGGGGACGTGGCCGACGCGGTGGCCTCGCTCACGGCCGTCGCCGAGGCCGAGCGGCACGTCCCCTCGGCCGACCCCGGCATGTTCCGCTGGCAGCCGGACGCCGTGGAGGCCTTCACCTGCGCGGGCCGGCTCGACCTGGCCCGGGAGCTGCTGGAGCGCACACGGTCCGTTCCGGGCCCGGCCGGGGCCGACTCGGGGCCGGGGGCGGCGCTGGACCGCGCCCACGGGATCCTGCTGGCCCGCGGCGGCGCGGTGGAGGAGGCGAGCGCCCTGCTCCACGGCACGGCGGCCGCCTTCGAACGGCTGGGGCTGCCCCTGGAGCAGGCCCGTACGCTCCTCGCCCTGGGCCGGGTCGAACGGGCCCGCCGACGCCAGGCGGCCGCCCGCGCGGCCTGGGAGGCGGCCCGGGCCGTCTTCGAGGACACCGGTGCCCGTCCCTGGCAGGAGCTCACCCGGGAGCTGCTCGACCGGGCGGGCGGATCGGCTCCGGCCACCGGCCCGGCCCCCGGCGCGGGCAGGCTGACCGATTCCGAGTCGCGTCTGGCGGACCTCATCTGCCAGGGGGCCACCAACCAGCAGGCCGCCCAGCACATGTTCATCTCGGTGAAGACCGTCGAGGGCATGCTGAGCCGCGTCTACCGCAAGCTCGGCGTCCGCTCGCGCACTCAGCTCGCGGCGGCCCGCGCCGCCGCGGCGCCGTCCTAGGGCCTGTCGTCACACTCCCGTCCGCGGGCGACGACGGGAGTGTGACGACAGGCCCTGGGACGCACGGACGCCCCCCGAGTGACCTGGGGTCGCTCGGGGGGCGTTCGGTGGATCCGGTCCTACGGGGCCTGGGGGATCAGACCGCCGGCGCCGGGTAGGTCGGGTACTCGACCCCGGAGACGTACTGGACGACCCGGACGACCTGGCAGGAGTAGCCGAACTCGTTGTCGTACCAGAGGTAGAGGATCGCGTTGTCGCCGTCGACCTTGGTGGCGCCCGCGTCGACGATCGAGGCGTGACGCGAGCCGATGAAGTCGCTGGAGACCGCGTCGGGCGCCGTGGTGAAGTCGATCTGGCGCTTCAGCGGAGAGGTCAGCGACACGTCGCGGAGGTAGTCGAGCACCTCTTCGCGGGTGGTCTCGCGGCCGAGGCGCAGGCTGAGGATGGCGATCGAGACGTCCGGGACGGGGACGCGGATCGAGCTGCCGCTGATCGGGGCCTTGAGGTCGGGCAGCGCCTTGGCCACGGCCGAGGCGGCGCCGGTCTCCGTCATGACCATGTTGAGCGGCGCGGAGCGGCCGCGGCGGTCGGCGCTGTGGTAGTTGTCCAGCAGGTTCTGGTCGTTGGTGAACGAGTGGACGGTCTCCACGTGGCCGCGCAGAACGCCGTACTCGTCCGCCATCGCCTTCAGTGGCGGGACGATCGCGTTGGTGGTGCAGGAGGCGCAGGACAGGATCTGCTCGTCCGGCTTGATCGTGTCGTGGTTGACCCCGTGCACGATGTTGGGGACGTCGCCCTTGCCCGGAGCCGTCAGGACGACCTTGTCGATACCGGGGCGCAGGTGCTTGGAGAGCCCCTCGCGGTCGCGCCACTTTCCGGTGTTGTCGATGAGGATGGCGTCCTTGATGCCGTACGCCGTGTAGTCGACCTCGGACGGGTCGTTGGCGTAGATCACCTTGATCTCGTTGCCGTTGGCGATGATCGTGCTGGTCGCCTCGTCCACGGTGATCGTGCCCTGGAACTGGCCGTGGATCGAGTCGCGGCGCAGCAGCGAGGCGCGCTTGACGAGGTCCGCCTCACCGCCGCCGCGGACGACGATGGCACGCAGGCGCAGGCCGTTGCCGGAACCGGTCTTCTCGATGAGCAGGCGGGCGACGAGGCGACCGATGCGGCCGAAGCCGTAGAGGACCACGTCGCGGCCCTCGCCGCGCTCGATCTTGTTGTCACCCGTGGCGCCGGAGACGGCGCCGGCGGTGAACTCCTCCACCGACAGACCGCGGTCGTCCGTCGCGTACGCCGCGGCGAGCATGCCGAGGTCGATCTGCGAGGGACCGAGGTCGAGGGTGGTGAGCGCCTGCAGGAACGGCAGGGTCTCGGTGACCGAGAGCTCCTCGCCGTCGATCTGGCGGGCGAAACGGTGGGTCTTGAGAATGCTCACCACGGACTTGTTCACCAGGGAGCGGCTGTGCAGGAGGATCGTGACGTCCCGCTCCCGGTGCAGCTTGCCGATGATCGGAATCATCGACTCCGCGATCTTCTCGCGGTTCTTCCAGTTGGTGAACGAGTCGTCATTGACAGTCACAGAATTATCTTTCGAGCTAGGCGGCGCTCATATGCTAACCCGCGCGCGGATCGCCCTGTCAGCCACCCCCTGAGCAGCCCGTCAGCCCTCCGCGCGCTGGGTCACGGGAGCGGTGCTCTCGTCGCCCAGGAACTCGTACCAGCGGCGCTGGAGGCACAGGTAGCGGGTGTCCGCCTCGGCGAGCGCGAGGAAGGAATCGACCGTGTCGGCCAGCCGCTCGCGCAGGCCCGCATCGGTCAGCTCGCCGTCCTCGCCGAAGGCCGAGTGCGCCATGGCGAGGCTGAACATGTCGGGGTAGACCCGGGCCCCGAGGTGTTCCAGCGGGATGCGCAGCGCCCAGAGCCCGCGGTTCCCGCCGATCGTCGACGGGGAGGCGGACACCAGCAGCGTCTGCTTGTCCTTGAAGGGCTGCGGCCGGAACCGGGACACCCAGTCGACGGCGTTCTTCAGGACGCCGGGCACGGAGGCGTTGTACTCGGGCGAGGCGATCACCAGGGCCTGCGCCGCCAGCAGCCGCTCGCGCAGGGCGGCCGCCCCCGGGGGCTGGCCGTCGGCCTGCTCGGCGTCGCCGTCATAGGTGGGCATCACGAAGTCCCCGATCCGGGCGAGGTCCGCGACGGCGCCCGACCGCTCGACCTGACCGGCGACGAGCGCGGCCAGCCGGGCGTTCACCGAGCCCTCGCGGGAGGACCCCGCGAGGACGAGGACCCGTAGCGGGTCGGCTCCGGTGGTGACGTTCAGGGGATCCGGGGCGGCCGGATCCTTCGGGAACTTCGGGCTCTGGGGCTGGTTCGCTTCGCTCACGTGCGGGACCGTACGGGACCCACCGGCGCTCCCCGCGGCGCGGCGCACGGGCTGTCACCCGGACGGGGTCAGTTGGCGCTCCAGCCGCCGTCCAGGGGGAGCGAGGTGCCCGTCACGTAGCCGGTGTGCGGACCGCACAGCCACAGGGCGGCCGCCGCGACCTCCTCGGGCTCGATGAGCCGCTTGATCGGCGACCGCGTCAGCAGCACCTCGCGGAGCACGTCCCCGGCGTCGATGCCGTGTGCGGCGGCCTGGTCCAGGATCTGCCCCTCGACCAGGGGGGTGCGGACGTAGCCGGGGCTGATGCAGTTGCTGGTCACCCCGTACGGGGCCCCCTCGATCGCGGCGACCTTGCTCAGCCCCTCCAGGGCGTGCTTGGCCGCCACGTAGGCCGATTTGTACGCGCTGGCGCGCAGCCCGTGCACGCTGGAGATGTTGACCACCCGGCCCCAGCCGGCCGCGTACATGTGCGGCAGCACGTGACGCAGCAGCAGGAAGGGAGCGGTGACCATCACCTGCTGGATCAGCGCGAAGCGCTCGGGCGGGAACTCCGTGATCGGAGCGACGTGCTGGAGCCCGGCGCTGTTGACCAGGATGTCGACGCCGGCGGGCAGGCCCCCGATGGCGTCGGGATCGGCCAGGTCGACCACGTGGGCGTGCCCGCCGACGAGGCCGGCGACGGCCTCGGCC
Organism: Streptomyces sp. NBC_00335; assembly: GCF_036127095.1. Classification (GTDB taxonomy): domain Bacteria; phylum Actinomycetota; class Actinomycetes; order Streptomycetales; family Streptomycetaceae; genus Streptomyces. The sequence goes on from NZ_CP108006.1 coordinate 8,157,371, forward strand.
GCCGCCGCGTCCACGTCGGCCACGTGCACGGTGACCCCGGCCTCGGCCAGGGCCACCGCGCAGGCCCGGCCGATGCCGCTGCCGCCGCCCGTCACCAGGGCGACGCGCCCCGGCAGACCGGTGGGGGAGGGAAGTTCGCTCGTCATGGCCCGAAGCGTAGGGAGAGCCGCCGGTGGCGCCCACGGCGTCGCCCCCCATACCCGGAGCCGCCCGTATGGGGGTGATCACCATGGGGGCGGACGCGGAACCGGCGGAGCCGGGCGTGCGTCACAGCGGTGCCGATCCGGCACCGGAGTACGAGGGGGACGATGATGCGTCGAGTCAGCGACAGCTACCTGCGGGTGATGAAGGCGAAGGCCGCGGTGGCCGCGGCCGTGAGCGTGGGCGCCGCCGCCGTGCTGCTCACCGGCTGCGGAAAGGCCGTCGTGGCCGACCCGGTCGATCCCGGCGGGGCACCGGCCCGGCCCACGGCGTCCCAGCCGGCCGCGCCGGCCAAGACGGACGGGACCTGCCCCGTGGTCGAGCCCACCGAACCGCAGCCGACGCCGACGCTGATCGACGGCACCCCGGCCAACACTCCCGAGGGCGAGCGGCTCGCGCAGGCCATCGGGGGGCAGGGCTACGGCGCCTTCGCCGACGTCTACTCCACCCAGATCGTGGACCACCCGGTGGGCCGGGTCGCCCTCTGCGTCACCGACCTCGCCCGCGGCCGGCTCCTCCTGGCGGCGGCGCACGCGGCGGACCCGGAAGCGGACCCGGCCCGGGCCGACCTGTACCTGAGCACGTACTCGCACCGGACTCTGCTGGCCGCCGGAGACAAGCTGATCGGTCAGAAGCTCGGCTTCCCGATCTACAGCGTTTCCGGAAGCCACGGCGCGGCGGTCGAGGTCACCTCCACGAAGGAGGGCGCCGCGTCGGCGGAGTTCAAGGCGAAGCTGGAGAAGGCCACCGGGGGCATCCCCGTCGCCGTCACGGAGGGCGAGCAGCCCGTCCTGCTGGAGGGACCGCTGACCGCTCCCTGACCGGTGCCCCTGACCGGTGCTCCTTGACGGGCGGGCCCGGATCGGCGGCGAGGCCGCCTATGGGGGCCGGCTCAGCGGCGCACCGTCCCGGTCAGGGCCTCTGCCAGGGCCGCCGCGTAGGGATGGGGACGGCGGCGGCGCGGGGACAGCACCCCGATGTGCCGTGCGGGGGAGGGGGGTTCGACCGGTACGACGGTCACGCCGTCGGCACGCCGGTCGCGCTCGCCGCTCCCGCCCGGGCCCCCGCCCGCACCCCCGCCCGGCCCCCCGTCTCCGTCCGCGGACCCGTCCCCCGGCGGCAGGGCGACCCGGGGGATCAGCGCGACGCCGACGCCCGCCTCGACGAGGGAACGTGCGAAGAAGTAGTCCGTGGTGGAAGCCGCCACCCGGAGGGCGAAACCGGCCCGCTCCGCGTACCGGCGCAAGTACGCCTCGGTCTTGAGGCAGCCCAGCACCCAGCGGTCGGAAGCGAGTTCGGCCGGAGCGACCGACGCGCGCCCCGCGAACCGGTGCCCCGGGGGCAGGACCAGCGCCAGCGGGTCCTCCATCAGCGGCAGCCAGTCGAGCGCCGCGCCGGGGCGCAGCGGCAGCGGCCCGTCGAAGTGGTAGGTCAGCGCCAGATCGGCGGCGCCCGAGCGGACCAGGGGCACCGCCTCCTCCGGCTCGGCCTCCAGGACCGTCAGTTCCACCTCCGGATGCGCGGCCACGAACCCGGCGAGCGCGCCCGGCAGGAGCCGCCGGCCGCCGCTCACGAAGGTGGCGACCGTCAGCCGCGGCCGCTCGGCGGTGACCCGGTCGATCTCGTGGCGCACCCGGTCGAGCTCCGCTGACACCGCCTCCGCCGCCTCGACCAGCAGCCGGCCCGGCTCGGTGAGCGTGATCCCGCGGGTACTGCGGACGGCGACGGGGTGGCCGAGGCCGCGCTCCAGTGCCGCGATGTGCTGGGAGACGGCCGAAGGCGTCAGGAGCAGCGCCCCGGCGGCCTTGTTGAAGCTGCCGTGCTCGGCCACGGCACGCAGGATGCGCAGCCGCTGCACATCGATCATCAGTTTTCCTTACGACGAGAACAGTATTCCGGTAGTTCTGCTGGGGACGGTACAGCGGCAGAGTCCCGGACATGAAGAAGATCCTCGTCATCGGCGGAAGCCGCTACTTCGGAAAGCACCTGGTCACCCTGGAGCGGGACGCCGGGAACGAGGTGACCGTCCTCAACCGGGGCTCCACCGCCCCGCCCCGGGGCGTCGCCCACCTGATGGCCGACCGGGAGGACGAAGCGGGGCTCCGCGCGGCGCTGGGGGAGCGCAGCTTCGACGTGGTCTTCGACCAGGTCTGCTACACGCCCCGGCAGGCGGAGACCGCCCGCCGCGTCTTCGCCGGCCGCACCGGGCGGTACGTGATGACCTCGACGATGGAGGTCCACGACCCCGCGCCGCCCACCCCCGAGGCGCGCGCCTACGCCGAGGGCAAGCGGCGGGCCGAGGAGGTCCTGGGGGCGGAGCCCGCCTTCGGTCTCGCGGTCGTGCGCACCGCGCACGTACTCGGGGGCGGCCGGGCGGAGTTCACCGGCCGCCTCGCGCACTACGTCGAGCGGATCGGCGCCGGGATCCCGGTGGCCGTGCACGAAGCCCCGTACCCCACCTCCTTCATCCACCACCACGAGATCGCCCGCTTCCTGCACTGGGCGGGGGAGCAGGACTTCACCGGGCCGGTGAGCGCCGCCTCGCACGGGGAGCTCGACGTGCTCGGGCTGACCGCGGCCGTCGCCGAACGGGTCGGACGGGCGCCGCGCCTGCGGACCGTCGCGGCCGGGGGCGAGGCCTCGCCCTTCTCCTTCGACCGGGCCTACGCGATGGACAACGGCCGGGCCGCCGCGCTCGGCTTCCGCTTCGGGCGGCTCGCGGACTGGCTCCCCGAAGCCATCGCGGAGAGCGTTGCGGCGCTCCGCGCGGGCTAGAGCGCCCGGGGATCCGCGGGGAGTTGCGCGACGGCGCCCGTGCGGCCTTCCCCACCCTCGGGCGTGCACTGATCTGCCTGCGGTGGCTTGCGCCACACGGAGATGTGCTTCGCGGAGTCCTGGGTGAACGGCGCCCCGTCCCAGCCGGCGGCGCGGCGTTCGAGTTCGAGCCCGGCGATCCGTGCCATCAGGTCGAGCTCGGCCGGCCAGGCGTACCGGTGCCGGGAGTTTTCGCGGCGGTAGCGGGCGTCGTCGCCCTCGCCGTCGCCGTCTCGGGTGAAGTGGTGCGAGACGAGGATCTGTTCGACCAGGTCGAAGGTGTCGAAGCCGAGGTGCTCCTCGGACACGTCGAACGGCACCGCGGCCTGGCCGGGCGGCAGGCGCCGCAGCGACGGCACGCCCAGCTCGATGACGAACCGGCCGCCGGGCTTCAGGTGGCGTGCGGCGTTGCGGAAGCACTCGACCTGCTCGTCCTGCGTGAGCAGGTTCGTGATGGTGTTGTAGACGAGATAGACCAGGGTGAACTCGCCTGGTACGACGGTGGTCGCCATGTCACCGATGACGACCGGCAGCGTGTTCTCGTCGGTCTTGCGCCGCAGCACCGCCGCCATGTGCTCGGACAGTTCGATGCCCACCACCGGCACGCCGCGTTCCCGGAGCGGGACGCCCACGCGTCCGGTCCCGATGGCGAACTCCAGTGCCCGGCCGTCGCCGGCGAGCTCGGCGAGGAAGTCCAGGGTCGGTCCGAGGGCGGCGGCAGAGGACTTCTCGGCCTCCTCGGCGTCGTAGCGGTCGGCGGTCTCACGGGTCCACAGCTCACTGCTCGTCACGGGCGGCCACTTTGCCGGGGGACGGAGGACGCTGTCGACGCATTTACGGTCCGGAGGCCGGCCGCGGGGTGAGGCGACTGGCCCTGGGCGGCCACGGCACTAGCGGTCCCCGGACCGCCGCTCCAGTGGAGTTGCTACTGCCGAGTTGTTCACACTGAAAGTGACGCTTCCGGCACGGTAGCGGTCGTCGGACCACTCGATGGGGCGGCCCGTGCGGGTCGCGGAGACGTGCCGCTGGCGCAAAAGCGGGCTGCCGCGGCGGATTTCCAGCAGCCGGGCGTCCTCGCTGCCGGCGGGCAGGGCGTCGATGAGGTGCTCGCCGTAGTGGGCGACGATGCCCGAGTCGTTCGCCAGCCCGTCCATCACCGAGCGGCAGTCCTCGGGCATCGCTTCGACCGCCGCCGCGACCCAGTCGGCGTAGGCCGTCCGTTCGACCATCGTGGGCTCCCCGTCGAGCAGTCGGAGCCGCAGGACGGCGAGGATCTCCGTGCCGTCGGGCAGGGCCAGCCGCCCCGCTTCCTCGGCGGTGGCCGGGCGGCGGGTGCGCGACAGGAAGCGGCTCGCGGCCTGGTGGCCGACCCCCTCGGCCCACTGGGCGAAGCTGTTGAGCTCGCCGAAACTGTGCTTGCGCTCGTGGCGCAGGACGATCCGGCGGGCCCCCTGCCGGGAACCGATCAGCCCCTCGGCGGCGAGCGTCGCCACGGCCTGGCGGACGGTCCCGCGGGAGGCCGACCAGAGCGCCGCCAGATCGCTCTCCGAGGGCAGTTGGGCGCCCACCGGGTACTGGCCGGAGAGGATCGCCCGGCGCAGCGCCTCGGCGATCTCCAGATACCGCACCGTCCCCATGTCGTCCCCGTCCCCGTCCCGTCAGTGCCGTCGGCGTAGTCGGTCTTCGTCCTGCCCGCCAGCCTAGGCATGTGGGTGTTCGAAGATCATCATGCGGGTCCGCGGTCACGATCGGATCCGGCCAATCCCGGTCTTCGTCGAGACGTGCACCGCGCGACAGGCTCCGTTCACCGTCCGTACAGTGCCCCAGGGCGAACTGGAGCCAACTTGTTCAGACAAGTGAACCACCTGCCATGGATCCAGTCTCCGGGAGAGACCGTGCTCAGTTCCTCCGCCCGTCGCGGTGCGGCCGTCCTGCTCAGTGCCGCCGTGCTCACCACGCTCAGCGCGTGCGGCGCCGCACCCGACAACGCCGCCGGCTCCGCCGGTGGCGACGGCAAGAACAAGACCCAGCCCGGCGCCGCCACCTCGGTCGCCGACTTCGGCGGCCTGGAGGGCCTCGTCGCGGCCGCCGAGAAGGAGGGCGAGCTCAACGTCATCGCGCTGCCCGCCGACTGGGCGAACTACGGCGAGATCCAGAAGGCGTTCGCGGCCAAGTACCCCAAGGTCAAGATCAACGCCGAGAACCCGGACGCCTCCAGCGCCGACGAGATCGCCGCGGTCAAGTCCCGCAAGGGCCAGACCCGCGCCCCCGACGTCCTGGACCTCGGCATCGCCTTCGCGCGCAGCGGCGCCGCCGAGAACCTCTTCGCCCCGTACAAGGTCACCGCCTGGGACCAGATCCCCGCCGCCCAGAAGGACGCGGACGCCCGCTGGTACAACGACTACGGCGGCTACGTCTCCATCGGCTGCGACGCCGCCCGCATCCCGAACTGCCCGCAGTCCTTCGCCGACCTGGCCAAGCCCGAGTACAAGGGCAAGGTCGCCCTCAACGGCAACCCGACCAAGTCCGGCTCCGCCTTCGGCGGCGTCTACGCGGCGGCCCTCGCCAACAAGGGCTCCTTCGCGGACGTCCAGCCCGGCATCGACTTCTTCGGCCGGCTGAAGAAGAGCGGCAACTTCATCCCCGTCGAGTCCACCCCGGCCACCGTCGAGAAGGGCGAGACGCCCATCTCGATCGACTGGGACTACCTGAACGCCGGCTACGCCGAGCAGTTCAAGGGCAAGGGCGTCGACTGGAAGGTGGCCATCCCCACCGACGGCGTCTACGCCCAGTACTACTCGCAGGCCATCAACAAGGACGCCCCCCACCCGGCGGCCTCCCGCCTGTGGATGGAGTTCCTGTACAGCACCGAGGGCCAGAACCTGTGGCTCAAGGGCTTCGCCCGCCCCGTGCTGCTGCCCGCCATGACCCAGGCCGGCACCGTCGACAAGGAAGCCGTCACCAAGCTCCCGCAGGTCCAGGGCACCCCGTCCTTCCCGGCCTCCACCGAGCTGGACAAGGCCAAGGCCACCCTCGCCGAGAAGTGGGACAAGGCCCTCAGCTGATGTCCGCCTCCTCCACCCTCCCCCACTCGACGGGGACCGCCGGCGGCGGCACCACCCGCCGCCGGCGGCGCGGCCCGCGCACCTGGCTCGCCGCCCTCCCGCTCCTCGTCTTCACCGGACTGTGCTTCGGCGTCCCGCTGGGCGCCATCGCCTTCGGCGCGGTCACCCGTACGGACCCGGCGAGCGGCGCCACCGAAGCGACCGGCGAGCACCTGGCCCGCTCTCTCCAGGGGCCCTACCTCGGCTCGCTCATCGGCAGCGTCCAGCTCTCCGCCCTCACCGCACTCGTGGCCGGAGTGCTCGGCGTCCTCATCGCGCAGGCCGTCGTCACCTCCCCCTCCCGCGCCCTGCGCGGGGCGACGCTGACCGCCTCCGGCGTCCTCGCCAACTTCGGCGGGGTCCCGCTCGCCTTCGCGTTCATCGCCACCGTCGGAATCTCCGGGGTCGTCACCCAGCTCGCCGACCTGACCGGCCTCGGCTGGAACCTCTACTCCTTCACCGGCCTCACCGTGGTCTACCTCTACTTCCTGACCCCCCTCATGGTGCTGGTGACCGTCCCCGCGCTGGACGGACTGCGCCCGCAGTGGCGCGAGGCCGCCCAGAACAACGGGGCGAGCGGATGGCAGTTCTGGCGCCACGTCGGCCTGCCCGTCCTCGCGCCCTCCCTGCTCGGCGGGTTCGTGCTGCTCTTCGGCACGGCCTTCGCCGCGCACGCCACGGCCGCCGCCCTCGTCGGCGGCTCCGTCCCCCTGGTCACGCTCAAGATCGCGGACGCCCTGTCCGGGAACGTGCTGACCGGCCAGGAGAACGTGGCCCTGGCCCTCGGCCTCGACATGATCGTGATCGCCGGCCTGGTCATGGCGGTCTACCTGCCCCTCCAGCGACGGAGCGCCCGATGGCTGCGATGACCCCGACGCCCACCCCGAACGACGAGGCCTCCTCGAACGACGAGACCCCCTCGGCTGCCGGTCCGGCCGTCGCCGCCCGGCACGGGGACCGGGACCGGCAGGAACCCGCGGCCCGCACGCCGCGCCGGCTGCGCCCCCGCTCCCGGCCCCGGGTGTGGCGCGGAGCCGTCCTCGCGCTCGCGGGCGCGTACTTCGTCCTCCCGCTCCTCGCCTCCTTCGTGTTCACCGTGCACGTCCCCGGCCAGGGCATCAGCTTCGAGGCGTACACCCAGCTGCTCTCCGCCGAAGGGTTCACCGAGAGCCTGCTGCTCTCGCTGGGCCTCGCCGCCGCGACCATCGCCGCGTCGCTGCTCCTCGCCGTGCCCGCGCTGGTCGCCGTACGCATCGGCTCGCCGCGGCTGCGCCCGGTCGTGGAGGTGATGTGCATGATGCCGCTGGTCGTGCCGCCCATCGCCCTGGTCACCGGTATCACCACGGTGCTGCGCTGGGGTCCCGAACACCTCTCCAGGACCCCGCTCTACCAGACCTTCCTCGCGGTCCAGAACCCGGATTTCCCCGTCGTCCTGGTCCTCGCGTACACCGTGCTCGCTCTGCCCTTCGTCTACCGCTCCCTCGACGCGGGCCTGCGCGCCGTCGACGTCCCGACCCTGGTCGAGGCCGCCCGCAGCTGTGGCGCGAGCTGGCCGTACGTGGTCCTGCGCGTGATCCTGCCGAACCTGCGGGCAGCCCTCGCCGGAGCCGGATTCCTCACGCTGGCCCTGGTCCTCGGCGAGTTCACGATCGCCTCGCTGCTCGGCTTCCAGCCCTTCGCCGTGTGGATCGTGTCGATCTCCGGAGCGCACGCCCGCATGTCGGTGGCCGTCTCCGTCCTCAGCCTCCTCATCACCTGGCTGTTGCTGCTCCTCCTCTCCCGGGCCGGCACCACCCCCACCACCGTGTCCGCCGGGCCCTCGCGCGGCTCCGGAACCTCTCGCACCTCCCGCACCTCCCGCAGTTCTCGTACCTCCCGTACCTCCGGCAAGGAGTCCTGACCCGCATGTCCCTCACCCTTCCCGAGGCAAGGAAGTCCGCGGAAAGCGAAGCGGCCCGAGGCGGAGCGCGCGTCGAATTCCGCGGCCTGCGCCGGGCGTTCGGCTCCACCGTCGCCCTCGACGGACTCGACCTCACCATCGAGCCCGGCGAACTCGTCGCCCTGCTCGGCCCGTCGGGCTGCGGAAAGACCACCGCGCTGCGCGTCGTCGCCGGCTTCGAGCAGCCCGACTCCGGCGAAGTGCTCCTCGACGGAAAGGACATCACCCGGATTCCGGCCAACCGCCGCGACGCCGGCATGGTGTTCCAGTCGTACAGCCTCTTCCCGAACCTCAACGCGCGCGACAACGTGGCCTTCGGCCTGCGCGTGCGCAAGGTCGGAGCGGCCGCGCGCCGCGAGCGCGCCGCCGAACTCCTCGACCTCGTCGGCCTGCCCGACCACGGCGACCGCTACCCGCACCAGATGTCCGGCGGCCAGCAGCAGCGCGTCGCGCTCGCCCGCGCCCTCGCCCTGCGCCCCCGCGTCCTGCTGCTCGACGAGCCGCTCTCCGCGCTGGACGCGAAGGTACGGTCCAGCCTGCGCGAGGAGATCCGTCGGCTCCAGCTCTCCCTGGGCATCACCACCGTGTTCGTCACGCACGACCAGGAGGAGGCCCTGTCCATGGCCGACCGGGTCGCCGTGCTCAACGCGGGCCGCCTGGAGCAGTGCGCCGCCCCCGCCGAGCTGTACGAGCGGCCCGCGACCCCGTTCGTCGCCGAGTTCGTCGGCACCATGAACCGGCTCCCCGGACGGCTGTCCGGATCCGGGACGGTCGAAGTGGCCGGCTCCCGGCTGCCGGTGGACGGCCCGGTGCCTTCGACCCCGGACGTCGAGGTGCTCGTACGACCTGAGAACATCACGGTGACGGCGGCAGCCGAGGGCGCGGCCACCGTCGTATCGGCCTCGTTCTTCGGGTCGGTGACCCGGCTCCACCTGGATCTGCCCGACGGCATCCGGATCAAGGCCGACCTGCCCTCGCGGGAGGCAGGAGCCCTCGTACCGGGCGCGCGGGCAGCCGTGGGCCTGGCCGAACGCCCCGTCCTCGTCGTCGCCACCGCGGCCGCCACGGCCACCGCCTCAGCCCCAGGGGAAGCTTCATGACCGGACTCGCCGCCGTCCTCTTCGACATGGACGGCACCCTCGTCGACACCGAGGTCCTGTGGTGGCAGACCACCGCGGAGATCGCCGCCGGCCTGGGTTACGCCCTGACCGACGCCGACGCGCCCGAGGTGGTCGGCCGGGCGGTGGAGGACACCGCCGCTCACCTCGTACGGGTCGCCCGCGCGGGGGACGCCGAGGAGGTGGCGCGGGCCCTGACCGACAGCTTCTTCGGCCGGGTCGAGGAGGGTGCGCCGCTGCGGCCGGGCGCGCAGCGGCTGCTGACCGCCCTGGAGGCGGAAGGCCTGCCGTTCGCTCTGGTCAGCGCCTCGCCGCGGGTGGTCGTGGACTCGGTGGTGGGCGGCTCGCTGGCCCACGTCCCCTTCGCCTTCACCGTGTCCGCCGACGACACGTCCCTGACGAAGCCCCACCCGGACCCCTACCTGGCCGCCGCCGCCCGCCTGGGCGCGGAGCCGTGGAACTGCGTGGCGGTCGAGGACTCCCCGGACGGCGCCGCCTCCGCGGAGGCGGCCGGCTGCGGGGTCCTGGTGGTCCCGTCCCTGCTGGAGGTCCCCCCGTCGGCGGTACGCACCTTCGCGCCCTCCCTCACCGAGGTCACCCCGGACACCCTGCGGGCCTGCCTGGCGGTGGCGTCGAGGGTCTGACGGGGCGGGGTCACCCGGAGTCGCGGGACCGGCGGATCAAGCCGGACATCGCCGGTCCGGCTTGATCGGGCCCGGCCCGACCCCTGGAGGGCGTCAGGTCCCTTCAGGCCTCCAGGGGGTGCGGGTCCGCCAGGATGCGTTCGGCGAGACCGCCCCGTACGGACGCGGCCGGGGAACTCTCCGGCTTGCGGGCGGCCTGGTCACGGAAGCAGGCCAGGAACTCGTCCGCGAGGCCCTCACGGGGGTACCGGGCCAGTACCTCCGCCCGGAACGCGGCGGTGAAGTCGTCCGCGTTCCGCCCGGAGATGTCCGTGCCGGTGGCCCGCTCCAGCAGATGGCCCTCCGGGTCCTCCCGCACGTCCACCGCGTCCCACATGTGCCGCACGATGACCTCGTGCAGCCGCTGCCGGCGCTCCACCGGCCAGCCGGCCCCGGCGCCGAACACCCAGGCCACGTGCCCGCCGGCCTCGTCGAAGGCGACGGTGTGGCTGTCGAACTCCGGGGCCAGCCCGATGTCGTGGAGCAGCGCGGCCACGTACAGCAGCTCGGCATCGTGCTCGATGCCCCGGTCCGCGGCGTACTTGGAGGCCCACAGGTAGGACCGCACCGAGTGGTTCAGCAGGGCCGGGGTGCAGTAGGCGGTGGCCACTTCGAGCGCGGCGGCGCAGGCGGCGGTGCCGGGGGCGGCGGGTACGGTCAGTGCTTCGCGGGACGTTTCGATGGTCATGATCCGGAGTATGCCGACCAACCTCGGTCGATCGACATCCATTTCGATCACTGAGACCCGAACCGCTCCGGCCACAGCACTAGACGGTGAGGTCGAGCAGGCTCAGGATTCCGTCCGCGTAGGCGGCCGATTCCGAGCCCGGGCGACGGGTCGCCGTGTCGCGCAGTCCGGGCAGGCCGGAGCGGATGTGCGCGGCGCACTGGCCGTACAGGCCGGCCTCGTGCGAGGAACCGTCGTCCTCGGAGCCCAGGAGGCGCAGCAGCGCCCACAGCAGGGCCTCGCGCGTCGACTGCCGGGGCGGCCCGGCGAACCAGACGGCCATCAGGACCCCGCACACCGCAGGTGCGGGCGGCCGCAGCACTCCGGTGTGGAAGGCGTGGCCCTCCAAGGCGCGGAACGCGGCCGGGTGTCCCTCGGCCGCGTCCCACAGGGTGTCCGCGAGGTGGCCGAGATGCCCCGCCGGGCGACCGCAGCCGCATTCGATGGAGTTCCAGTCGTGCCGGGCGATCTCCCGGGCCACCGCGTCGGGCACCAGCGGGCTGGTGCGGGGCTGCTTTTCCGTCGTTCTCACGGGAGAAGTATGGGATCAGGCCGGTGGCCCGTCCAGAGCGGCCCGCCCGAAGGGGACCCCGAGGTCAGCCCGCGTGCCCCTGGCAGCCGCAGCCCTTCGCCGCGGCGCGCGGCAGGCCCTCGGTGAACTCGCTCTGGGAGAACACCGCCAGGACCGTGGCCGGCTCGGCGCCGTGGTTGACCAGGGTGATCTCCTTCCCGGCCGGCAGCATCGCGAAGGTGCCCGGGGTCACCGTCTTGGCGCCACATCCGCAGGAGGCCTCCACCGCCCCGGCCACGCCCGTCAGCAGCAGCTCGGACGCCCCGTGCGCGTGCGCCGGGACCGTCCCGCCGGCCGGCACCTGGATCCGGACCGCCGCGAGCTCGCGGAAGGGACCGCCCTCGGGGTCGAGGCGCAGCGCCGGGCCGCCGGTGGTGGTGTCGGGAGTGGTGTCGATGGTCATGCCGAACATGGATGGTTCCTCTACGCGTTGGTGCGCGGCCCCGCCGTGCGGGCCGGGCCACGGCCACCGGTCCTTCCGGTCACGTTTCGAATTTAGACGACGCTCATCATCTCAATACCGGGCGGAACGTCCCGACCTCCCGGGCCTTTCGGCTCGCCCGGGCCGGGTCATGACAGGCTGGCCCCGTGAACGAGGCACCGCGCGACCCAGCACCCAGGACACCGCTCTACCTGAGGGTCGCCGGAGACCTGCGGACCGCCATCACCGCGGGCGAGTACGGGTCCGGCGCGCGACTGCCCGCCGAGGACGAGCTCGCCCGCCGCTACGGCGTCTCCAGGGGTACGGTGCGCCAGGCCCTCGCCGCCCTGCGCACCGACGGGCTCATCACCTCGCGGCGCGGCACCCGCCGGGTCGTCCTCGGAGGCGGCGCGGGGGAGGCCGGGGGAGTCGCGGAGCTCCGTAGCTTCACCCGGTGGGCCCGCTCGCTCGGCGAGGAGCCCGGAGGGCGGACCGTAACCGTGGACCGGGGCGAGGCCGACGCCGAGGAGTCGGAGCGGCTGCGGATCGACGCGGGAGCCCCCGTGTACCGCGTGCTGAGGCTGCGCACCCTGTCCGGGGCCCCCGTGATGATGGAGCGCACGACGTACCCGGAGCCGGTCGGCGCCCTGGTCGCCGGCATGCCGCCGGACACGGTCTCCTACTCCGAGCAACTCGCCCGGCACGGAGTCCTCTTCGCCGATGCCCACCACACCATCGACATCGCGGCGGCCGACGCGGACGACGCACGGCTGCTGGGCTGCCCGGAGGGCGAGGCCCTGCTGCGCGAACGGCGCCGCTCCACCGACCCGGCGGGGGTTCCGGTGGAGTGGTCGCAGGACCGGTACCTGCCGGGAACGGTGGCCTTCACCGTGCACACCTCGGCCGCCAGCGCGCTGGGCCGGCTGCTCGGCACCTGACCGGACCGTGCTCCGCCCTTGATCAGCTCGCGATCAGGAGCCCCTCCAGCAGCGGCCGGAAGTGGTCGAAGTCCGGGGTGGCCAGTTCGGGGTCCTTGGCCTGCTCGTCCCAGCGCCGCACGGCCACCGCGTCGGCCGCCCCCGGCAGCGCCTCGAACGCCCGCGCCTGCTCGGCGGTCATCGGGCCGCCCTGGACCCGCAGCGTGTGCACGGAAGCCTCCGACAGCAGGTCGAAGTAGCCGGGCTCGGCCGTGCACAGGTAGCGCTTGGCGGCCACGTGCAGCCGGACCGGCTCGGTCACCTCCGGCCCGAACCACCGGGCCAGCCAGTCGGCCCCGGTGTGGCTGTGCCGGTTGTCCTGCCCGCCCTCCATCAGGTCGCGGCCGGTCACGGTTCCGTGGAAGTGCCCGATGTCGTGCAGCAGCGCGGCCGCCACCAGGTGGGCGGGGGCCCCGGCCGCCTCGGCGAGGGCCCCGGCCTGGAGCATGTGCCCGGCCTGGGTGACGGCCTCGCCGAAGTACTCGGCGCTGCCCTCGCCCTCGAAGAGGCGGGCCAGCGCGTCGATGGCGCCGGCCCCGGGGAGGTCGCGAGGGACGGCGGTGTCGTGGGCTTTCACGCGCAGGCTCCTTCGCGGCGCAGGACGGCGAGGGTGGAGAGCAGCCCGTCGAGATCGGCGTACGTCCCCTGGAGGTGGCGTCCGCCCGATTCGGCGAAGGCGGTACGGGCGTGCAGCAGGCGGGTGTTGTCGAAGACCACGCAGTCACCGGGCGCGAGCCGGAAGTCGAGCCGCAGCTCGGGCCGCTCCAGCAGCTCGCCGAAGAGGCGGTAGGCGGCGTAGAACTCCTCCAGCACGGACGCGGGCTGGTGCAGCGTGGAGATGGAGCGGTTGTTGAAGCGGACCTCGCGGATCCGCCCGAGCGGGTCCACGCCGATCAGCGGCCGGTGGGCGCGCAGTTCGCAGTGGGCGTCGGCGAAGGCGAACTCCACCGGCACCCGGGTCAGCACCTCGAAGGCCTCCGGTTCCCGCTCGCGCAGCAGCGCCGCGGCGTGGAAGCCGTCCACCAGACCGGAGTCGCCGCCCCGGGCCTCGTTGCGCAGGCAGTGCAGTAGCTGGAGGGTCGGTACGGGATCCCGGTAGGGGTTGTCGGTGTGCGGGGTGATCAGCGCACCGGTGAAGGCCAGGTTGTTGGGGTCGGCCTCCACGCGGACCTCGAAGAGCTCCCCGTAGTTCGTCTCGCGGACGAAACCGAAGGTGCGGGCCACGTCCAGCACCATCCGGTCCCGGCACGGGACCTCCCGCAGGAGGGCGAAGCCCAGCCGGACCACGCTGTCGAGGACCTGCCCGCGGACCTCGCGCGAGCCGATGTACGCGTCCCAGCCGGCCTGTGGGATCCGCCCGTCCAGGTCCGCCGCGGCCCACAGCTTCTTGTCCGCCTCGGTCCGCCCGTCCCCGGCCGTGCGGTACGCCGGTCCGTCCGGGGCGTGGGCGTCGAGCCACCGGGCCGGGTACACGGAGCGGTGGCCGTCCGGCCGCCACACCACCTCCCAGCCGGGCCCGCCGTCGGGGGCGGGCGCCTCGCGCACGGCGCCGACGGCCAGGCCGGCGGGCAGCTCGGTGATCTGGAACAGCTTCTGGCCGGTGCGCGGGTCACGGCACTCGGCACAGGGGCAGTTGTCGCGCAGCCAGGGCGCGGGCGGGCGGGTGATCGCCGGTACGGACATCGTGGCTCCTGCCAAGCTCGGGAAAGTTGTATATACAACTCTGAGGTGCCCGCAGCGTGGCAGGGAGAGGTGACCTGGAGATGGCGCACAGGTGACCGGAACCGGATCGGGGCGGCGGCCGTCTGAGACCGGGGCTGACAGGCCCTGGGGGGCTGCCCGCGGACCAATGCGCCGCGGGCTGATGAGCGGGGAGCGTGGGGGAGACGGTGCGGGCGGCAAGGGTGAGGGCGGCGAACGTGGGGACAGCAAGCGTGCCGGCGGTGAGCGTGCGGACGGGAAGCGTGCGGACGGCGAGCGTGCGGGCGGCCGCGTGGATCAGGCGAAGGGCGGGACTCCTGCTGTTCGCGCTGCTCGCGACCCAGTTGGGGTCCCTCGTCAGCCCGGCCTACGCCTGCGGCTGCGGGGCCATGGTCCCCGACGGCAGCTCCCGGTTCGGAGTCTCCCGGGAAGCCTCCGTGGTCCGCTGGGACGGCCGGACCGAGCAGGTGGCGATGCGGTTCACGGTCGGGGGCGATGCCAAACGGGCCGCCTGGATCATGCCGGTCCCGGGGCGGGCCACGGTGCGCCTCGGCGACGGCGGGCTGTTCTCGCAGCTGGTGGACCTGACCGGACCCGAGTACCGCACCCGCACCTACTTCTGGCCCCGCCGCGGTGACTGGCCCCTCGACTCCGGCCGGGGAGACACGGCCGGGGCCGCGCCGCCCGGCAGCGGTGAGCCGCGGGTCGGCGTCGTCGGCCGGGAGCAGCTCGGCGACTTCGACGTGGCCCGCCTGACCGCCACCGACCCCGGGGCGCTGGGGGACTGGCTGGAGGCCAACGGCTTCGTGCTCCCCGACCGCCTCTCCGCCGAGCTGGAGCCGTACGTGGACCAGCGCTGGGAGTACGTCGCCGTACGGCTCGCCCCCCGCGAGCCGGGTGCCACCCTGCGCGGCACCCTGGACCCGCTCCTGATCCGCTTCGAGAGCGACCGGCTCGTCTACCCGATGCGGCTGTCGCGGCTGGCCGCCACCGCCCAGTCCCTGGGCCTGTACGTCCTGGCGGAGCACCGCATGGAACCCGTCTCCGCGATCGGCGGCAACGCGCCCGAGGTGACCTTCGCCGGGCGGATCACCCCGACGGGACCGGTCGCCGCGTTCGCGGGCGCGGAGCCGGTGTTCCTGACGGCCATCGACCAGAGCTTCCCGGTCCCGTCCCGGATCGACGGCGACCACGAACTGCGCGCCGCCGCCGCGGACGCCCCGTACCGCAGGGTCGAGTACACCGACGAGCTGCTCACGGCCGGCGGCGTACCGGTCTGGATCCTCGCGTTCGGGGGCGCGCTCGCGGTGGCCGCCCTGGCGGCCGTCCTGACCGCGCTGCGGCTGCGACGCGGCCGGACGGCCACCGTGCCGGGGAGTCCGCACGTGTAACCGGCGCGGCTCCTGCCGTCAGCGGGCGGCGGATTCCGCTTCCGCCGGCCGCCGCCGGGTGCGCGCACGCTCCGCGCCCCGCCCGGCCTCCCGGGCCAGCGCCGGGGCGCAGAGCCACCAGGCGACCAGCCCGGCCCCCGCTCCCGCCACCGCCCCGGCGGCGGTGTCGCTGAGCCAGTGCGCGTGCAGCCAGGTGCGGCTCCACATCATCGCCAGCGTGAACACCGCGCCGCCGATCCACCACGCCCGGCGCCGGGCCGCCGGGACGAGGAGCGCGCCGACGATGACGACCAGGAGCGCCGCACTGGCAGCGTGCCCGGAGGGGAAGGATCCGTGGTCGACCCGGACCAGCGGATTCTCCGGGCGCGGCCGGTCCACCAGGTGCTTGAGGCTCTGCACGACGAGCATGTTTCCGGCCATGTAGACGAGGAAGAGGAACCCTGCCGACACCCACCGTCGGCGGACGAGCAGGAAGAGCAGCAGGGCGAGCGGGACGACGGCGCCCACCGGGCCCCCGAACCAGTTCAGCAGCGTGGCGACCACGGAGGGGAACCCCTCGTGCGGTCCGCCCATCCAGGTCAGCCAGCGGTCGTCGAGGCCCTGGAAGGGCGGCCGTGCGACGTCCCTGCGGACGACGAGCGCGAGCGCGGCGGCGGATCCGAGCAGCGCGATTCCGAGGGTGAGGAGGCCGGTGCTCCTGCTGCCCGGGTCCGTCGCGGACGCGGCTGCGCCGGCTTCGAGGGGTGGGTCGACGGGGATCGTGGACATGGCTGTGCTGCCTCTCGCGGCGGGTGGAAAAAGAGGGGGAACGAGGGGAATGAGGGGAACGCGGGGAAGGGGTGGCGCGTGCAGGAGGTGTGGCTGGTCGAGGTGTGGCCACATCTCGTGCTTACACGTGTAATCAGGGAATGTAGCCATGCCTTTCCCGCACCACAACCCCCGCGCGACCGGCAGCCCTGCCGTCCGGCTCAGTTCCGCCCGCCGGCCCCCGGCCGGATGATCGTGATTCCGGGCCCCGGCGCCGTGCCCATCGCCGCCAGCGCGGCCGGCGCCCCGTCCAGCGGGATCGTGGAGGTGACCAGCAGGTCCGGCCGCAGTGCCCCGGAGCGGACCAGTTCCATCATCGGCGGGTAGGCGTGCGCGGCCATCCCGTGGCTGCCGAGGATCTCCAGCTCCCACCCGATGACCCGCTCCATCGGCAGCGCCGCGGCCCCCCGCGCCGCGGGCAGCAGCCCGACCTGTACGTGCCGACCGCGCCGGCGCAGCCCGGACACCGACGCCGCCGCCGTGGCCGCGGAGCCGAGTGCGTCGAGCGACAGGTGCGCACCGCCGCGCGTGTGCTCCCGTACGGCCTCGGCGGCGTCGCCCCGCCCCGGATCCACGCAGTGCGCGGCCCCGAAGGCCCGCGCCAGCTCCAGCGCCGCCGGCGCGGTGTCCACGGCCACCACCCGGGCCCCCGCCGCCACCGCGATCATCACGGCCGACAGCCCCACCCCGCCGCAGCCGTGTACGGCGACCCACTCGCCCGGCGCCACCCGCCCCTGCGCGACGACGGCCCGGAAGGCCGTCGCGAACCGGCAGCCGAGCCCGGCCGCGGTGTCGTACGAGAGCTCCTCGGGCACGGCCACCAGATTGACGTCGGCGTGCTCCAGCGCCACGTACTCGGCGAAGGACCCCCAGTGCGTGAACCCCGGCTGCGTCTGCCGGGCGCACACCTGGTGCTGCCCGGCGGCGCATTCGGCGCAGCTTCCGCACGCGCACACGAAGGGCACCGTGACCCGGTCCCCGGCGCGCCAGTTGGCGACTCCCGAGCCCACCGCCTCGACCACACCGGCCAGTTCGTGGCCGGGCACGTGCGGGAGCGTGATGTCCGGGTCGTGGCCCATCCACCCGTGCCAGTCGCTGCGGCACAGCCCGGTCGCCTCAACCCGTACGACCACCCCATCGGCGGCAGGCACCGGATCGGACACGTCCCGCACCTCGCCGGGCTCCCCGTACCGCTCGAACACCACCGCGCGCACGCCGACCGCCTCCAGTCGCCTGATCTGCCGGAACCGGCCCGAGCCGTCCGACCCGGGCTCTCTTGTCGGCCCCGGGCCCGGATGCGAAGCTGCCGGGACGACCACCACACACCATCAGGGGGACCCCATGAACCGCAAGACGACCCGCAAGCGCGCGACGGCCGCCGCCGTGTCCGTCCTGCTCGCCCTCACCGTCACCGCCCTCGGCGCGAGCGCGTCGGCGCACGCGGCCGCGGGCGACAAGAAGGTCGAGGTCATCAAGTAGCGCCGAAAGCGGCCGGACCGGCTCCCGGGAGGTCTCCTACACTGGCGGGCATGGTAAGCCGCATCAGTGAGCTGGTCATCGACTGTGCCGACCCCGAGCGCCTCGCCGCGTTCTGGAGCGAGGCCCTCGGCTACGTGGAGCTGGGCCGGGAGGACGACGGAAGCATCGAGATCGGGCCGCCCGGCGCCGGTTTCGGAGGTCCGCAGCCCACCCTCGTCCTCAGCCCGAACAGCGACCCGCGGCGGGGGAAGCTCCGCCTGCACATCGACGTCAACCCCGTCGACCGCGACCAGGACGCCGAGCTGGAGCGCCTGCTCGCCCTCGGCGCCCGGCCGGTCGACATCGGTCAGACCGGCGCCGAGAGCTGGCACACCCTGGCCGACCCGGAAGGCAATGAGTTCTGCCTCCTGCGCACCCGCCTGCAGCCCCTCTGAGCCGTACACGCACGGCCCACGGCCCTGCGCCCCCGGCTCGGTGGGGCCCGTCGGCTTCGGACAGGCCTAGGAAGGCTTGACGGAGGACCAGGCGGTGACGGTCACCTTGCCGTCGCAGAAGGCGAACACGCCGTCGTCCATGGCGATCTGGTGCTTCCCGGCGCCGAGTACGCCGATGACCACGGTCGGGTAGCTGTCCGGGGTCGCGCCGGACGTGCAGTAGCCGTCCGCCTCGCCCTGGACCTGCACGAACGTGAGCTTCGTCCACGCGCGGGCGCCCGGGGCCAGCACCACGTCGGCGGCGTCGGGGCCGGTGTGGGTGGTGGCCAGCGGCTTGTTCTTCTCCGGCGAGCCGTTGCCCGCCGCCGCGACCGTCGGGTACCCGTACACCTTGCAGGGGGACGCGGAGGCGTTGGTGACGGAGACGATGGCGGCCCCGGTCCCCGTGCCGGGCGGGCGGACGTCGGCCTGGTGCCCCTCGGAGACCTTGATGTCGTCGACCGTGCAGGGCTTCTTCGTCGCGCCGCCGGAGGGGGAGGCCGAGGGGGACGCGCCGCCCGTGGAGCCGCCGCTCGCGCCGCTGCTGGTCGTTCCGCCCTTGTCGCCGCCGGTGGCCGTGGGCTCGGCCGGCCGCGAGCTCGCGGTCGGCGTCGACGGGCCGCCGGCCCCGACGTCGCCGTCGCCGGTCGGCGTGCAGCCCGTCATCAGGGCTGCGGCCGCCAGGGCCGTCGCCAGAGCCGCCGCGGTCCGGCCGATGCCTGCTGTGTACTGCATTGGGTGCTCCCCGAGGTTCACGACCGGTCCCGCACCGGCACTCGCGTGCAGGAACACGTTCCCTGACCCGAGCAGGTTCCCGCTGCACGCCGCTGTGGCGGTTCCGTGACGCGCCCATGACGAACGGCCCGACACCCCGCCCCGCGACAGGCGGAACGATCCGGAGCCGCGCCCGTCACAGGATCGGCCGGAGCCCGGTTCCCAACCCGCGACGAAGGGTGCGGAGCCGACCTCGGCCGGCGAGCCCCTCGACACCGATATGCGGCTGCCGTCCTCATCTGCCCCGGCGCAGGGCCAGCTCCGCCAGGGCTTCCGGGGCGCCCGGCTGGTCGCGGATGCCGGGGAAGGCGTTGACGTCCACGATCAGGGGGGAGCCGTCGGCCGTGGCGATGATGTCCACGCCGTAGACGTCCAGGGAGTAGACCTCGCCGACCCGGCGGGTCAGATCGGCCCAGCCCTCCGGGAGCCGGGGCAGCGGCAGCGTCGGGCCGCGGCCCCGCGCGGAGAGTTCCGAACGGCGCAGGGCCGCGAAGACGCGGTCGCCGATCGCCCAGAGCTTGTGGTCCCAGCCGCTGTTCGGGGCGAAGTCCTGGACCACCACCGGCTCGTCGGGCCAGTCGAGCGCCAGCTTCCCGAGGTGCGCGGCGTCGTCGACCCGGGCCACGAGGTCCGCGCGGCGGCTGTGGCGGCTCTTGACGACCACGGGGGAGATCAGCGGCGCCCCGGCCGCCCAGGACGCGAGCGCGCCGACGGTACGGGTTCCCGCGAACGGCAGCCCGGCCCGGACCGCCAGTTCCGCCATCAGGGTGCGGTCCTGGCAGAGCGTGGTCGCCGCGGCCGAGTTGACCACCGGAGCCCCGAGCCGCTCCAGCCGCCGGGCCAGTTCCAGTCCGGGCGGGGTGTGCGCCTTGAGGAGGTACGCATCGGCCGGCGCCCCGGCCGCCGCGTCCGGCGCGCCGGGATCCAGCAGCTCCACCCCGTGGCCGGCGGCCCGTAGGAGGCCTGCCGCCGCCGAGAGCAGCGGATGCCCGGGGTTGTCCGTGATCAGGCCGATCCTCATGCGGACCCTCCCGCGGGGGCGGCCGGGGTGACGGCCGCGACGGCACCGGCGGGCGTGGCCGCTGTGGCCCCGGTGGCCTGGAGGGGGATGGACACGGCCTGCCCGGACCAGCCGGGGAGCTCGGCCCCCACTCCGGAGCCGGGCCGCGATCCGGCGCCCCGGGCGAGGCCCAGTACCGCGCGGGCCACCCGGGCCGCCGCGTCGGGGACCTGACGGAAGCTCGGGAAGTCGTTCACGTCCACCACCACCGGCCCGTCGGGGCCCAGCAGCACGTCCACCCCGTACAGGTCGAGCCCGTACACCTCCCCGACCCGCGCGCCGATCTCCGCGATCTCGGCGGACAGCGGGACGAGGCGCTCCGGGACGGAGGCGTCCGGATGCAGGGGAGAGCGGCGCTCGGTGGCGAAGAGCTCCCCGCCGACCGCGTACACCTTGAGGTCGGTGCCCGAGTTCGGCACGTACGGCTGCGCGACGAGCATGCCCTCGCCCGCCAGTTCGGGGAGCATCGCGGCCAGCCGCTCCGGCGAGGAGACCAGGTGCACGGCCCGTCCGGAGCTGCCGTCGGCGGGTTTGACGACCAGCGGGTACTGCGACGCCGGTATCTCGGCCAGCAGTTCCGGCCGGGCCGCCGCGTAGGTCGGCGGCAGCGGCAGCCCCCGGCCGCGCCCGATGGCGGCGGCCAGCGCCTTGTCCCGTACGCCCCGGATCGCCCGGGCGTCGTTGACGGTGGTCGCACCGGCCGCCGCGGCGGCTTCGAGCAGGGTCAGCCCCGGCCCACCGGACACCGTCTTGAGGACCCAGGCGTCATGGGCGCCGGCGTCCACCGCCTCGCTCATCCGCAGCAGCGAACCCCCGGGCCGCAGCACCTCCACCCGGTGACCCCAGGCCTTCAGTTGCCGGACCACCTCGTTCGGCATGCCGTCGTGGCGGTAGTGCTCTTCCACCAGGAAGCAGAGCCTCATGGACCTTCCCCATTTTTCCCGGACGTCCGCCGATCCCGTCCGGCGAGTTGTGACGTCACAGGATGTCATGGGCTGCAATGTGATGATCGGTCCGTGTACGCCGCGACTGGCAACGGCGCCTCCGGGACGGGCTTCTCCGTCCGGACGCGGTCCCGGCGCCGTCCCCTCGTCGTCCTCTCGCCGTCCTCGCGCGGTCCTCTCGCGGTCCTCCGCCGGGATTCGGGCGGGGTGCGGCGAGGGGTGCGGGCGGGGTGCGGGTGGGGCGGACGGCGAGGCTCGCCGGATTTTCCTTCCATCCAAAGCGCTACAGAAGGACCTTTACCGCTCGCGGTTGAGTGGAAAACTTGTCAGAGGCTGCCCAAAACGATCAGTAACTCTCCTATAGTGATGCCTCGTTGCCAGGAACCTTCTCCTCCATTTACGCCCGGTATGAGGCTTTGATTGATGACGGCGTCGCCCTCCCCCCTTCGCCCCTCCGCGCTGGCCCTGCTGATCACCGCAGTCGCCGGTGGCGCGCTCACCACGGCGGCGGTGGCCGCGGCCCCGTCGTCCATCGCCACCGCCCTCGGCTGGTTCGCCGGCGCGGGCGTCCTGCTGCTCGCGGTCGCGGCCTTCGCGGTGACCTGGTGCGCACGCACCTCCCGGACGCAGCGCGGCCGCATCTCCGGCCTGAGCGCCGAACTGGTCGCCCGTGACGGTCACATCGCCCGGCTGATCGCCGACGCGACCCGTGACGCGGCCGCGCGCACGGCCGAACGCTCCCGCCTCACCGCCGAACACGCCGCCGTGCTGGATCGGCTGACGGGCGACCACGCCGCCGCGCTGGAACACCTGTCGAGCGCGCACTCCGCCGAACTCGACGGACTGGCCGCCGCCCAGAACGCCTCCCGCGAGCGGCTCGGCGGCGAGCTGCGCCGTGCCGAGTCCGGCCGGGCAGCCGCCATGGCCGCGGCCGCCAACGCCGCCGGCCGGATGCAGGCCCTGGCCACGGGAATGCTCGCCGACCTGCGCGACATGGAGCACCGGCACGCCGACGAGGACGTCCTCGGCGACCTGCTCCACCTCGACCACCGCACCGCCCAGGCCGGCCGCCTCGCCGACTCCATCGCCGTACTGACCGGAGCCCGTTCGGGCCGCCGCTGGGCGAAGCCGATCGTCATGGAGTCCATCCTGCGCGGCGCGATGGGCCGCATCGGCGGCTACCAGCGGGTCAGGCTGCACTCCACCAGCGACGCCGCCGTCGCCGGGCACGCGGCCGAGGGCGTCATGCACGCCCTCGCCGAACTCCTGGACAACGCGGCCAACTTCTCCCCGCCGACCGCCGAGGTCCACGTCTACGTGGAGGAGGTGCCGTCCGGGATCGTCATCACCGTCGAGGACAGCGGCCTCGTCATGAGCGAGGTCCAGCTGCGCCGCGCCGAACAAGCCGTGACCGCCGCCTCCCTGGACCTGGCCGGGCTGTCCGGCACCCGGCTCGGCCTCGCCGTCGTCGGCCGGCTCGCCCGCAAGCACGGACTGACCGTCTCCTTCCGGCCCTCCGCCCGAGGCGGTACGGGCGCGCTGATGATGCTCCCGCAGGAGCTCATCAGCCGCACCCCCGCCGAAGCCCCCGCCGCGCCGCTCGCGGTCCCCGCGCAGGCGTCCGCCCGGGTCGCGCCGGAGGCGGCGGCAGCGTCCGAAGTCCCCGCCGCGGCCGAGCCCGAGCCCGAGGCCGTGCACGACACCGCCGCCGGTCGGGACGACACCGTCCGCGCGCAGGACCGTACGGCCGTGGACCGCGGGACCGCGGTCCCCGGCGCAGCGGACACCGGCGTCGACTCCGAATCCACCGGCGAGCACCCGCACTTCGGCGACAGCGGCCTGCCCCAGCGCCGCCGCGGCCGGACCCTGGCGGCGGCCCACCCCGAGGGCACGGACGGCGCGGCCACCGAGGCCCGTACGTCCTCGGCCCCGGACGCGGCCTCCGCGCCCGGCGGGGCGTCCCGGTCGGCCGCGCGGTTCGGCAGCTTCCGCCAGGCCGTCCGCGGCGGCGCCGCGGCACCGGGCGGCGGAGCAGCCTCAGGCGAAGCCGGCGCCCCCGGCGACGAGCAGCAGCCCGCGCACACCACAGACCCGGAAGGCAACACGCGATCATGACCGGCTTCACCACCGACGAGACGCTCAACTGGCTCCTCGAAGGCCTCCTGGAGCGCACACCGGGCGCCCGCCACGCCCTCGTGCTCTCCCGCGACGGCCTCAAGCTGTGCCGCACGCCCGAGCTCTCCGTCGACCAGGCCGACCAGCTCGCCGCGATCGCCGCCGGCATCCAGAGCCTGTCCCACGGGGCGTCCATCGAGTTCGGCGACGGAACCGGCGGAGTCCGCTCGGCCATGGCCGAGTTCTACGGCGGGATCCTGTTCATCGTCGAGGCCGGCGAGGGGGCGCACCTCGCGCTCGTCGCGAACGAGGACGCCGACGCCGGACTCGTCGGCCACAACATGTCCGAACTGGTCGAGCAGCTCGGCGAACACCTCATCGCCAGGCCCCGGGGATGAGCCGCCCCCGGCCGGGCCGGGACGACTCGCCAGACCGGCTCTACACCCTCACCGGTGGCCGCAGCCGCTCCGGATCCGACGTCTTCGACCTGGTCACCCTGGTCGTCACCGAAAGCGATCCGGTGCCCGGCATGCAGTCCGAGCACGCGGCGATCCTGCGGATGTGCCAGTTCCCGACGGCCGTCGTGGAGATCGCCGCCGAGCTCGCCCTACCGGTGTCGATCGTACGGATCCTGCTGGCCGACCTGCTCGCCACCGGACGGATCCGCGCCCGCCACCCGCGTACGGCGAACTCGGCGTACAGCTTTACCGACCCCGACATCCTGGAGCAGGTGCTCGTTGGACTCCGCAATCTCTGACGCGACGATCCCCGACGCCGCGTCGCCGGCCGGCGCAGTGCCCCTCGGGGCCGAACCGCTCCGGCCCCGCCAGGCACTGCGCAGCACGGCCGACAACGGGCTGAAGATCGTCATCGTGGGCGGTTTCGGCGTCGGCAAGACCACGATGGTCCGCTCGGTCAGCGAGATCCGCCCGCTGAACACCGAAGAGACCATGACCAAGGCCGGCGAGGCCGTGGACGACACCCAGGGGATCGCCGGGAAGAGCGCCACCACCGTGGCCTTCGACTTCGGGCGCATCACCCTCGACGCCCGCAACGTGCTCTACCTGTTCGGCGCCCCCGGCCAGGAGCGGTTCTGGTTCCTGTGGGACCGGCTCTTCTCCGGCACCCTCGGCGCCGTCGTCCTCGTCGACACCCGGCGCCTGGCGGACTCCTGGTACGCCATCGACCGGCTCGAACACCACGGCACGCCCTTCGTCGTGGCCTGCAACGACTTCGGCGGCCCCGAGCACACCCCGGAGCAGATCCGTGCCGCCCTCGACCTGCCGGACCACATCCCGCTGGTGTTCTGCGACGCCCGCTCCCGGGAGTCCAGCAAGCAGGTCCTGATCTCCCTCGTCCAGCACCTCCAGACGGCCGCGCTGTCGCACGCCCGGCCGAGCCTCCAGCCGAGCCCCCTGTCCCAGACCCCGGAGCCCACCCCGTGACCTGCCCCGCCGCCCCCGAGCACCAGCCCGTCTACCTCGGCGGCCCCCGGTTCCAGACCGACCCCGGCGAGCTCTACCGGGAGATGCGCCGCGACCACGGCGCCGTCGCCCCGGTCGTCCTCGACGGAGACGTACCGGCCTGGCTGGTCCTCGGCTACCGCGAGCTGCACCAGGTCACCAGCGACCCCGTGCTCTTCTCCCGGGACTCCGAGCTGTGGAACCAGTGGGACCGGATCCCCGCCGACTGGCCGCTGCTCCCGATGATCGGCCGCCGCCAGCCGTCGATCCTCTACACCGTCGGCGAACGCCACCGCGAGCGGGCCGCCGTCATCTCCGAGGCCCTCGAAGCCGTCGACCCCTTCGAACTCAAGGGGCACGCCGAGCGGTTCGCCGACGAGCTGATCGACGAACTGTGCGGCAAGGGCTCCTGCGACATCGTCGGCGAGTACGCCATGCTGCTGCCGCTGCGCGTCCTCGCCCGCCTCTACGGATTCTCCGACGAGCAGGGCCCCGGACTCGTCCGCGCCATGAACGACATGATCAACGGGCGGGAGGGCGCCCTGGAGGGCCAGCAGCACCTCGCCGAGTCGATGTTCGCGCTGCTCTCCGCCAAACTCGCCGAGCCCGGCGCCGACGTGGTCTCCCGGATGCTCGCCAACCGCTCCGGCTTCACCGTCGAAGAGGTCGCCCAGGACCTCATGGTCATGATGGCCGCGGGCCACCAGCCCACCGCCGACTGGATCGGCAACTCCCTGCGCCTCATGCTCACCGACGACCGCTTCGCCGCCTCCCTCGCGGGCGGCCGGCACAGCGTCGGCGAGGCCATGAACGAGGTGCTGTGGGAGGACACCCCCACCCAGAACGTGGCCGGCCGCTGGACCTCCCGCGACACCCACCTGGGCGGACAGCGCATCGCCGGCGGCGACCTCGTCCTGCTCGGCATCGGCGCCGCCAACGCGGACCCGCACGTGCGCACCGACGCCGGGGAACTGACCGGCGGCAACAACGCCTTCTTCTCCTTCGGGCACGGTGAACACCGCTGCCCCTTCCCCGCCCAGGAGGTCGCCGAGGTCATCGCGCGCACCGGCATCGAGGTGCTCCTCGACCGGCTGCCCGACGTGGACCTCGCCGTGCCCGCCGGGGACCTGGCGCGCCGCCCCTCGCCCTGGCTGCGCGGCCTCACCGCCCTGCCCGTCACCTACACCCCGACCCCCGCCCTTGGAGCCACCCGATGACGTGCCCGATCGACCACTCCGGCCCCGCGGCCATCGTCCTGGACCCCTTCGTCGCCGACCTCGACGCCGAGAGCGCCGCGCTGCGCGCCGCCGGACCGCTGGTCCAGGTGGTCCTCCCCGGTGACGTGGCCGTCTACGCGGTCACGCACCACGCCGAGGCCCGCAAGCTGCTCACCGACCCCCGGATCGTCAAGGACATCGACGTGTGGGGCGCCTGGCAGCGCGGCGAGATCCCGATGGACTGGCCGCTGATCGGCCTCGCCAACCCCGGCCGCTCGATGCTCACCGTCGACGGCGAGGACCACCGCCGGCTGCGCACCCTGGTCGCGCAGGCGCTGACCGTACGCCGGGTGGAGAAGCTGCGCGCCGGGATCGAGGCCCTGACCACCGGCATGCTGGACAAGCTGGCCGGGCTGCCGGCCGGCGAGACGGTGGACCTCAAGGCGCAGTTCGCGTACCCGCTGCCGATGAACGTCATCAGCGACCTGATGGGCGTCGACGCCGAGGAACACCCGCGGCTGAAGGCCCTGTTCGAGAAGTTCTTCTCCACGCAGACGCTGCCCGAGGAGGTGCCGCAGATGATGGCGGACCTCGGCGCGCTGTTCTCCCGCATCGTCGAGTCCAAGCGCGAGAACCCGGGCGACGACCTCACCAGCGCCCTCATCGAGGCCTCGGAGGACGGCGACCACCTCACCACCGAGGAGATCACCAACACCCTCCAGCTGATCGTCGCCGCCGGCCACGAGACCACCATCAGCCTGATCGTCAACGCGGTCGTCGCCCTGGAGACCCACCCGGAGCAGCGCGCCCTCGTCCTCAAGGGCGAGGTCTCCTGGGAGAACGTCATCGAGGAGACCCTGCGCTGGTCCAGCCCCACCTCGCACGTCCTGATCCGCTTCGCCACCGAGGACGTGGAGGTCGGTGACCGGATCCTGCCCAAGGGCGAGGGCCTGATCGTCTCCTTCGGCGCGCTCGGCCGCGACGAGGCCCAGTTCGGCGAGACGGCGGGCGAGTTCGACGCCACCCGCACCCCGAACCGGCACATCTCCTTCGGCCACGGCCCGCACGTCTGCCCCGGCGCGGCCCTCTCCCGCCTGGAGGCCCTGGTGGCCCTCCCGGCCCTCTACGCCCGCTTCCCGGACCTCACCCTGGCGGTCCCCCCGACCGAACTCCGCAACAAGCCGATCCTCACCCAGAACGACCTCTTCGACCTCCCGGTCCGCCTGGCCTGAGCTCCGCTGCCCCGCCCCCTCGGCCCACGGGGGGCGGGGCGGCGCATTTAATCGGATGTGCTTACGGGGCGCGGTTGTTAGGTTCGCCGTGTGCCGAAGCTGAATCAGATCATCGCAGTCGAAAAGGGCGTCAAGTCCAAGGCCCTCCAGGAGCTCACGCAGGCTCACCAGGACGTGCAGAAGCCCGCCCTGCTGGCCGGCATCTCCCGGACCTACCAGCCCAAGGACGAGGAGGGCGAGCAGCTCCCGCCCGAGTCCACCCGGGTCCAGATCAAGGCCGAGGACGCCCTGCGGGCGACCGCCTCGACGCTCACCCGGCTCTTCGACGTGACCGCGACGAAGGACTGGGCGAACCGGTCCGCGGTCGCGGACGTGGTGGTCGACGGTACGGTCCTGCTGCCCCAGGTGCCCGTCCCGTACCTGCTGTTCCTGGAGAAGCAGCTCACCGACCTGCACACCTTCGTGCGCAAACTGCCGGTGCTCGACGCCTCCGAGTCGTGGAACCTGGACCCCTCGACGGACGCGTGGAAGACGGACCCGGTGCGGACCATCCGCACGAAGAAGGTCCCGCGCAACCACGTGAAGGCCGAGGCCACGGAGAAGCACCCGGCGCAGGTCGAGGTGTACTACGAGGACGTGGCGGTCGGTTACTGGACCACCGTGAAGTTCTCCGGCGCGCTGCCCGCCCGGCGGGTCAACGAGCTCCTCGACCGGGTCGAGAAGCTCCAGCAGTCCGTGAAGTTCGCCCGCGAGGAGGCGAACAACACCGAGGTCACCGACCAGCGCATCGGCGACGCGGTATTCGGCTACCTCTTCCGGTAGCCCCACATTCGCCCCCCGTCGCGAACGGGGGGTGCGCGATGAGCGCAAGCTGAAACTGATGTTGAAGCTGATCATGGGGTGTCAGTTGGGGGTTCGAATCCCTCCCCCCGCACACGTGCGGGGGTGGCCCAAGCCGGCAGAGGCGGCCCCGTAAATCTCAGATTCTCGCTCCAGTCTCAGTATTCGCCGCCGAACACCGGATCGACCGAGCGCGGGCGATCATCGACGGATAGGGGTTCAAGTCCCTTCGGCGCCTCTCTCGTGGCGCTGTAGTTCAACGGCAGAACACGTCGATCTCAGAATGACCCGCGGCTCTTAAACGCCGTCGGTGTGCGCAATTGGGTGGCAAGCTGGAGCCCGGGAGCTGGACATGCTCCCGGGCTCCGTCACGTCATGCGGGCATGGGTACCGAGACGAAGGCCGTGCCCGACTCGTTCTCGACCAGGACCGCCCGGACGTCCGCCGGGTCCACCGCCGCCGAGCCGTCCAGCGCCGCGCCCTTGCCCTCGCCGTGCTCCGCGGTGCCCACCACCCAGCCGCCCGCCGTGGTGCGCGTACCGTCCCGGGAGACCACGACGATCCGGCAGCGCTCGCCCGCCCGGATCCCCGTCACCGCGGCGTGCACCCGCACCCACTTGGCCGCGGGCGTCACCTGTACGGTCATCCGCGCGCCCGTGCCCGCATCCGTCGCGGAGGCCACCTTGGTGCCCGCCGCAGGCGGCGACGGCGGAGCCGAGAGCGTCGGCAGCGGCCGGGCCTCGACCGCGGTGTTCCCGCCGCCCAGCTGCGTACCGGCCCAGAAGACGGCGGTCAGCGAGGCCGCCACGGCCAGTCCGGTGAGCGCGGTGCGGCGCCGCCGCGCCCCGTCGACCTCCTGGCGCATCTGGCGCAGGGTGCGCTGGAGCAACAGGTCTCCGCCCTGCGGCGGACCGTCGAGGAACGCCTCGGGGGGCACCTCGCCCAGCGCCGCCTCCATCTCGCGCAAGGCCGTCACCTCCTGACGGCACTGCACGCAGCCGTCCACGTGTTCCTCGACCCGGCGGACCTCCGCGTCGTCCAGGACGCCGAGAACGTACGGGCCGAGCAGTTCCTCCTCGTGCCTCTGCCCGTTCATGCCACCACCTCCTGCAGTCCGCCGGGCCGCGGAGACGGGCTGCCCGTGCGTGTGCTTTCCCTGAAGACTTCTCTGAGCGCCTTGAGCGCGTAGTGCGAGCGCGATTTCACCGTGCCGGCCGGGATGCCGAGGGCGTCCGCCGCCTCGGCGACGCTCTGCTGGCGGTAGTACAACTCCGTCAGTACGTCCCGGTGTTCCGGTGACAACCGGTCCAGGGCCCCCAGTACGGTCATCGTGTCCACCACCGCGTCGGCGTGGTCCGCCTCCACCGGCGGATGCGCCGGCGATCCGGACACCTCCGCAGGCCGCGCCGCCTTCGCCCGGTACCGGTCGGTGATGATGTTGCGGGCCACCGTGAGCAGCCAGCCGCGTACGGAGCCCTTCCCGTTCACCAGGACCTCGGAGTGGCGCCAGGCCCTGATCAGGGTCTCCTGGACGATGTCCTCGGCCGCGGCCCGGTCCCCGGTCAGCCGGGTCGCGTACGCGAGCAGGGCGTGACCGTGCTGCTCGTACACGGACTTGATCAATGCCTCGTCGGTCGAGCCCCGCCGAGTGCGGGGCCACAGTGGTCCGGCCATCTCACCCTCTCCGTCTTCCTCGCTCTTTTGGTGCGTTCGGAACACGCCGCGCACGGGCACCGGGTTCACGTGACCTGCGTCACCCGGAGGCCCGTGGCCGGTTCGCTCCGCCGCTCAGGTCCGGCAGGCGCGGCCCTGGTTGAGGCAGTTCACGACCGCGTCCATCCGCGGGCCGGTCATCACGTTCACGAACATCGCGTGGTCCGTCCCGGGGCTGTGCCGCTGTTCCGGGAAGGAGTCCAGCGCGATCGGCGCCCCCGCGGGCACGTCGTAGGCGAGGGAGATCCGCAGGCGCGGCACGGGGAAGGTGTCCTCGGGGCAGACCCCGTTCGCCGCCGGGAAGCGCAGGTGCGAGCGGTGCCCGGGACTGCTGGTGTCCAGACCGTTCCAGCAGCTCGGGAAGGTGAGCGTACGGGTGAGGCGCTCGCCCCCGGGACAGCGCGGATAGCGGGTGGTGGACCGGTCGGGGGAGCCCGAACAGCCCCAGCGGGCCCGCACGTCCGCGTCGGAGTCCGCGGTGAAGGCCACCGCGTCACCGGTCATCGCGCTCAGGAACCGGGGCATCGCCACCACCTTGCTCACCGGACTGCCGAGGAACTCCACCGACACCGCGGCCTCCGGCAGGATCGTCCCCGCGTTGCCGTGGCCCGCGGATCCCTCGTGCGGCCGGTCGCCCTGCCGGTCCGTGCGGCGCAGCACCGGCCAGTAGTACGTGGAACGGTCCCCGCCCGCGCAGCTGGTGGCGGCCGCCTCCAGGGAGGCGTCGGTGGAGAAGGCGTCCGTGGACAGGTTCCCGACGTAGCCGTGCGTGTGGTGGGCGCCGGAGCGCAGCCCCGGGGAGACGACGAGGTTGTCCTCGTTGTAGTGGCCCTCCTCGTTGCGCCCGCAATCCACCGACACCCGGCCCGTGGAGGCCTGCGGACCGGCCGCGGGGGGCTCGGCGGGCCCCGGCGGGACCTCCCGGAAGTCCACGAAGTCGGAGGGCGCGGGCCCGGCCGCACCCGCCGGCGGACGCGGCCCGCCCGCGCGCGCGGCTCCCAGTACGGCGGCGGTCAGCCCGGAGCCCAGTACCAGGCAGATCAGCAGCGTGAGCAGTCGGCGTTCGTTCCCCATGCGGGTCACGGTTGCCGCCCACCCCCGCCTGCGTCAACCGGGCGTCCGCAGGGCGGTCGCCGGGGGGTCGTCGCCCGGCCAGCGGCGCCTGGATGCCGTTGAAGGCGTTGCACGCGCGGGCCCCGCGGGCCGGGGACCGCAACCTTTGCCCCCGTTTGACTGTTCATACGGCAAAGCAACCTTCTCGAGCGACCCGCATCGCAAGGAAGGACCACCGCCGTGCCCGTTGCCAACCACCTCCTGCACCGCCTGATCAGGGAAACCGGCTGGACCTACGAAGCCCTGGCCCGGCGCCTCAACACGAGCGCGCAGGCGGCCGGCCTCACCACCGGCTACGACCGCACCTCGGTCGCCCACTGGCTGCGCGGCAGCACCCCGCGCGATCCCGTCCCCGGCCTCCTCTGCGAGATCCTCGCCGCCCGGCTGAACCGGCCCGTCGGCCCGGCCGACATCGGCATGCACCACGCCGGCATGCACCAGGCCGCCTCGCACCAGACCGCCCCGGCGCATCCGGGCGCCGACCCCGCCGGCGGCGGTCCGGCCCCCGGACTCCACGCCCTGGCGGCGGAGCTCCTCGCCACCGTGCCCGGTCTGCACCCGCACCGCAGGCCCCGTCACGGCGGCGAGACGCACCGGGTCCCCGAACAGCGCGACCGGCCCGACGCCGGGCAGGTCCCCGCCCTGTCCCACACCGAACTGCGCCGGGCCGCCGAGAACTTCTTCACCGGCCAGGTCGACGCCCTCGGCGGGGACGCCACCGCGCCCGTACTCCTCGCGTACCTCCAGAGCACCTTCCGTACGGCCCTCACCGCCACCGGGGACGAAAGGTCCCTGTCCGCCATGGAGATCGGCCACGCGGCGCGCACGGTGCTGCTCCTGGCCCGCAGTTACGCAGACCAGTGCTCCTTCGCCGAGGCGCGGCGGACCCTGAGCCGGGCCGCCTCCCTCGCGGAGCTGGCCGGGGAACCCTCCACCCAGGCCATCGCCCTGCGCATGCTCAGCCAGGACGCGCTCGACCAGAACCAGCCGGCCGTCGCCCTGTCCTACGTGCGCCGGGCGCTGGAGATCGCCCCGCGTGCGCCGGACGCCGTACGGGCCTTCGTCGCGGCCCAGGCGGCCCAGGTGCACGCGGTCCTCGGGGATCGGGCCGAGGCCCTCGCCTGGCTCGACGCCGCCGACCTGGCGCAGGGGGCCGCGGCGGGGGAGCCGGATCCCTTCCACACCTACCGCCCGGCCGCCCTGGAGTTCAAGCGCGCGGTGGTCCTCGGCCTGCTCGGAGACCATCCCGCGGCGCATGCGGCCCTGGACGCCTCGCTGGCCTCCCGCCCGGCCCAGCAGGAACGCGCGATCATGCTCACGCACGTGGAACGGGCCCGGCTGTACCGGCTCGGCGGTCACGAGCGGGAGGCTGCCGCCGAACTGCGGTACGCGCAGGCCCTCAACCGGGGCGTCCACTCCCCGCGCGCCGCCCGCGAGATCGAGCTCCTCGGTCCGGCCTGATCGGCCAGGCGCCCACTAAGCCAGCGGCGCCGCGTCGAGCTCGATCACCTCCGCGGGTCCCGCACGGAACGCCGGGCTCGCGGCGTCCGCCGCGATCATGTGCGGGGTGACGTCGTGCGCGGCGAGCGCCTCCCGCGAGGACCATTCCTCCAGGAGGGCGAACCGGTCGGGATCGCCGCTCACCCGGTGCATGTCGTAGCGGATGCAACCCTCCTCGGCGCGCACGACGGGCGCGAGGCGTTCGTAGGCGTCGATCTGCTCCAGGCCGCGGCCCGGAAGGGTGGTGATGAGGATCAGGAGTCGAACTGTCGATGGCATGAGGCGAAAGCTAGTTCGAGCGAGGCGGGCGGCGGAAAGGCTTTTCCGCCGCGCATGGCCGGTCCCCTTCTTGCCCGTTTCGGGCCGACCGCGCAGAGTGGCCGGGTATGACACCAGAAGACCTGCTGCAGGCCCTCGCCCGTACCCGCGCCTCCCTCGACGGAGCCGAGGTCACCTTCTGGTGGACGGGCGACGTCCACGCCTGGGCCCCCGGTGAGCCCTACCGACGCCTCTTCGGCTTCGAAGGGCTCAACGTGGCCCGGCTGGTGGAGGACGAAGAGCCGGGGACCTACCGGCTCCTCACCCGCGAGGCCGCGTTCTACCTGGACCCGGTGACCCGGGAGATCCTGGAGACCTGGGAGGACAAGCCCGTGGTCCACGTCTGGAACGACCCCGCGAACCAGAAGTGGCGTCCCTTCCCGGTCCCCGTGACCGAACTGGGCGACCAGGTCTGCTTCAGCCTGGAGATCCCGCTGGCCTACCCCTCCCCGCTGCCCGTCGCCCAGTACCCGGCGAACTCGGCCGAAGACACCTACCGGGCCCTGGAGCTCTTCCAGTTCTTCGCCCCCGCCTCGGTGTTCGCCACCGACGCGCCGAGCGTCCCGTCCACCATGTCCTGGACCCGGATGTCGCCCTGGCTCCCGTGGATGGAACAGGGCCCTCGTCCCGGCGGGCTCGCCTTCCACTGCCGGGGCCGCAAGCTGGCCTCCCACGCGGAGGTACCGGAGCGGACCCGCGCGTACATCGCGGCCCGCCACCCGGAGTTCGCCCACGCCCCCGAGAAGTGGACGGAGCCGAACGAGACCAGCTGGACGTACTTCCGCAGGCTCAACCCGCCGTCGGACCCGCCGAGCGCCTGAGCCGGGCAGGGTCCGGGGGTCTCGTCCGGGGGTCTCGTCTGAGGGGCGCACCCGAGGGGCACACCCGCGCGGCTCTCAGCCGCCGGCCGCGAACCGGTCGAGGGCGCCGAGCACGTGGTCGAGGGTGGCCGCTCCGCCCATGTGCCCCGCCTCCTCCACCACGGTCAACTCCACGCCGGGCCAGGCCCGGGACAGTTCCCAGGCCGTGCCGAGGGGGCCGGCCATGTCGAGCCGGCCGTGGATCAGGACGCCCGGGATGCCGGCCAGCCGGTGGGCATCGCGCAGCAGCTCGCCCTCCTCCAGCCACGCACCCTGCGAGAAGTAGTGCGAGCAGATCCGGACGAGGGCGACCCGGGCCGCCGGCGGCCGGCCGGTGTACGGCAGGGAGGCGCCCTTCGTCTCCCCGGACAGCACCGCGTCCTCCCAGGCGCACCAGTCCGCCGTGGCCTTCGCCCGCACCTCCTCGTCGGGGTCGGCCGCCAGACGCGCGTAGGCCCCGACGAGGTCGCCGTCGCGCGGGACGCCGGATCCGGCGACGAAGCGCTCCCACTCCTCGGGGAAGAACCGGCCGGCGCCGCGGTACAGCCAGTCGATCTCCGAGCGCCGGGTGGTGGTGACGGCCGCGATGACGATCTCGGAGACCCGCTCCGGGTGCCGCTCGGCGTAGGCCAGGATCAGGGTGGAGCCCCACGAGCCGCCGTACAGCAGCCAGCGGTCGATGCCGAGGTGCTCGCGCAGCCGTTCCATGTCGGCGACCAGGTGGCCGGTGGTGTTGTGCCGCATGTCGGTCGCCGGATCGCTCGCGTGCGGGGTGCTGCGGCCGCATCCCCGCTGGTCGAACAGGACCACCCGGTAGCGTGCGGGATCGAAGAGCCGCCGGGCCTTCTCGGTGCACCCCGATCCCGGGCCGCCGTGCACGACGAGAGCGGGCTTTCCGTCCGGATTGCCGCAGACCTCCCAGTAGATGAGGTTTCCGTCGCCGACGTCGAGCATCCCCTTGTCGAAGGGCTCGACCGGCGGATAGAGCTCTGCCACGTACCCGACCTCCTCATTTCCCCGTTCCGGACGGCCGTTTGCCGCCGGCCCGCCGGGGTCCGGCCACCCTACGGCGGCCCCGGCAGGGTGTGGACAAGGGTTTTCCCCGTATCGCGTTCATCGCCGCTTTGCCTACTGTCTGCCCACCGGCGATCCTCCCCGTCCGAACAGCCCCCGCGCCCACCCCACATGGCGTGAAGCTGGACGTTCGGTTCTTCGTCGGTGCCACCGTTGCCCAGCCCCGACGCTGCGGCGGGCGACGTGGTGTGCAGCAGCGGTGGCCGGGCGGGTTTGACCAGCCCGTTCCGGTCCCGCGGCCGCCGGTCAACCTCCCACACTGCACCAACCGGCCGTCCCGGCGCATCCTGTGGCGGCCCGCGAAAGGGAACACCGTGCACGCATCCAGACGACGCAGGCTCATATCCGTGGTGGCGATGTCCGTCACCCTGCTCGCCGGCTCCGCCACCACCTCTCTGGCGCTGTCCGCCGCGGATCCCGCCCCCGGCTCGCAGACCCTCCCGGCCGCCGGCGCCCCCGCCGCCGCGGCCCCCGTCGAGAACCTCATCGTCGGGTACAAGGCTTCGGCCGCCGAGGCGGGCTCCAACTCCGCCGCCGCCGCCGACGTGGCGGCCAAGGGCAAGAAGGCCTCGAAGAAGGCCGCCTTCGAGCGTCGCCTCGGCACCGGAGCCGCACTCGTCACCCTCGGCGCCCCGGCCGACGCCGCCGCCGTCATGGCCCAGTTCCGCGCCGACCCCGACGTCGCCTACGTCGAGGCCGACTCCCGCGCCTACGCCCTCGCCGTCACCCCCAACGACACCGAGTACGCGAAGCAGTGGGACCTCTTCGAGCCCACCGCCGGCATGAACGTTCCGGCGGCCTGGGACACGACCACCGGCTCCGGCGTCACGGTCGCCGTGATCGACACCGGCTACGTCGCCCACTCCGACCTCGCCGCCAACGTGGTCGCGGGCTACGACTTCATCGCCAGCTCCACCGCCGCCCGCGACGGCAACGGCCGCGACAACAACCCGGCCGACCAGGGTGACTGGAGTGCGGCCGGCGAGTGCGGCACCGGCTCCAAGGCCAGTGACTCCTCCTGGCACGGCACCCACGTCGCCGGCACCATCGCCGCCGCCACGAGCAACTCCAAGGGCGTCGCGGGCATCGCGTACGGCGCGAAGATCCAGCCCGTCCGCGTGCTCGGCAAGTGCGGCGGTGCCACCTCGGACATCGTCGACGCCATCACCTGGGCCTCCGGCGGCACCGTGGCGGGCATCCCGGCCAACGCCACCCCCGCCAAGGTCATCAACATGAGCCTCGGCGGCTCGGGTGCCTGCACCGCCACGTACCAGAACGCCATCAACGCCGCCGTCGGCCGCGGCACGACCGTCGTCGTCGCCGCCGGCAACAGCAACTCCGACGCGGCCGGCTTCTCGCCCGCCAGCTGCAACAACGTGATCAACGTCGCCGCCAGCAACCGCACCGGCGACCGCTCCTTCTACTCGAACTACGGCGCGATCATCGACGTCGCCGCCCCGGGCGGTGAGACCCGCCGCGCCACCGACACGCCCGGCACCATCACCACGCCCGAGAACGGCATCTGGTCCACCCTGAACACCGGCGCCACCACCCCCGGCGCCGAGAACTACGAGCCCTACCAGGGCACCAGCATGGCCGCCCCGCACGTCGCCGGCCTCGCCGCCCTGCTGAAGTCGGCGAACTCCGCGCTGACCCCGGCCCAGATCGAGTCCGCGATCAAGACGACCACCCGCCCGCTGGCCGGCACCTGCACCGGCGGCTGCGGCACCGGCCTCGCCGACGCCGCCGCGGCCGTGGCCGCCGTGACCTCGACCCCGCCCACCCCGGGCTTCGAGAACACCACGGACTTCGCGATCGGCGACAACACCACCGTGGAGAGCCCGGTCACCGTCACCGGTGTCACCGGCAACGCCCCGGCCACCCTCAAGGTCGGCGTGAACATCGTCCACACCTACATCGGTGACCTGAAGGTCGACCTGGTCGCCCCCGACGGCACCGTCTACACGGTGCACAACCGGACCGGCGGCAGCGCCGACAACATCAACCAGGTCTACACCGTCAACGCCTCCTCCGAGGTCGCGAACGGCACCTGGAAGCTGCGCGTCAACGACAACGCCGGCGGCGACACCGGCAAGATCGACTCCTGGAACCTGACCTTCTGAGTCCGGCCCCCTGAGTCCGACCTCCGGAGCCCGATCCGCACCGCGGCCCAACTCGGCCTGACGGGGCGATAGTACGGACCAACAGCCCGCCCGACCTCCCGATACACCGCGTATCGGCAGGCCGGGCGGGTTTTCATGTCACGTGACTGAATTCTGCGTCACAATCCGGGCCCGCCGGGCATCCGACCTCGTATTGTCGCGTCTCACAGGAAGGGCACAGGAACGGGCAAGCGAGAGGCTGGTGCTGTGCGTGGTGGTGGCGACGGGGCACGCCGACACGACCGTCGGACACGGTGAACTGATCAAGGCGGTCGACCGCGCGCTGACCACGCACGGACGCGCCCTGGTCACCGGGCCCGCCGGCTCGGGCAAGACGGAGGTGCTGCACGCCCTCACCGAGGCAGCCGCGCTGCGCCACGAGACCGTGCTGCGCCTGGCCCCCGGAGCCGCCGACCGGTGGATACCCGAAGCCTCCGCCGCCGCCCTCCTCGCCTCCGTCCCGGCCGACGCGCTGGAACGCCTCTCCGGACCGCAACGCACCGCCATCGCCCTCCTGCGGCGGGAAACCGACGCACCGCGCGTCGGCCGCGACCACGTCGCCCTGCGCCTCGCCGTCGTCGAGGTGCTGCGCACCCTCGCCGCCCGCGGCCCCGTCCTGCTCGCGCTCGACAACGCCCAGTGGCTCGACGCGGAGAGCACCGACCTGCTGCGCTTCGCCCTGCGCCTGACCCCGCCGCGGGTACGGGTCCTCGCCGCCGAATGCGTCCAGGGCGGAGCCCCGCTCTGCGAGGCCCTGTGGGGACCGGACACCCCCCAGATACGGGTGCCCCCGCTCGGCACCGACGAGGTCGCCGAGCTGCTGGTGCGCCGCGGGCTCCCGGCCCGCCTCGCCGGCCGGATCCACCAGGCCAGCGGAGGCAACCCGCGCCTGGCCCTGGCGCTGGGCCACTCCCTCGCCGAAGCCGCCGGGTCCCGCGAGGGCGGCGCCCACCACGCCGATCCGCTGCCCGTCTCCGGCCAGGCCCGCGAGGTGGCCCGCCGGCTCATCGGAGTCGTGCCCGCCCAGGCCCGGCGCACCCTGCTCTACGCCGCCCTCGCCGCGCGCCCCACCACCGCGCTGCTGCGCCGGGCCGGCCGCCTGGACGCGGAGGCCGAGCTCACCGTGGCCGAGCGGGCCGCGCTGGTCACCGTAGAAGAGGACGGCACGATCCGGTTCACGGCCGGGGCCCTGCCGACCGCGCTGGCCGCCGACGCGGGCTGGCCCGAACGCGCCGCCGGACACGCCGCGCTCGCCGCCGCCGTCGACGACCCCGTCCAGGCCGTACGCCACCGCGCGCTGGCCGTGGACGCCCCCGACCAGGCGCTCGCCGCCGAGGTCACCGAGGCCGCCGCCTCCTGCAGGCGCCGTGGCCAGCGGGCGCTGGCCGCCGAACTCGGCCTGCTCGCGGCCGACCGGACCCCCTGCCACCTGCCCGGAGAGGAGCTCGCCCGGCTCGTCGCCGCCGCCGAGGACGCGGGCTGGGCCGGCCGCGCCGACCTCGCCCGCCGCGCCACCCGCGCCGTACTCGCCCGCGACGCCTCGCCCGGCGACCGGGTGCGGGCCCGCCTCGCCGTCATCGACGCCGCCGGCCAGGCCCTCGGGGCCCTCGACGAGACCTTCGCGTACGCCGAGGCCGACGCCGAGGGCGACCCCGCCCTCCAGGCCGCCGTCCGGTTGCGGACCGCCTGGAAGCACAACCTCAGCGACGGCGACCCCGTCCGCTCCCGCGACGCCGCCGCGCAGGCCGGCGTACTGGCCCGCAGCGGCGGCGACCAGGTCGCCGAAGCCATGGCGCTGACCGTACGGGCCCGCATGGGCCGCATCCTCGGGGACCCGGACGCCGAGGAGATCCTCGCCGAGGCCCTGGCCCTGCCCGCCCCCGACGTACCCCTCGGCATGCGCAACGCCCCGCAGTACCTCGCCGTCCGCCACGCCCTCTTCGACGACCGGAACGCCGACGCCCGGCGCCAGCTGCTCGTGCTGCTGCCCGCCGTACGGCGCACCGGATCCGCCGAGGACGTCTTCGAGGTGCTGCGCAGCCTCACCGAGGTGGAACTGCGCCGGGGCAGGTGCGCGGCGGCCACCGCGCACGCCCGCGACGCCCTGGAACTGACCGTCGAGGCGGGCCTCTCGCCCGGCCCCGCCTGGTACCTCACCGCCCTGGCCGAGGCCATGGGCGGAGGCTTCGCACGCGCCGCCGGATATGCCCGGCGCGGCATCCAGGCCTCCGAGGAGGAGCACGACCAGGTCTTCCTCTCCCGCGGCCTGTACGTGCTCGGCCTGGTCGAGCTGGCCACCGGCGAGGCCGCGAAGGCCGTCGCCACCCTGCGCCGCGTGGCCGACCTGGAAGCCGCCCAGCAGGTGGTCGACCCCTCGATCCTGCGCTGGCACGGAGAGCTGGCCGAAGCCCTGGTCGCCGCCGACGCGCCCGACGAGGCCGCCGAGGTGCAGGCCAGGGCCCGTACGACGGCCCTCGCACTCGGCCGTACCAGTGTCATCGCCGCCCTCGACCGGGCCCGAGGGCTGTGCCTGTCCGCGCACGGCGACGCCGAGGCGGCCGTCGCCCTGCTGGAGGACACCGCCGAGCGCTTCGAGCGGCTCGAACTGCCCCTGGAGCGGGCCCGTACGCTGCTCGCCCTCGCCCGGGTGGAGCGCCGCCGCCGGCGGCGCGCACCCGCACGCGCCGCACTGACGGCGGCCGCCGAGGCCTTCACCCGGGCCGGTGCGACCCCGTGGGCGGAGCTCGCGCGGGAGCCGTCCCCGTCCGGATGCGAGGGCGGCGCAGGGGCCCGGCCCCTGGCCGCCCTCACGGAGGCGGAGACCCGCCTCGCGGTGCTGGTGGCCCAGGGCGCCAGCAACCAGGAGGCGGCCGCGAAGCTCTTCGTCAGCGTCAAGACCGTGGAGGCCCGGCTGACCCGGATCTACCAGAAGCTCGACGTCCGGTCCCGGGCCCAGCTGGCCACCACGCTGCGCACGCGGTGACCGAGGCCGGGCCGGCCCGGCTCAGCAGCTCAGGTTGTTCCCCGGGGTCACGCCCAGGAGCTGGGTGAAGCTCTGGTACGTGTTGATCCGGCTCTGCACCTGCGCGGGGTTGCCGCCGTTGCACTCCAGGGCGCCGTTGATGGAGCGGATGGTCTCGCCGAAGCCGGCGCCGTTGACCATGGCGGCGTGGGCGGTCATCGTGCCCGGGCCGTTCTGCGTGTTCCAGTACCAGAGCGCGGTCTTCATCGCGACGGCCGGGTCCTGCTCCACCAGGTAGGGGTTGGCCAGGAGGTTGATGCCCAGGGCGTCACCGGCCGCCTTGTAGTTGAAGTTCCAGCTCAACTGGATGGGCCCGCGCCCGTAGTAGGCGGACTGGCCGGCGGGACAGCCGTAGGGCTGGTTCGTGTCGCAGTAGTGCGGGTAGTTGGCGGTGTTCTGCTCGACGATGTGCACGAGTCCGCCGGTCTCGTGCGAGGCGTTCGCCAGGAAGGCCGCCGCCGCGCGCCGCTTGACGGTGTCGTCGCCGGTGGTGGCGAAGCCGGGGTAGGCGGACAGGGCCGCGACCAGGCCGTTGTAGGTGTAGAAGGGGTTCCGGTTCGGGAACATCTGGTTGAACTGGGCTTCGCTGACCACGAATCCGGACGGGTTGGGGGTGGTCGGGTCCGGGTTCGGGGTCGTCCCGCCTCCGCAGACGCCCTGGTCCGACCAGACGCCCCACTGGCCGGTGGTGCCGGGGGTCTCGCCCTGGGTCCACCACTTGGCCTGCCAGTTGTGGCCGCCGTACGAGGCGTTCATGCCGCCGGTGTAGACGGCCGAGGTCGCCCACGCGCCGGCGCATGCGGGCGCCGCGGCGGCGGGGGAGGAGGGGAGGGCGATCGCGAGGCCGAGGGCGACGGCCGCGGTGGCGGCCAGCGAGAGGGCGCGTCGGTGCAGGGTGCGCATCACGGAAGTTCTCCTTCAGTGGGGGGAGTTGCCGTGGGGGGCAACGGGAAGGGACAACTGCGCCCACTGAAGCGAGGATGGTCTGGACCTGTCAAGGTCTAGACCAAAACGAAGCGCCGGTGCCGCGCCCCGAAGGGCGGTGCACCGGCGCTGCGTTCTTGGGGTTTTCGGGGTCAGCTACCGGCGGAGAGGTTGCCGGAGAGGACCGGGATGTTGTCCAGGATGTGCGAGGCGGTCTCGTCACCCTTGGCCTGGGTGGAGTTCTCGGCGCACTGCTGGTTCTGCGGGTTGGACGCGATCGGGATGTCCTGGACACCGATGTTGACCAGGGCCAGGATCGACTGGGCGTTGACCTTCGCGGGCAGGCCGACGCAGAGCTTGTTCAGGGAGCCCTGGATGGCGGACATCTGCGGGCTCATGGCGCCGGCGGTCTCCTGGTTGCCGTAGAGCTGCGAGGACTCGTTGCCGTTGACCGTGTTGACGCCGTTGTCGTTGCCGATCGCCATCGCCGGGGAGGCTACGGCGGCACCGGCACCCAGAACGGCGGCGGTGGCGGCTGCGGTGGCCATGAACTTCTTGAGCATGTGGGAGATCCTTCTTCTGTCGCACTGTCGCATGAGATAGCTGCCCTCGGCGGGACGAGCTGCTCAACTGCCGTGGACACCGGGGGTTATCACCCATCACCCGAGTGGCCCAACCTTGCACTCCACCGGTGCGGTCGGACGTCGGCCGATTGACCCAACGTCGACAGGCGGGCGGATCCAGATCCCCGGGCGCGTACGTGCGCGTGCGCCCCGGGTTCGCGCCCCGTGCGCTGGGGGGTGCCGCCCCCGACCGGATCCGGACCGTGTGCGGGTCCCGGACCCCGTCGGGGCCGGCAGGGGCGGTGTCGCGCAGACGCGACGCCGCCGCGGTCAGCCGGTCTTGCGGCGGACCTTCTTGTTCTTGCCCCCGGGGTTGCCGCCGGCGCCCTGGATCTTCGCCCGGCTCTGGTGGGCCTGCTGCGACTGGGCATTGGCGGCGTTCCGCTCCAGGGCCTCCTTGAACTTCCGCTTGGCCTCCTCGGCCGGCGATTCGTTCTGCGGGGTGTCTGATTCTTCTGACATGCGTCCTCCTGGATTGTTCTGAAGCCGTTGCAGTCTGTCAGGTGGTGTTTCCCCTGGCCAACGCGTTCGGGAGATGCGGCTTCGGAGTGGCGTCCGGGGGGTGTCCGAGCGGCGTCCGGGTGGCGTCCGAGCTGCTCGGACCCGGCCTCAGGCGTCCTTCTCCAGGGTCGGCCGCAGCCGCTCCAGCAGCGCGTGGAGCGTCGCGCGCTCCGTGTCGTCCAGGACGTCGAGGGCGCCGTGCGTGGCCTGCATCTCCTCGCGCACCCGGCGGATCACCTCGCGGCCCGCGTCCGTGGCCACGACGTTCTTGACGCGCCGGTCCGCGGGGTCGGGCTCGCGGCGGACGAGCTCTCGGGCCTCCAGCCGGTCCACGATGCCGGTCACGTTCGAGGCGTCGCAGACCAGCAGGGTGGCGAGGCCGCGCATGGGGAGCGGGCCGTTCAGCTGGGCGAGGACCTTCGCCTGGGTGGAGGTGAGGCCGTGGTGCGCGGCGGCCGCCGCGAAGTCCCGCCACTGGGCGGTGCCGATCGCGGCGAGCAGCTCCAGCAGCTCCAGCTTGGTCGGGACGGCGTGGGGGGTGGTGGCGCTCATGCTCGGAGCGTACTCAAGGTGTTTCACATTATCAACCTTTTACTTGACCACCTTAACTATTGAGGTCTACCGTCTGCTGGAGTCGAAGTACTTGATGACGTCAAACATCTGCGATCTGAAGCACTGAAAAGGTCCCCCCTGCCATGAGCACCACCCCCTCCGCCACCACCCAGGCCGGCGGCCGCCAGAACGAGACGGTCATCGTCTTCGCGCTGAGCCTGGCCGCCATGGTCGTGTCGATGATGCAGACGCTCCCGGTCCCGATCCTGGGGCTGATCCGCAGCGATCTCGGCACCACCACCGCCAACGTCAGCTGGGTGACCACGGCCACCCTGCTGTCCGCCGCCGTCTTCACCCCCCTGCTGGGCCGCTTCGGCGACCAGCACGGCAAGAAGCCGACGCTGGTGGCCGTACTCGGCGTCATGGTCGCGGGCTCCGTCATCGCCGCCCTGGCGTCCTCCCTTCCCCTGCTCCTCCTCGGC
Source organism: Streptomyces sp. NBC_00335 (assembly GCF_036127095.1). GTDB lineage: Bacteria > Actinomycetota > Actinomycetes > Streptomycetales > Streptomycetaceae > Streptomyces. Next base: position 8,200,266 of record NZ_CP108006.1, read on the forward strand.
CGGGTCCTCCAGGGCGCCGCCACCGCGATCTTCCCGCTCGCACTCTCGGTGCTGCGCGAAGAGGTCCGCCCCCAGAAGCTCCCCGGAGCGATGGCCCTGGTCAGCGGCACCCTCGCCTTCGGCAGCGGCCTCGCGCTCGTCGCCACCGGCCTGCTGACCTCCGGCAGCGACGCCGACTACCGCAACGCCTTCTGGATGGCCACCGGCTTCGCCGTGCTCGCGCTGCTCGCCGTCGTCTTCCTCGTCCCGGCGACCCGGCACAAGACCGGCGGCCGTACGGACTTCCTCGGCGCGCTCACCCTGGGCATCGCCCTGCTGCTGCTCCTGCTGCCGATCTCCCAGGGCCACGAGTGGGGCTGGGCCTCCGGCCGCACGCTGGGCAGTTTCGCGGGCGCCGTCGTCATGACCGCCGTCTGGGTGCTGACCGAGCTCAAGGTCCGCGAGCCCCTCGTCGACATGCGGATGTTCGTCCACCGTCCGGTCCTGATGGCCAACCTGGCCGGCATCCTCGTCGGCTTCGGCATGTTCGCGAACTTCCTGGGCGTCTCCTACCTCGTCCAGATGCCCAAGGCCCTGACCGGCTACGGCTTCGACGCCTCCATCCTGCGGGCCTCCGTGGAGTTCCTGCTGCCCGGCGCGATCGTCTCGCTCCTCGCCTCGCCCATCGGCGGACAGCTGGTCCGCCACCGCGGTCCGCGCGCCGCCCTGGCGGTCGCCGCGGCCCTCGGCGCCGCCGGCTTCGGCTGGCTGGCCCTGGACCACGGGCACAGCGCCTCGGTGATCGGCGCCGGCCTCATCGTCGGCGCGGCCGTCAGCTTCGGCTACGCGGCCATGCCGGCCGTGATCATGGCGAGCGTTCCGCACCACCAGAGCGGCATCGCCAACGGCATCAACTCGATCTCCCGCTCCACCGGCAGCGCGATCGGCAGCGCCATCGTGACCACCATCCTGGCGTCGAAGACGATCGAACACCTCCCGGCGGGTGTCCCGGCGCTCCCCGCCGAATCCGGATTCACCCTGACCTTCGCCATCGGCGCGGTGGCCTTCGGCCTGGTCGCGGTCATCAGCGGAATCGGCCTGCGCGGGGCACACGGCCCGCGCACGGCGGCCACGGGCGCCGCCGCACCGGTGGCCGGCTCGACAGGGCCCGCACCTGCGGCAACCGAGCCGACGGCCACTGCGGCATCCGCCGCGAAGGCCGACGCCTGACCGGTCCGCACCGCATCACCGCGGAGCGCTGCTCCCACCGGGCCGCCCCCGGGTCCGGCCGCACACGCGGCAGGTCCCGGGGGCGGCTTCGACCGTTCAAGAGACCGCACCCTTGACCGCTAGTGCCGTGGCCAAGGGCGTCGGCACCCTCTCCTCCCGGCCCCTGCGGCGCGACAACGGCTGCCGGCGGGCGTCCCCGCGCCGTCGTAGGCCCGAGGCGCCCGGATAGGCTCGACCGGGCCCGGAAAGGATCTCCCGGGCCCGGAAGGGTGCCATGACCAGCGAAGAACCGACCCGGATCCTGCGGGCGGCCGACCGGCCGGCGGCGCGGTGGAAGAACGGCGGGGGAGTGACCCGCGAGATCGCCGCCGGACCCGAGGGCTCCGGGATGGACGACTTCGGCTGGCGGATCAGCCTGGCGGAGGTCACCGCCGACGGCGCCTTCTCCGTGTTCCCCGGCATCGACCGCACGCTCACCCTCGCGGAGGGCGCCGGCATGGACCTCTCGATCGGCGGCGTACGACGCCTCGTGGACCGGCGGTACGAGCCCCAGCGGTTCCCCGGCGACGAGCCGACCGACTGCCGGCTGCTGGCCGGGCCGGTCGTGAACTTCAACGTGATGTACCGCCGGGGAGTGGTGAGCGCCGACACCGCCGTCGTACGGGGCGACCTCGCGCTCGCCGTCCGGCCCGGCGAGAGCCTGCTGATCGTCGCCCTGGAAGGAACGGCCGAGGTCGACGGCTCCGCCGAGCTGGGCCCGTACGACGCCGTCTTGCTGACGGGAGCGCGTGAGGCCCTGCTGCGCAGTGCCGGCCGAGCGGCGGTTGTCCGGCTCGCCCCGGCCCCGGCGGAGCCCGGCCGGACTCACCCGGCATAGCGCGCCTTCTTCGGCGGGCGCGACCCCTTCGGCCCGGATCCGGTGCCGGGCGTTCCTGTTCATGACGCGGCTCGGTGCGCGTTCTGGCCCGCTTCGTCCTGGGGGTTCCCGATCTCGCGGACCCGCGGCGTGCCCCGGACGCGGCTTTCGGCCACCTGGAGCCGGGCCGGCCCGAGGGTGATCCGAACTCCCCTCTGTGCGTGAAGCGTTGACAAAGTCGTCATCTGATAGAAACCTGTGGCGCCATGGCCGCATAACTGCGATCAGATCACTCAAAAAATTAATAACGCTACGCAAGTTTGCGGCAGGCGCGGCTGCGTCGGGCCGGTCCCCTCATGGAACAGAGGACAGCATGAGATGGAAGCAAGGCGGCCGGCTGATGGTGGCCGGCACGGTGGTAGCGGGACTGATGTCGGTCGGACTCCTGCCGGTCGGCCTCGCCGCGGCGGCGGGCGGACCCAACCTCGCCCTGGGCAAGGCGGTCTCCGCGAGCGGGTCCCTCGGCGGGTACGGGGCCCCGGGAGTCACCGACGGCAACCAGGGCTCGTACTGGGAGGGGCCCTCGGGCGCCTTCCCCACGTGGGTGCAGGTGGACCTCGGCAGCAGCGTCGCCGTCGACCAGGTGGTGCTGAAGCTGCCCGCCCCGTGGGAGACGCGCACCGAGACGCTGACCGTGCAGGGCAGCACCGACGGGAACACCTTCACCACGCTGTCCGCCTCGGCGGGACGGGTGTTCAACCCCGCCCAGTCCAACGCGGTGACCATCGGGTTCACCGCCGCGACGGTCCGCTACGTACGGGTGAGCGTCACCGCCAACACGGGCTGGCAGGCCGCGCAGATATCCGAGCTGGAGGTGTACTCCGCCGACGGCAGCGGTGACCCCGGCGATCCCGGAGACCCGGGTACCCCGCCCCCCGTCGGCGTGAACCTCGCCAAGGGCAAGCCCATCGAGGCCTCCTCCACCACCCAGTCGTTCGTCGCGGCCAACGCCAACGACGACAGCGTCACCAGCTACTGGGAGGCGGGCGGCCAGCAGTCCACGCTGACCGTGAAGCTCGGATCCAACGCCGACGTCACCGGAGTGGTCCTCAAGCTCAACCCCGACCCCGCCTGGGGCAACCGCACCCAGAGCTTCGAGGTCCTGGGCCGGGAGCAGTCGGCGAGCGGGTTCACCACCCTGAAGGCCCGTGCCGACTACGCGTTCAGCCCGGGCGGCAACCAGAACACCGTGACGGTCCCCGTCACCGGCCGCCTCGCCGACGTCCAGCTGAAGTTCTCCGGCAACACCGGAGCCGGTGGCGGCCAGGCCGCCGAGTTCCAGGTCATCGGCGCCGCCGCCCCGAACCCGGACCTGACGGTCACGGACCTCGCCTGGTCCCCGGCCGCCCCCTCCGAGAGCGACGCCGTCACGGTCAACGCGACCGTCCGCAACGCCGGTTCGGTCGCCTCCCCGGCCACCACCGTCAACGTCAGCCTCGAAGGCGCGGCCGCCGGCAGCGCCCCGGTCGGCGCCCTCGCGGCCGGAGCCTCGGTCACCGTCCCGGTCGCCGTCGGCAAGCGGCCGATGGGCAGCTACACGGTCTCCGCCGTCGTCGACCCGGCCGGGACCGTCCCCGAGCAGAACGACACCAACAACAGCCGCACGGCCGCCGCGAAGCTCGTCGTCGGCCAGGCGCCGGGCCCCGACCTGGAAACCCTCTCCCTCACCACCAACCCGGCCAACCCGGCCGTGGGCGCCCCGGTCTCCTTCACCGTGGCCGTCCGCAACCGGGGCACCGCCGCGGTGAGCGCGGGCAGCATCACCCGGCTGGTCGCCGGCTCCACCACCCTGAACGGCCCCACTCCGGCGATCGCCGCCGGTGCGACGGTCAACGTGCCGATCAACGGAACCTGGACGGCGGTCAGCGGCGGAGCCACCCTCACCGCCACCGCCGACGCGACCGGCCTCGTCGCCGAGACCAACGAGAACAACAACAGCCACTCCCGGGCCGTGGTCGTCGGCCGCGGGGCGGCGCTCCCGTACACCGAGTACGAGGCGGAGGCCGGCAGTTACACCGGCACCCTGCTGCAGAGCGACGCCAAGCGGACCTTCGGGCACACCAACTTCGCCACCGAGTCCTCGGGCCGCGAGTCCGTACGCCTCTCCTCGGCCGGCCAGTACGTGCAGTTCACCTCCACCAACCAGGCCAACTCCATCGTCGTGCGCAACTCGGTGCCCGACGCCGCGAACGGCGGCGGCGCGGACGCCACCATCAGCCTGTACGTCAACGGCAGCTTCGCCCAGAAGCTGACCCTCTCCTCCAAGCACAGCTGGCTCTACGGCAGCACCGACAGCCCCGAGGGCCTGACCAACACCCCCGGCGGCGACGCCCGCAGGCTCTTCGACGAGTCCCACGCCCTGCTCGCGCAGAGCTACCCGCCCGGCACGACCTTCCGCCTCCAGCGCGACGCCGGCGACACGGCCTCGTACTACGTCATCGACCTGATCGACCTGGAGCAGGTGGCCCCGGCGGCGTCCAAGCCCGCCGAGTGCACCTCGATCACCGACTACGGTGCGATCCCGAACGACGGCATCGACGACACGCTCGCCCTCCAGAAGGCCGTGACGGCCGACCAGAACGGGCAGATCGCCTGCGTCTGGATCCCGCAGGGCCAGTGGCGCCAGGAGCAGAAGATCCTCACCGACGACCCGCTGAACCGCGGCCAGTTCAACCAGGTGGGCATCAGCAACGTCTCCATCCGCGGCGCGGGCATGTGGCACTCCCAGCTCTACACGCTCACCCAGCCGCAGGACGCCGGCGGCATCAACCACCCGCACGAGGGCAACTTCGGGTTCGAGATCGACGACAACACGCAGATCTCCGACATCGCGATCTTCGGATCGGGCCGGATCCGCGGCGGTGACGGCAACGCCGAGGGCGGCGTGGGCCTCAACGGCCGCTTCGGCAAGAACACCAAGATCACCAACGTGTGGATCGAGCACGCCAACGTCGGCGTCTGGGTCGGCCGCGACTACGACAACATCCCGGCCCTGTGGGGCCCGGGCGACGGCATCGAGTTCAACGGCATGCGGATCCGCGACACCTACGCCGACGGCATCAACTTCGCCAACGGCACCCGCAATTCCACCGTCTTCAACTCCTCCTTCCGCACGACCGGTGACGACGCCCTGGCGGTGTGGTCCAGCAAGTACGTGAAGGACCAGTCGGTGGACATCGGCCACGACAACCACTTCCGCAACAACACCATCCAGCTCCCGTGGCGCGCCAACGGCATCGCCCTGTACGGCGGCTACGGCAACACCATCGAGAACAACCTGATCTACGACACCATGAACTACCCCGGCATCATGCTGGCGACCGACCACGACCCGCTGCCCTTCTCCGGGCAGACCCTGATCGCGGGCAACGGCCTCTTCCGCACGGGCGGCGCGTTCTGGAACGAGGACCAGGAGTTCGGCGCGATCACCCTGTTCCCGTCGAACCTGCCCATCCCGGGCGTCGTCATCCGCGACACCGACATCCACGACTCCACCTACGACGGGATCCAGTTCAAGACCGGCGGCGGGGTCATGCCCGACGTCAAGATCACGAACGTGACCATCGACAAGTCCAACAACGGCTCCGGGATCCTGGCCATGGGCGGAGCGCGCGGCAACGCCATCCTGTCCAACGTCACCATCACCGGATCCGCCCAGGGCAACATCCTGATCGAGCCGGGATCGCAGTTCCTGATCAACGGCGGCTAGCGGCAGGCGGTTTCACCGCTTGCCGAGCTTGATCCACCTCGCCGTACCGGGGACACCCTTCGCGTCGAGGAGGAACAGCATGTAGTAACCGGGCGGGGCGTCGGCCGAAGTGGCCGGCGCCCGCAGCCCGATCGTGCGGCCGCGGACGCCGGTCATCCGAAGCTCCAGATGGCGCTGGCTGGTGTTCACCGCGTGGGTGACCGTGGTCGGCGCCAGCAGTACCGCCCGCCGTACGCCGGCGGCCGTCGAGCTCTCCACGGAGAACTCCGCGTCGTGGGCGATCTCGCCCGCCGGGACCCGGTCCAGTACGGGCCGGGCGCCCCGGTGCAGGTAGGCGGGCTCGTAGATCTCGATCGAGCCGTCCATCCCGTCCTTGATGTCCGGGTCGTTGGCGATCTGCTGGAGCTCGTCCCCGGTGACCATGACCCGGCCGTCCGGCAGCACCAGGGCGTTGGAGTGGTAGCCCCGCGGCAGCCGTTGCGCCGGGCCGAGCCTCCACCGGCCGTCGGCGCCCCGCAGTTCGGTCTGGCGGAACTTCAGATCGGCCTTCGGGTTGAACGGCCCGAACCCGTAATCCCTCGTGTCCTTGGCCCCGTTGACCGTCAGCAGCGTGCCGTCCGGCAGGATCAGCGTGTCGTCCTGGGTCCGGCCGAAGGCGCGCGGCTCCTGTGTGGTCCAGGCGCCGCCCGACAGCCGGTAGGTGTTCGGGTCGAGCGGGTCCCCGCCCAGCACCAGCACCGAATCGGGTCCGCGGAACCCCGCCGGCAGCGGCACGGCGGAGCCGTAGCCCCGGAAATCGGCGGGCCGTCTGGGCAGGTCCGTACGGGACTGCGTGCGCGGGTCGAAGAGCCACTGCTGGTCCGCGTCGCGCCCCAGGCCGTAGATCATGCCGTCGCGCAGCGAGAACAGGTGCGGGTAGTCGTTGCGGAACGGCGCGTCCGAGCGCATCCGCTGGACGGAGAGGTCCAGCGGGATGTCGTACGGGCGCCAGGGCACCGGCTGCCCCGGCGCGGGGAACCGCTCCACCACCGGGGTCGGTGTCCCCGTGCCGCGCTCCGACTGGCCCGACATGATGATCTGGCGGCCGTCCGCGCCGGTCACCACCGACGGGTACCAACGGCCCACCGCCATATCGCGGTTGCGGTACCAGCCCTCGGTCCACGGGTCGAAGACGAAGGACAGCTTCGCACCGCTGCCGCCCTTCCCGCCCGTGTTGCCGCCGAACACGCCCAGCATCCCGTTGGGCAGGAAGGAGTGCCCGGCGCAGAAGAACGGCGCCGGGCGCGGGGCGTGCGTACCGTCGGGCATCAGCACGATGGGCGGGGTGACCTTTTTGAACGCTCGCGCGCCCGTCCCCTTCGCCGGATCCCACAGGTAGGCGCGGCCCGCGTTCGTCGGTCCGATCCGGTCCGTGGGCCCGGTCTCCTTGGTCGGGTCGGTCTCCACCCGGGAGAAGGAGAAGAGCAGAACCTTGCCGGTGGGCAGCTGGGCGACGTGCACGCCGAAGTCGGGGGAGGGGAAGTACTCGGCGAACCGTCCCGAAACCGCCGCTTTGAAAGCGGAGTTGGCCTCGGCCTGCGAGCCGGTGAGCGAGGCCAGGCTCGCGTCGCGCCGGGACTGCGGGTACTCCACGGCGCCCTTGGCCGCCCGGCGCAGCTCGGCGTGGGCGCGCGCGTGGCCGGCCCCGATCACGGCGGCCTCGGCCGGGTCGGTCCCCCCGGCCGTACCGGCCGTACCGGTGGCATCGGCCGCATGGCCGTGGGCGGCGCCGGTCGCCCCGCCCCCGCCGTCCGTGCCGTGTCCCGGCGCCCCGGCGGCGGCCGGTGCGGTCGCGAGCACGAGGGCGGAGACGACCGCGGTCGCGGAGAGCAGGGCGGACCGGTGCAGGCGGCGCATGGGGCTCCTCGGCGCGGGCGGTTCCGTAGGGCGCTCAGCATAGGAAATAACGGGATGAATGGGGTGATCCGACGTGCTCGACGTCCTGCCGATGAGCCGTTCGGCCCTCCGGAGTCCCTGACGAGACGTTTCTGCGGTGAAAGGGCCCGGCCATCGGAGTGAGGTCGCGCACCCGTTCCCCGACCGGCCCGGTACGGACCGATTCCATGGCCGGGTGATCAGAACACTGCGCACCGCGCTCGGCGCCGTCCTCGTGACCGGCGGCCTCCTCACCCTCCTGCCCGCTTCCGCCGCCGGGGCGGCGGGTGGCCCCGGGGCCCCCACCGCGCCGGAGGACCGGGTGACCGTCGACGTCGCCACGGTCAACGGCTCGGGGTGCCGGCCGGGCAGCGCCACCGTCGCCGTGGCCGAGGACAACTCGGCCTTCACCGTCACCTACAGCGAGTACCTGGCCATGGCGGGAGGGAACAGCGCCCCGACCGACGGCCGCAAGAACTGTCTGCTCTCCCTGGTCGTACACGTCCCGCAGGGGTTCACCTACGCCGTCGCCCAGGTCGACTACCGGGGATTCGGCAGCCTCCAGAAGGGCGCCGTCGGCACCCAGAAGGCCAGCTACTACTTCCAGGGCATGAAGCAGACCGACTCCCGCACCCACAAGTTCCTCGGCAAGCTCGACGACAACTGGCAGGCCTCCGACACCACGGGCATCGAGGCGCTGGTCTTCGCCCCCTGCGGCGAACAGCGCAACTTCAACATCAATACCGAGCTGCGCGCCGAGGTCGGCACTTCGGACCCGGCGACGACCAGCTACATGGCGCTCGACTCCACCGACGGCAGCATCAACAGCGTCTACCACTTCTCCTGGAAGCAGTGCCCGGCCCGCTGAACCGGCCCGGCTCGCTCCCCACGGGCGGCCGCGCGGAACTCCCGCTCAGGAGTCCCCTCGCGCGGCCGCCTGCCGCTGCCGCTTGCTCATCGGGGCCAGCGTGAGGTCCTGGGCCTGGGAGCTGAGCCGCTTGAAGCCGTACCCGTGCTCCGTCAGCCAGGTCTCCGCCGCGAGCTCGGCGTGAGCGGTCGCGTCCAGGATGTCCTCCTCGGCCTCGCCCTCGGCCAGGAAGCGGAAGGTGAAGAAGGGCCGGGCCGCCACGTCGTACGTGAGGTGCCCCTCGGGAGTGAACTCGGCCGTCAGCATGTCGTGCCGGTCCGCGTCCGCGAGGAGCGCGGCGCGCTGCTCTTCGGTGAGGCCGTCGAAGGACCCCCGGACGGTGATGCGGAAGGTGCGGGTGCTCATCCCGTCAGCCTAGGGGGGACTCCGAGCCGTCCGCACCGGGATTTCCGGGGGCCCGCCACTCCGACGGCCCAATCAGCGTGCGACCTCCGCGAGCCCGACGTCACCCGGTCGGTGCGGCTGCGACCTGGGGTTTCGCGCAACTGCCCGGCGTGCCGGGCGTGTCGCGCCCCGCTAGCGTCGGCAGCGTCCGGAGTCCTCGGATTCCGCGAGGGGGGTCCTGCTTTCCGCCTGTGCGAGAGGCCGAGCCGATGCTGAAGGATGCTCCGATAGCCCAGACGCCCCCGATGGCCAGCCTGATCCGTGTGGAGAAGGGCGTGGCCGCCCCCGAGGAACTCGCCGCGATCGCGGTGGTCGTCGCCTGCTTCGCCCGCCGCAACTCCGTCGGAGCCGAATCGGCCCCCGGGACGGGCACGGCCCCCGCCGGGGCCGCCCGCCGCCGGCGCCCCGCGCACCACGGCTCCGGCTGCTGGGCGGGCTGCTGGGCCTGCGCCTGACGCGGACCGGCACGGGGCCGCAGCCCCCATGAACGCCCCTGCCCCCGGCCCGCTTACGGGCCGGCGGCAGGGGGACCACTTGGCGTACGGGCCGGTCAGGACCGGCGCAGCACCGTCGACAGGGCCTCGGACAGCGCGGCCTCGGCATCGGCCACCGGACCCTGCGAACGCCACGCGACGAACCCGTCGGGGCGTACCAGCACGGCGCCCTCCGGGGACATGGCGTGCACCCCGCTCCAGTCGGATCCCTCCTCCTGCACCAGATCGGTGCCGGGGGCGCCCGGGGCCCCGATCGCGTAAGCGTCCAGCTTCACCGACAGCCGCTCGGCCACCCGGTCGGCGGCCGCCCGCCACGGCGAGCCCGCACCGCAGAGCAGCACGAAGGCACGCTCGTACAGGTCCAGCGTGGAGACCCGCTCGCCGTCGGCCCGCGTCAGCCACATGTGCGGGGCCCGCGTACCGGGGTCGCCCGTCATGCGCATCCCCTCCGGGATGACGGGCCGGTCCGGAGACCCGCCGACGAAGGCGCCGCTCGGGTACGCGTAGGCCATCGCCGTCGTCAGGACCCCGCTGCCCGGTCCGCCGCCCATCGTGGGCGGCGGCGCGTACCCGGGGTGGCTGTGCTCCGCCGAACGGGCGGAGGCGCGCTGCGCGGTCGCCACGGCCACCGGGTGCCGCTCGGCCCCGTAGGTCTCCAGCAGTCCCGTGCCCGCCGATCCGTTCAGGACCGCCGCGATCTTCCACGCCAGGTTGTGCGCGTCCTGGATGCCGGTGTTGGAGCCGAACGCGCCGGTGGGGGACATCTCGTGGGCCGCGTCGCCGGCCAGGAACACCCGACCGGAGGAGTACTGCTCGGCGATCCGTTCCGCCGCGTGCCAGGGGGCCTTGCCGCCGATCTCCACGTCCAGGTCCGGTACGCCGATGGCGGCCCGGATCTGCTCCCTGCACCGCTCCTCCGTGAAGTCCTCCAGGGTCTCCCCCTGGTCCGGGTGCCACGGCAGGTGGAAGACCCACTGGGTGTCGTTGTCGACCGGCAGCAGCGCCCCGTCCGCACCCGGCTTCATCAGGTAGCAGACGATGAACCGCAGGTCGCCCAGCACCTCGACGAGCTGCCGCGACCGGAAGGTGACGCTGACGTTGTGGAACAGCTCGCCGCTGCCCGTCTGGGGGATGCGCAACTGCTCGCGCACGGGGCTGCGCGGGCCGTCCGCCGCGATCAGGAAGTCGGCCCGCACGGTGATGTGCTCACCGGTCTCCCGGTCCTTGACCAGCGCGTTCACCCCGGTCTCGTCCTGGTCGAAGCTCATCAGCTCGGTCGAGAACCGCACGTCGGCGCCCTGGGCGCGGCTCTGCGCGGCGAGGATCGGCTCGATGTTGTTCTGGCTGCACACGCACCAGCCGGTCGGGCTGAACTTGCTGAGCGCTCCGGAGGGGTCGATGGCCTTGACCAGCCACTTGTGGTCGCCGCCGAGCAGGGACTCCGTCTGCAGGATGCCCATGTTGTTCTCCAGCGCGGACGCCGCCTGCCGGATGGCGCCCTCCGCCCCGGCCACCCGGAACAACTCCATGGTCCGGGCGTTGATACCGCGCCCGCGCGGGTGGTCGGAGGTGCCGGCGTGCTTCTCCACTACCAGGTGCCTGATGCCGTGACGGCTCAGGAACAGCGAGGTGGACAGACCCACGAGGGAGCCGCCCACGACGAGAACCGGTACGCGAACATCTGCCGTGTCTTCCATCAGCTGCGAGCTCCTGAATTCTGTGTGGGGGGATTGCACTCTTTTATGCCCCCGATCGTCGGCCAAGCCCAGGAGATACGCCGGTTGTCACCCGCTTGATCCGGAGATGTAGCGGTACGTCCCCACCCGGATGACGATGAGCGACAGCGGTTCCCCCGAAGACACGCCAGCCTGCCGTCCCCGCGACGGCCGCCGGTCCGGGGCGGCCACCGCCGATGACGGACGAGGGTCCGTACGCGATGAGAATCCCCGCCCTCCCCCAGGGCCCTCACGAAGGAGTGAGCAGATGACGACCACCCTGTCCGAACGGGTGTCACAGTCCGCCTTCGACGGATCCATGCTCAGGGTCGTCCTGCTGATGGACCTCCACGAAGGAGCCCAGCAGCGGTTCTTCGAGGCGTACGAGCAAATGCGCCACGACATCGCGTCGGAACCGGGGCACATCAGCGACCAGCTCTGCCAGTCCTTCGAGAACCCTTCGCAGTGGCTCATCACCAGCGAGTGGGAGAGCGCCCCGCAGTACCTCGCCTGGGTCAACAGCGAGCACCACGCCGAACAGGTCCGCCCGCTGGGCGCCTGCGCCCGCGCCATGCGCCCGCTCAAGTACACCGTCCTGCGCGAGACCGGCCGCGGCTACCAGGACGCGCAGCGGCCCACGGGCGCCCGGCTGCAGGAAGGGCCGCGGCTCGGCGCCGACATCGTCCGCCACGCCCTGACCTTCACGGTCAAGCCCGGCAGCGAGAAGGAGGTCGCGGCCCTCCTCTCCAGCTACGCCTCCCCGGCGGCCGACGTCGACGGCCACACCCGGCTCTGCCGCACCACGCTGTTCATGCACGGCAACCGGGTCGTGCGTACGGTGGAGGTCCGCGGGGACCTGATGTCAGCCCTGCGGCACGTCTCCGAGCAGCCCGAGGTACGGGCCGTCGAGGAGGCCATCAACCCCTACCTCGAACAGGACCGCGACCTCGGCAACCCCGAGTCCGCCCGGATGTTCTTCATGAAGGCCGCGCTCCCGGCGGTCCACCACGTCGCCGCCCGCGAGGCCGGCGCCGCGGACCGCTCCGACGTACGGCGTCACGCGCTGTTCTACCCGGCCAAGCCCGGCTGCGGACCGGCGCTGGCCAAGTTCCTCGCCCGGCAGGACGAGGAAGCGGCCCACCGGTCCGACGCCCCGACCGTGAGCAGCAGCATCTTCCAGCGCGACGACATCGTCGTACGCCTCATCGACGTGCGCAGCCCGCACGGCGCCGGGCTGGAAACCGCCTTCGGCGTCCGGGGACCGCGCAAGGCGGCCGTCCTCGCCCGCCTGATGGCCGGGCCCGTCAGCGGGTCCGAGGGGGCCGCCGAGTCCGCGGTCCGCCACACCATGAGCCTGATCACCGACCGCCGGGCCCCCGCCGAGGGCTGATCCGCAGCGGCACCCCCCAGCCGGCCCATCCGGCCCCCCGGACCGCACACCCCGGACCCCCCACCCACCAGCCCCGTCCAGGCTCCCCACCGCCAGGAGGAACCCCCGCCATGACCAGACAACGCCCACCGCACATCGTGGACCTCAGCGAGACGCAGCCCAACACGAGGCGCGGCGGCGACCTGAGGGCCGTCCTGACACCGACCTCGGTGGGCTGCACCAGCGGCTTCATGGGCCTGGCCGTCATGGCGCCGGGCGAACACATCGCCGAGCACTACCACCCGTACTCCGAGGAGTTCGTGTACGTGGTCGCCGGTGAGCTGGAGGTCGACCTCGACGGCGAGGCCCACCCGCTCCTCACCGACCAGGGGCTCCTCGTCCCGATGAACGTGCGCCACCGCTTCCGCAACGTCGGCGGCACCGAGGCCCGCATGGTCTTCCACCTCGGACCGCTGGCCCCGGACCCCAAGCTCGGGCACGTGGACACGGAGGAGGCCGTCAACCCGGAGGGCTCCGCCTGGGAGCGGCCCCCGGACCGTGCGGGAGCGGTCTCGTGACCCGCCGACGCGTGGCCGTCACCGGGGTCGGCGTCGTCGCCCCCGGTGGGATCGGCACCTCCGCCTTCTGGGAACTGCTCTCCAACGGCCGTACGGCGACCCGCGGCATCACCCTCTTCGACCCGACCGGTTTCCGCTCCCGGATAGCCGCGGAGGTCGACTTCGACCCCGCCGCACACGGCCTCGGTGCCGAGGAGGCGGCCCGCGCGGACCGGTACATCCAGTTCGCGCTGGTCGCCGCCGCCGAAGCCGTGCGCGACGCCGGACTCGACCTCACCACGGACCAGGCCTGGCGCACCGGAGTCTCCCTCGGCACCGCCGTGGGCGGCACCACCCGCCTGGAGAACGACTACGTGGCCGTCAGCCAGTCGGGCGACTGGTGGGACGTGGACCACCGGCTCGCCGGGGCCCACCTGCACCGCGCCTTCACCCCGGCCACCCTGGCCTCCGCCGTCGCGGAGAAGACGGGAGCGCGCGGACCGGTCCAGACCGTCTCCACCGGCTGCACCTCCGGACTCGACGCCATCGGCTACGCCTTCCACTCCATCGCCGAGGGCAAGATGGACGTCTGCATCGCCGGCGCCTCCGACTCACCCGTCTCGCCGATCACCGTGGCCTGCTTCGACGCCATCAAGGCCACCTCGCCCAACAACGACGACCCCGCCCACGCCTCCCGGCCCTTCGACGCCGACCGCGACGGCTTCGTCCTCGGCGAAGGCGGCGCCGTCCTGGTCCTGGAAGAGCTGGAACACGCCCGCGCGCGCGGCGCGACCGTCTACTGCGAGATCGGCGGCTACGCCACCTTCGGCAACGCCCACCACATGACGGGGCTGACCACCGAGGGCCTGGAGATGGCCCGCGCCATCGAAACCGCCCTCGCCCAGGCCCGCACCGACGCCCGCGAGATCGACTACGTCAACGCGCACGGCTCCGGGACCAAGCAGAACGACCGCCACGAGACGGCGGCGGTCAAGAAGGTCCTGGGAGACCACGCCTACAAGACGCCGATGACCTCCATCAAGTCCATGGTGGGGCACTCCCTCGGCGCCATCGGGGCGATCGAACTGGCCGCCTGCGTCCTGGCGATGACCCACCAGGTCGTCCCGCCCACGGCCAACTACGAGACCCCCGACCCCGAATGCGACCTGGACTACGTCCCGCGCGTCGCCCGCGAGCGCAAGCTGCGCAACGTGCTCTCCGTCGGCAGCGGCTTCGGCGGCTTCCAGTCCGCGGTCGTCATGACCCGCCCCGACGAGCGCAAGGAGGAGGTGGTCTCGTGAGCGTCCGTACGGTCATCACGGGCATCGGAGTGGTCGCACCCAACGGGATCGGCGCCGAGGCCTTCTGGAAGGCGACCGAGTCGGGCGCCTCCGTCCTCGGCCGCGTCACCCGGGAGGGCTGCGAGCACCTCCCGCTGCGCGTCGCCGGCGAGGTGCGGGGCTTCGACGCGGCCTCGATGGTCGAGGAACGCTATCTCGTCCAGACCGACCGCTACACCCACCACGCCCTCGCCGCGGCCGACCTCGCCCTGGAGGACGGCCGCCTCGGCCGGGCCGACTACGAGGACGACCCCTTCTCCGTCGGCGTGGTCACCGCCGCCGGGTCGGGAGGCGGCGAGTTCGGCCAGCGCGAGCTGCAGCACCTCTGGGGCCAGGGCCCGCGCTACGTCGGCCCGTACCAGTCGATCGCCTGGTTCTACGCGGCCAGCACCGGGCAGATCTCCATCCGCCGGGGCCTCAAGGGCCCCTGCGGGGTCGTCGCCGCCGACGAGGCGGGCGGACTCGACGCCTTCGCGCACGCCGCCCGGGCCATCAACCAGGGCAGCAAGGCCATGCTGGTCGGAGCCACCGAGGCGCCCCTGGCCCCGTACTCCATCGTCTGCCAGCTCGGCTACGAGGCCCTGAGCACCCACGAGGACCCGGAGCGGGCCTACCGGCCCTTCACCGAGAAGGCCTGCGGCTTCGTACCCGCCGAGGGCGGAGCGATGTTCCTGGTGGAGGAGGAGCAGGCGGCCCTGCGCCGCGGCGCCTCCGTACGGGCCCTCCTGGCGGGACACGCGGCGACCTTCACCGGCCCGCACCACCCCGAACGGGCCGAGGCCTCCGCCGAGGGCCTGGCCCACGCCATCAAGGGCGCCCTGCGGGAGGCGGGCTGCGCCCCCGAAGAGGTCGACGTGGTCTTCGCCGACGCGCTCGGCACCCCGGAAGCCGACCGGGCCGAGGCGGCCGCGATCCTCTCCGCCCTCGGAGCGCACGGGCGCAAGGTGCCGGTCACGGCGCCCAAGACCGGGACGGGCCGGGCCTATTGCGCGGCACCCGCCCTCGACACCGCCGCCGCGGTCCTCGCCCTGGAACACGGCATCGTCCCGCCCACGCCGAACGTCTTCGACGTGTGCCACGACCTCGACGTGGTGACCGGCAGCGCCCGCCCGGCGCAGCTGCGCACCGCGCTCGTACTGAGCCGGGGCCTCATGGGCTCCAACGCCGCGCTCGTCATCCAGATCCCCTCCTAGAGACAGAAGGAGCCGCTCATGTCCGAACGACTGACCGTCGAGGAGCTGGCCGCCCTGATGAAGTCCGGGGCCGGCATCACCGTGGACCCGGCCGACATGAAGAACCGCCCGGACTCCCTGTTCGACGACTACGGCCTCGACTCGCTGGGTCTGCTCGGCATCGTCGGGCTGCTGGAGAACCAGCGCGGCCGGGCCCTGCCCACCGACGCGGACCGCTGCAAGACCCCCAAAGAGTTCCTCGACCTCGTCAACACCAGCCTGATGACCGGAGCTTGAGATGGCAGGACACACCGAGAACGAAATCGTCGTCAAGGCGCCCATGGAGACCGTCTGGGAGATGACCAACGATCTCCCCAGCTGGCCCGGGCTGTTCAGCGAGTACGCCTCGCTGGAGGTCCTGGAGGAGGACGGGCCCACCACCCGCTTCCGCCTGACGATGCACCCCGACGAGAACGGCACCGTCTGGAGCTGGGTCTCCGAACGCACCCCCGACCCCGTCACCCGCACCGTGCGCGCCCGCCGCGTCGAGACCGGCCCGTTCGAGCACATGAACATCCACTGGCAGTACTTCGAAGTCCCCGGCGGCACCCGGATGGTGTGGACCCAGGACTTCGCGATGAAGCCGACGGCACCCGTCGACGACGCCTGGATGACCGCGAACATCAACCGCAACTCCAAGGTCCAGCTGCAACTGATCCGGGACAAGATCGAACAGCGCGAACGCGAGAGCCGCACGCCCGCGGCCAGTCGCGTCTGAGACGAAAGGCAGCACACCGGATGCACCGCGCTCTCATCGTGGCCCGCATGGCGCCGCAGTCCGCCCCCGACATCGCCGAGCTCTTCGCGGCCTCGGACGCGGGCGAGCTGCCGCACCTCGTCGGGGTCACCCGCCGCAGCCTCTTCCAGTTCGGCGACGTGTACATGCACTTCATCGAGTCGGACCGGCCCCCCGGCCCGGCCATCGCCGACGTCACCGGCCACCCGGAGTTCCGGGAGCTCAGCGACCGGCTCACCGCCTACGTCAGCCCGCACAACCCGGAGACCTGGCGCAGCCCCAAGGACGCCATGGCCCAGGAGTTCTACCGCTGGGAGCGTCCGGCCGGCTCCCGTACCGGCTAGCCGTACGGAGCGACCCCGCGCGACCGGCAGGCCTCGGGCCCCGCACCCACCAGGGTGCGGGGCCCGCCACCATGCCACCGGCCCGCGGGAACCGATCCCTCAGGCCGAGCCGCGCACCACCAGCGAGGTCGGGGTGATCACGGATCCCGGTATCCGGTGCGAACCGTGCGCCGGGTCGAGGGACCGCAGCAGCAGCCGGACCATCAGGCGCCCCATGCCCTCGATGTCCTGGCGTACGGTCGTCAGCGGCGGATCGGCGCCCTCCGCCACCAGCTCGGCATCGTCGAAGCCGACCAGCGCCACGTCCCCCGGTACGGACCGGCCGTTCGCGCGCAGCACGCCCAGCGCGCCCGTCGCCATCAGGTCGTTCGCGGCGAACACCGCGTCGAGATCCGGGCAGCGCTCCAGCAGCTCGGCCATCGCCCGGGCTCCGCCCGCCGCGGTGAAGTCCCCCTCGGCGACCAGCGCCGGATCCGCGTCGAGCAGTACGTCCCGGTACCCGTCCAGCCGGTCGGTCGCCGATGTCTGGTCGAGCGGCCCGGCGATGTGCGCGATCTGCCGCCGCCCCCGGGACACCAGGTACCGTACGGCCTCGCGCGCGCCCCCGCGGTTGTCGGCGTCGACGTACGACAGCGGACCGTACGGAGCCGCTCCGTCCGCATGCCCGGTCCAGGCTGGCCGCCCGCCGTAGACGGTGGGCATGCCGATGCGGCGCGTGATCGCGGGCAGCGGGTCGTCGGTGTGCAGCGAGAACGCGAGCGCGCCGTCGACGTGGCCGCCCGCCAGGTACCGCTCGATCCGGCCGTAGTCCCCGCGGTGCTCGACCAGGAGCAGCACCAACTGCGTGTCGTGCGCGGTCAGTTCTCTGCTGATGCCGCGGACCTGGCGGGAGAAGAAGGGGTCGGAGAAGATCCGGATCTCCGGCTCGGCGATGATCACGGCGACCGCGCCGGTGCGCCGGGTGACCAGCGCGCGGGCCGCGTGGTTCGGCACGTAGCCGAGGTCCAGGACGGCCGCGCGGACCTTGTCCACGAGGTGCGCGCGGACGCCGTCGCCGCCGTTGACGACCCGGGACGCGGTGGCCCTGGACACCCCCGCGCGCGCCGCCACCGCTTCCAGGGTGGGCCGGCCGGCGGGAACCTGTTCGGCCACGGGCGCTCCTCGTGCGTGTACCGGGGGCGGCAGCCCGGGCCCTGGGGGTCCCGGCCCTGTCGGACAGAGGGTAACCCGTACCGAGGGAAAGGCTGAGAGCGCTCTCCCGGGCTGTCGTCGGTCGCTGTGGGCCGGACGGCGGCCGCTCCTCCCGGAGGCTTGAACTGCCAAGGCCCTCTTGTGGGTTGAGCCACGGCTCTTAACAATGCGCATGACAACCGAAGGATCTTCGGTCGCATTGTCACCCAGAGGGGAACCCCCACATGAACAAGCCTCTCGCCGGCGCCGCGTTCGCCCTGCTCCTCACCGGAGCGGCGGCCTCGCCGGCCGTGGCCCAGGCACCCCGGGACACGGTCGCACAGGCCGTCGCGGTCAACTTCGCCGGCACGGTCGCGCTCAGCAACTGCTCCGGCTCCGTCGTCCGCGTGCCGAACTCGCTGCCCACCGACCCCGCGCTCGTCCTGTCCAACGGCCACTGTCTGGAGTCCGGCATGCCGGCGGCCGGACAGGTCGTCAAGGACAAGGCGTCCAGCCGCTCCTTCTCGCTGCTCAACGCCTCGGGCTCCAAGGTCGCGACGCTGCGCGCGAGCAAGATCTCGTACGCCACGATGACCGACACCGACATCTCGATCTACCAACTGACCAAGACCTACGCGCAGATCAGCAGCCAGTACGGCATCAGCGCGCTCACCCTGAACGACGCCCACCCGGTTCAGGGCACCGCGATCAAGGTGGTGTCCGGATACTGGAAGCGAACGTACAGCTGCAACGTCGACGGGTTCGCGTACCGCCTCAAGGAGGGGGAGTGGACCTGGAAGGACTCCCTGCGCTACACCTCGTCCTGCAACACCATCGGCGGCACCTCCGGCTCCCCGGTGATCGACACAGCAACGGGCAAGGTGGTCGCCGTGAACAACACGGGCAACGAGGACGGCGGGTCCTGCACGATGAACAACCCGTGCGAGGTGTCCGAGAGCGGCGCCGTGACGGTCCGGCAGGGCATCAACTACGCGCAGCAGACCTACACCATCGTCCCCTGCGTGGGCCCCGGCAACACGATCGACCTGAACCGCCCCGGCTGCACGCTCCCCAAGCCGTAGCGAACGCGTCGGGGCCCGTCCGGGATCCGGACGGGCCCCGACGTCGGGCCGTATCAGCCCTTGGGCACCACGATGACGACGGTGCTGCACACCTTGTCGGCGAAGGTCTGCTTCTTCTCGTCCCACAGCGGCCACAGGTAGCCGATGTAGCAGGAGATGCTGTCGAGGAAGTGCGCGAGCTTGCGGACGAAGGCCATGCCGAAGCCGAGGACGTTGCCGTCGGCCTCGCGGCGCAGGCTGATCCCGACGACCTTCTTGCCGATCGTCTGGCCGGTCGTGCCTTCCTTGTAGAGCTGGAAGATGCCCATGCCGATGGTGTAGAGCCAGCCGATCAGGAAGAAGACGCCAGGCCCGGAGGCGCCGCCGTCATCGCTCAGGGCGAGGTCGATGAAGCCGATGGCGTACATGGGGACCACGGTGATCAGGAAGTCCAGCAAGAACGCACCGACGCGCAGGCCCCAGTGCGCCAGCGGCGGCATTCCGGTGCCGGGCATGGGAGGCATGCCGGCCGGCGGGTACGCACCGTACGGCTGCTGCGGGGGGACGCCGCCGACGGGCTGCTGCGGGTAGCCGTACTGCGGGGGGACGCCCTGCGGCGCCTGCTGCGGGTAGCCGGGCTGACCCTGCGGGGGCTGCTGCTGGCCGTAGGGGTTGTTCGGGTCGCCGAAGCTCATGGCGAAGTCTCTCCAGGGGTGTGACGGGGACGAGCGGCCCGGCGGAGGGACGTGAAAAGAGCGGGTTGCCCCCCTGCGCAGCCGCGAACTTGCGGGGGCCATCGTGTTAGTAACATCGGCCGCTTGTCCAATCCGTTGTCACATGTGCCGACCAGGTGACGGACCGGTAAGCACGGCATGGAGTCCCGGACCCTGAGGACGGGTCCGGGACTCCGGGGGCCACTTCGCTGACCGCTTCTACAACGACCGGTGCCCCTGCGGGTCACCGGTGCGGCGTGACGGCTACTTCGGCATCAGGACGGTGTCCACGATGTACACGGTGGCGTTGGCGGTCGGGACGTTGCCGCAGACCACGTTGGACGTGCCGTTGACCTTGTAGGACTCGCCCGAGCCGGTGGTGGTCACCTTCCCGGTCTCCAGCGTGGCGAAGGAGCCGTTCTCCAGCTGCTTCGGCGTCAGCTTCTCGCCGACGACGTGGTACGTGAGGATCTTGGTCAGCGTGGCCTTGTCGGCGAGGACCTTGTCGAGGTCGGCCTTCGGGATCTTGGCGAAGGCGTCGTTGGTCGGCGCGAACACCGTGATGTCCTTGGCGTTGTTGAGCGTGTCGACCAGGCCGGCCTGCTTGACGGCGGCGACCAGGGTGGACAGTGCCGGGTTGTTGGACGCGGCGGTGGCGACCGGGTCCTTGGCCATGCCGTCGAAGCTGCCCGCGCCCTCCTTCGGGACACCGGCGCACGCGGCACCGAAGGGCCCGTCCATCGCCACGGGCGCCGAGACGTCCGCGGCGGGGGAGGAGGCGTCCGCGCTGGCTTCGGCGGAGGAACCGGCGGCCGCGTCCTTGCCCGAGTCGGAGTCGGAGCAGGCGGTCAGCGCGAAGGGCAGTACGGCCGCCGTGGCCACGGCGAGGGCGGTACGGCGGAAACGAAGGGCGTTCATGGTGTTCTCCAGAGAGTGGGTTGGTGCATGAGGAAGGGAAGGAAAGAGGGGAAAGGTGCGTGAAGTGGTCTGAAACAGGCGCCGCTTCGGTCAGTCGACCGTGACGAACACGCCGTGCCGGCCGCTCGCGCCGTCCGGGATGGTCCGGGTCCGCACCTCGGTCTGGACCTCGCCCCGGCCGTCCGTGGCCCGGACGGTCAGCCGGTGGCCGCCCTGCGCGGCCTTCCAGTCGAAGGACCACTGGCGCCAGGTGTCGGTGGTGGCCTGCGCCGCGAGCGAGGCCTCCTGCCACGGCCCGTCGTCGACCTGGACCTCGACCCGCCGGATGCCTCGGTGCTGGGCCCACGCCACCCCGGCCACCGTCACGGTCCCGGCCGGGATCCGGGCGAAGGGCTTGGGGGTGTCGATCCGGGCCTGCGTCTTGATCGGCGCCCGGCGGGCCCATCCGCGCTTGACCCAGTAGGGGTCGTAGGAACCGAAGGTGGTGAGCTCGATCTCCCGGATCCACTTGCAGGCGGAGACGTAGCCGTAGAGACCGGGGACGACCATCCGGACCGGGAAGCCGTGATCGAAGGGGAGCGGCTCGCCGTTCATGGCGACGGCCAGCATCGCGTCCCGGCCGTCCATGACCTCCTCGACGGGGGTGCCCAGCGTCATCCCGTCCACCGACCGCGCGATCAGCTGGTCGGCCCGGCCGCCGCGCGACGGCGCTTGCACACCTGCCTCGCGCAACAGGTCCGACAGGCGTACGCCGAGCCAGCGCGCGGAGCCCGCGTAGGGGCCGCCGACCTCGTTCGACACGCAGGTCAGGGTGATGTCGCGTTCGATCAGCGGGCGTTGGAGGAGCTCGTCGAAGGAGTAGGAGCGCGGGCGGGAGACGCCCTTGCCGTGGATGCGCAGCCGCCAGGTGTCGGCGTCCACCTTGGGGACCACGAGCGCGGTGTCGACACGGTAGAACTCCTTGTTCGGTGTGGTGAAGGCGCTGACCCCGGGAACCCGCAGGGCCGCCCCGGCCGGGATCGGCGGGGCCGGCGAAGCGGGGGCGGGCAGGCTTACGGCCGCGCGGGAGGCGGTGGCGCCCTGGCCGCGCCGGCCGGTCAGGGCCCGGCCGAGGGCGCCCGCGCCGGTGGAGGCGGCCGCCGTGATGCCGGCCGCGAGGAGGAAGCCCCGGCGGTTCCAGGCGGGGGGCGGGTCCTCGGAGCCGCCCCCCGACGCGCCGTCCCCGTCGGCGGGGTGGGCGGTCGGCCCGCCCACCTTCCCCACCAGCAGGTACAGCACCAGCGCCCCGGCCGTTGCCCCCACCAGCGAGGGCAACGCGTCCGCCGCCCCGGCCGCGTCGGGCCGGCTGAGCGCCGCCGCCGCGCCGAGGACCCCGAAGGCCAGTACGCCGGCCGCCCCCGTGCGGCGGTGGCGCAGGGCGAACATCCCCAGCAGGGCCGCCAGGAGGCCGACGGTGGCGAGGATGCCGAGCTGGAGGACCAGCTTGTCGTTCTCGCCGAAGGTGCGGATGGCGAAGTCCTTGAGCGCCGCCGGAGTGCGGTCGATGGCCGCTCCGCCGATCACCGTGACCGGTCCCGCCTGCGGCCGGACCAGGGACGCGGCCAGCTCGGCGGTGGCCAGTGCCGCGTACCCCGCCAGCAGGCCGCTCGCCGCGGCGAGGGCGCCGCGCTCGACTGTCCTTCGGTTGATGCTCACGAACCTCATTCGGCGCCGGACCCCTTCCGGATGGGCCGGTCATCCGATCACGTGAAGATCCGTCGGTGTGTTGACCTTTGTGCGGGGGTCGTACGGCCTCGCTCCGTACGGCCCCCGTACGCGGGCGGCGGCGCCGACGGCCACCGCCCGCGCGGGTCCTCCGGGGCCCGGCGGCGCTCAGGAGCGGCGACCCACTCCCCGCCGGCCCGGAGGACCACCGGCCCGCCGACGCCCCGTAGCCGGCGGCGGGCCGGAGACTGCGGCCCGGGTGTGCGTCAGGCGTTGACGCAGGTGTTGCCGAACGCGGGGTTGAGCAGCCCGATCACGCTGATCGAGTTCCCGCACGCGTTGACCGGGATGTGGATGGGGATCTGGATCAGGTTGCCCGAGCCGACCCCCGGGGAGTGGGCGGCGATGCCCTGGGCTCCGGCGTCGGCCGAGGCCGCCGAGGCCCCGCCCACGAGAAGGGCGCCCGAAGCGAGGGCGAGTGCGGCACTCTTGAGGACACGCGACACGAAGGATCTCCTTGCTGGGTGTGCGGCGGCGGACTTCGGGGCTCGGCCCCGTGACCCGCCGCGCGGCGGGTCCTGGATCGGACCCGCAGCCCTCCTTCGGCCCGGACCCCCGGCGCGGTTTGGTCCCGGGGCGCCGGTTCCCCCGAACGGATGCCTTTCGCCTGCATGCGAGCCAATCCGCGCGCGGGCCGGCTCCGAAGACAGGGTGAGACAGCAAGGACCCGGCGCGCACCGCGACCTCGGCGGACGGGGAACAGGTGCGCCTGCCACGAAGGATCGTTCATGCGATGGATGGACCGGCGAGAACCACTCGCGGCCGCGGTGTGCCCGCCCGGGCCCGGCCTTACCCGGGGGCCGCTCAGGTGAACCCCGAGAAGCAGCGCTTC
Source organism: Streptomyces sp. NBC_00335 (assembly GCF_036127095.1). Classification (GTDB taxonomy): domain Bacteria; phylum Actinomycetota; class Actinomycetes; order Streptomycetales; family Streptomycetaceae; genus Streptomyces. The sequence goes on from NZ_CP108006.1 coordinate 8,223,571, forward strand.
CCCGGACCGGGCCCGGGCGGCGGCACCACACCCGGCACCGGACCCGGATCGGCCGCGGCCGAACTCGCGGAGCTGATGGCACGCGTCGCGCAGGGAGACCAGGACGCGTTCTCCGCGCTGTACGACGCCGTGGCCGGAACCGTCTTCGGCATCGCCGTCAAGGTGGTCCGCGACCGGGCGCAGTCGGAGGAGGTCGCCCAAGAGGTGATGATCGACGTGTGGCGCCAGGCCGCCCGCTACCGCCCCGACCAGGGGAGCGTCATGGCCTGGGTGGCCACGATCGCCCACCGCCGCGCGGTCGACCGGGTCCGCTCCGCCCAGGCCTCGGCCACCCGCGAGCACGACGTGGGCGTACGCGGCCAGGAACGGCCCTTCGACGAGGTGAGCGAGCAGGTGGAGACCCGGCTCGAACGCGACCAGGTCAAACGCTGCCTGCGCCGGCTGACCGAGCTCCAGCGCCAGGCCGTCACCCTCGCCTACTACCAGGGGCTGACCTACCGTGAGGTCGCCGAGACCCTCCAGACTCCTCTTCCCACGATCAAGACCCGGATGCGCGACGGACTGATCCGCCTGCGCGACTGCATGGGGGTGACCACGTGAAGCACGACGAAGAACTGCACACCCTCACCGCGGCCTACGTACTGGACGCGCTCGGCCCGGGTGAACAGGAGGCCTTCTCCCGGCACTTGACCCGCTGCGCGCCGTGCTCCGGGGACGTGGCGGAGTTCTCCGCCACGGCCGGCCGACTGGCCTCGGCCGTGGCCCTCGTGCCCCCGCCGCAGCTGAAGGCCGAGGTCCTCGCGCGCATCGAGACCGTCCGCCAGCTCCCCCCGAGGGTCGGCGTCCGCCGGGCGGCCGGCTTCCTGGACCGGCTCCCGCGCAGGGCCGGCGCCTTCGTCGTCGCCGCTTCCCTCATCGGGGCCGCCCTCTTCGGCGGCGCCGCGCTCCACGAGAGCGGGCAGGCGGACCGGGCCCGGCAGGAGGCCCGCCAGACCGAGGCGCGCAGCCAGGAGCTGCGGGCCGTGGTCACGGCCCCGGACGCCCGTACCGTCCACGGCCGCACCAGCGGCGGAGCCGCCGCGACGGTGATCACCTCCGCGGCCCGTGACCGGGCGGTGTTCCTCGCCGACCGGCTGCCGGCCGCCGGAGAGGGCCGCACGTACCAGCTCTGGCTCGCCGACGGCGACACGATGCACCCGGCCGGCTTCCTCGCCGGCGACGGCGCGGCCGTCCTGGACGGCGACCTCGGCAAGGCCACGGCGGTCGGCCTGACGCTGGAGCCCGCCGGGGGATCGGCGCAGCCGACGACCAGCCCCCTGCTCCTGCTCGCCCTGCCGGCGTAGGGCGTACGCCGCACCCGGGCGGGTGGCAGGGAGCGAAGGCTCCCGTCACCCGCTCGCCGGGGCCCCGGGCCGTCCGAGCCGCGTCGCCGCGTGGCCGCGTGGCCGCGTTGTGCGTTACGCCGACGCGGCCCGGCGCCTCCTGGAAACCAGTGCCGGAATCGTGCAGCGCCGTGGCAGCATCGACGGATGATCAATGCTGAGGACCTGGTCGGCAGGCACCTGCTGAAGGTGACGACGTCCTGGCACCACTACCAGGAGACCGAACCCACCCTCCTGCACATGTGGCTGCACATGGACGATCTCGGCCCCGTCCGGTTCCACACACCGGGCGACGGGCTGTCCATGGAGATCGACCAGCCCCACGGCCCCTACGGCATGGACGAATACGGCCACACCACGGTCGAGGACGACCTGCCCGACTTCCCCATGACCCGGTTCATCGGACAGCGGATCCTCTCCGTCCGGGAGATCCGCCACCAGCACGGCGCCTACGACTTCGCCATCGGCATCACCGTCGAATTTCCCGGGGGCACCATCCGCGTCCTGAACCTCGCGGACGAGATCGTCCTGGCCCATGACCGGCACCTCGGTCCGGTCGAGGCGCATCTCCACGAGGCGCCGACGCCCACGGGCCGGGACGCCTCGCCGTGAGCCGGCACGAAGAGAACGTCCGCGGGCCGTGGTGGGACTGGGGCTCTTGCTATAATCAATAAGTCGGCCTTCGGCGCCCCGGGTTTGTGGCGCGCGAAGGCTTTTTTCATGCCTTCTGACACATCTGCCTCCGGCACACCTCCGACCACCTACCGTGACCTGCTCCGCAACCGTGAATTCGTCGGCCTGTACGTCAGCTTCACACTGACGGTCGCCGCGAGCACCTTGTCGGGCTTCGCGCTCGGCACGCTGGTCAACCAGCAGACCAAGTCCCCGTTCCTGACCGCCGTGAGCATGTACGGCGCCACCTTCGCGACGGTACTCGGTGCGCTGACGCTGATGTCGGTCGCGGACGGAAGCCGTCCTCGCCGGACCCTCGTCGTGCTCCAGTGCGGCTCGCTCGTAGGTGTGGCCGCACAGGCGGTTCCAGGGCTGCCGCTCACCGCTCGGTTCGGTCTGCTCCTTGTACTGGGGTTCTTCCAGTCCCTGGGAACGGGCGCACGGATGGGGCTGCTCGCCGAGGTGGTGCCGATCTCCGCCTATGCACTGGCACGTTCGCTGATGAACATCGCCTCGGGAGGCATGGCCATCCTCGGCTACGCCATCGGCGCGGTACTGCTGCGGTACCTGAGCCCGCAGGAGGTCTTCGCCGTCGCGACAGCCTTGACCGGCGGTGGACTGGTCATGGTGGTGGTGACGGTCCGGGAGCGCTCGATCCGTCCGACCCGTCGCCCTGGACTGCGCCGGACCTGGACGACGAACACCGAGCTCTTCTCCCACTCCGGCCAACGCACGCTGCTGCTGAACCTGTGGGTCCCCAATGGCCTGATCGTCGGCTGCGAGGCCCTGTTCATCTCCTACGCCCCCCATCACGCCGGCGTCTTCCTCGCCGCCGGATCGGCAGGCATGCTCCTCGGAGACCTTGCGGTCGGGCGGCTGTTCACCTCCGAGCAGCGACGCCGCCACGCATTCGCCCTGCGACTGCTGCTCGCCGCCCCCTACCTGCTGTTCGCCGTCCACCCGCCCGTGCTGGTGGCGACCGCCGCGGTGTTCATCGCCAGTGCCGGCTTCGCCGCCACCCTGCCGCTCCAGGAGCAGCTTCTGGAGTTGACCCCTGATCCGGTCCGTGGCCAGGTCCAGGGAGTCGAGTCCGCCGGCCGGATGACGTGGCAAGGCATCGGAGCCGCGATCGCCGGCGGCATCGCCCAGCACGTCACTGCCGGCACGGCCATCACCTTTGTGGCCGCCGTCTCCATCGCCATCAGCGTCTTCTCCCGGCCCTACGTGGTCCGCGCCCGAGCCGTCCGCGCCCAGGCGGCCCACGCATAGAGTTCCCACGACGGTGCCGGCGGCGGGCGCGGCCAAACGCGCCCGCCGCGTCCTTCTCCTCGTGGACAGCGTCCGGGGCACGGAGGAGCGTGCGCCCGTCCCCGCTCAGCGGGCCGCCCCGGCACCCTTCCCCGCGACCGTGTTGCTCGTGACCGCGCCGTCGGCGCCGGCCAGGGTCACGACGTGCCTCACCCCGTCGGAGCCGAGGACCACGACGCGCCAGGCGCTCCCGCCGCCCTCCTGGGCGACCACGCGCAGGGCTTCGGCCTTGCCGCCGGGCACGGCGGCCTCCGCCTTCTCCAGGGCCTGGGCCGCCGGCAGGGCGGGCAGCGGTACGGGGGACCGGTCGCGCCCTTCCGCGACGAACCCCTCCTCGTCTTCGGGCGTTCCCGGCTTCACGAGGCCGTCCGGCGGGAAGACCCCGCGCTCGCCCTTCTGCCCCCGCAGGCCGGGCTTCCCGGGCTCGCCCGGCTTCCCGGGCTCGCCCGGCTTCCCGGGGCGCGCGGGAAGCGGAGCCGTCATCTCGCCGCCCCCCTCCCGCACGACGTCGAACCGGTCCCACATCCGCTCCGCGCGCGTGCGGCGGACGTCGTGGTCGTGGCCCGCCACCGCCGTCACCGCGGCCCCCGCGCCGGCGGACGCCACCACCACGAGCCCGAGTGCCACCCAGCGCCCCCGGCCCTCACGGGCGAACCGGGTGTAGCGGGCGATCCGGGCGCCGCGCCCCGCCGCCTTGCCGGCCGGGTCGCCGCCACCCTCGCTGCTGCCCTCGCCGCCGCCCTCGACGGGAACAGTGGCCGGGGGGTACTCGGGCGGCTGCGGACTGGACTGAGTCATCTGGATGCTCCTCGCGTTCTCCGGACGGCGTGCCCGGCTCGGCCGATCCTGCGAGCAGGATGCTGAAGCCCCGCTGAAGCGAGCTGAAGAACCCTTCAGCAAGCCGGCGGCGCGACCTGAGAACCTTGCCCCATGCGCGTACTGGTGGTCGAGGACGAGCGGCGGCTGGCCGCCGCCCTGCAACGTGGTCTGCGGGCCGAGGGCTTCACTGTGGACACGGCACACGACGGCCCGCAAGGCCTGTGGATGGCCGGGGAGCACGACTACGACGCCATCGTGCTCGACATCATGCTGCCGGGCCTCAACGGCTACCGGGTCTGCGCCCGGCTGCGCGCGGCCGGCTGCGAGTCCGGCATCCTCATGCTCACCGCCAAGGACGGCGAGTACGACGAGGCCGAGGCCCTGGACACCGGCGCCGACGACTTCCTCTCCAAGCCGTTCTCCTACGTGGTCCTCGTGGCCCGCCTGCGGGCCCTGATCCGGCGCACCGGCCGCCGCAGCCCGCAGGTCATGGAGTTCGGCGACCTCCTGGTCGACCCGGCCCGCCGGCGTTGCACGCGCGGCGGCGTCGAAGCCCGGCTGACCGCGCGCGAGTTCGCCGTCCTGGTGCACCTCGCACGCCGGGCGGGCGAGGTCGTACCCAAGCGCGACATCCTCGACCACGTCTGGGACGCCGCCTACGAAGGGGACCTCAACGTCGTCGAGGTCCACGTCAGCGCCCTGCGCCGGAAGATAGACGCGCCCTTCGGCCGGGCCGCGGTGGAAACCGTCCGGGGCGCCGGCTACCGGCTGGCGGCCGACGGTGGCTGAGCCCGACGAGTCCCACGACTCCCGCGAGCCCGACGACTCCCGCGAGCCCGACGGGCCCTACGACTTCCACGACCTCGACGAGGACCGCGGCCGCCCCCGCGCGGCGGCCCACCGCCCGCGCGAGCTCGCGTACCGGCTGCGCCGGGCCGCGTCCCGGCTCCGTCCGAGGTCCGTCCGCGCGCAGGCCACCCTCGGTGCCTCCGCCGTGGTGGCCCTGGCCCTCGCAGTGGCCTCCTTCGCCCTGCTCGGGGCCCTGGAGACCAACCTGACCAGGAGCGCCCAGGAGGACGCCGAACGGCAGGCCGCCAAGGTGGCCGCGCTGGCGTCCACCGGGCAGCTGGACCTCGTACCGCCCCCGGGCCGCGGGACCGGCTTCTTCCAGGTCGTCGACGCGCGGGGCCGCGTGCTCGCGGCCAGCCCCAACCTCAGCGGCCGCCCCGCCCTCGTCCCCGAACCACCCGTCGCACCCGGGACGGTCCGCGACACCTGGAAGGGCGGCCGGGTCCGCGAGGAACACCGCCAGCGCGTCGTGCAGGTCACCACCGTCACCGCGAAGGGCCTGGTCACCGTCTACGCCGGGACCTCGCTCCGGGACGCCGACACCGCCGACGCGACCATCATGGCGGTGCTGGCCGTCGTGGTCCCGCTGCTCGTCCTGGTCGTGGCCCTGATCACCTGGCGGGTCACCGGCTGGGCCCTGCGCCCCGTGGAGGCGATCCGCGCCGAGATGGCCGAGATCGGCGACCGCGAACTGCACCGCAGGGTGCCCGTTCCGCCCACCCGCGACGAGGTGGCCCGGCTCGCCGTCACCATGAACGCCACCCTGGACCGGCTGGAGGCCGCCGGCATCCGCCAGCGCCGCTTCATCGCGGACGCCTCGCACGAACTGCGCAGCCCCATTACGGTGCTCCGCACCCAGCTGGAGGTCGCGCAGGCCCACCCCGACCCCGAACTGTGGGGCGAACTGGTCAGCGGCGCGCTGGAGGACACCGTACGGCTCCAGGACCTGGCGGCCGACCTTCTCCTGCTGGCCCGCCTCGACACTTCGGAGCCGCCGCCGGCCGCCGCCGTCGACCTCACGGAAGTGGTCCGCGAAGCGGCCCGTACGCGCAGGGGCGCCCGCGTCCCCGTGCACGCCGACATCGCACCGGGGATCGCGGTCCGCGGCAGCACGATCTGGCTGTCGCGGCTCGTCACCAACCTGCTGGACAACGCGGACCGCCACGCCGAGCAGCAGGTCACCCTCATCCTGCGCACGGACGAGTCCCGGGGCGAGGCCGTCCTGGAGGTCACCGACGACGGATCGGGCATCGTACCCGCCGACCGCGAGCGGGTCTTCGAACGCTTCACCCGGCTCGACGACGCCCGCGCCCGCGACGAGGGCGGCACCGGTCTGGGCCTGGCCATCGCCCGCGACATCGCCCTGCGCCTCGGTGGCACCCTCGCCGTCCGGGACTCCCCGAAGGGGGCCCGCCTGGTCGCCACGCTCCCGCTGGGCCCCTGACTCAGCACACCGGCCGGCGCCCCGCGTCCCGCGCGGCCTCCTCCTCCGCCGCGACGGGCGCGGGCAGCCCCGGCACCGGCTCCGGCGGGGGCACCAGCAGGCCCGTGCTGCCCGGGGGGTCGAAGAGCGGGGCGGGCTTGACGGTGACCCGGCCCGTGGAGACGGCCTCCAGGGTGCCGAGGGCCGACACGTACGCCGGGAAGCTGTCCGTGTCCCGCCGGTGGCGGGCCGGCTCCCGGTAGTCGCCGAGGGCCGGGTAGCCGTCCTGCCCGGTGAGCGTGTACGAGGTGGTCACGATCCGGTACGAGGCCTCCGGCCGCAGCGGGACCCCGTCGACGAACACGTCGTCCGGCGCCACCCGGTCCCCGACGGGCCCCGATGCGTCGAAGGAGTAGCGGACGTTGTCCGACACCGCGAGCGGTGCGTACGTCAGCACGCCGGAGACGTCCAGCGCCCACTGCTGCTCCAGGGCTTCGTGGAGCCGGCGCCCGCTCACCTCGGCACTGACCAGGGGGCATCCGTAGCCGACGGCCCGCCAGGCGCGCTCGAAGCCGACCGGGTCGTCCAGGGCGGGACCGGCGAGCAGATCGGTGTTGATCACGCTGCGGCCCATGCGCGGGGCGACCGCGATGAGCGCCAGGTCCGCGCCGGACCGGGCGGGCCGGGGACTGGTGTCGAAGGAGTCGGGCGCCTGTCGGGCGGCCCACAGTGCCCAGTCGGCGACGAGGTTGCCCATGGTGGATTCCCCGGCCGGGGAGAGCCGGCGGCTGAAGGAGGCGCGCTGGCGTCCGATGGCTCCCGCCCCGCGCCGCCGCGCGTAGCCGGCCCAGTGGTCGACGACCTCCCCCAGCACCGGATCGGGGTCCACGTCGCGGGTGTTGGGGTGGTTGACGGAGCTGGTGAGCGCGCGGACGACCGTACCGGTGTCCGCGTCGAGCCGCAGGGTGATCTCGCCGATGATCTGGCCGTGGCAGCCGGCCTCGACGAAGGGCCGCGGCCGTCCGTCGGGCCCCGGGAGCATCATGTTGAAGGCGCAGTGCCAATGCCCGGTGACGATCGCGTCGATGTCCGGCGACACGCGCAGCGCCAGCTCATAGGCCGGACCGCTGGGTTCGCTGCCGGAATCGAAGTCGCTGCCCGCCACCGCCCCGTCGTGCATGCTCAGCACGATGGCGCCCACCCCGAGCGCCTTGAGCCGGGCCGCGCAGAGGTCGGCGGAGGCGAGCTGGCCGAGGGTGGTCAGGCCGGGCTGGAAGGAGTTCCCGAACCCCTCGGTGCCGTCGACCGTCAGGTGGATGAACCCGATCGGCAGCCGCCGCCCGCCCGGCGCGTCCACCCACTCGATGTTGTACGGGGGGAGCACGGTCTCCCCGCTCGCCGCGGACACGGCGTTGGCGCTGTAGTAGCGGAAGTCGGCGCCGTGGAAGGGGGCGCCACTGGAGTCGGGGAAGGTGTTGGTCAGTCCCGCCCCGTCGTAGGGGACGCCTTCCTCCATGTGCCGGCGCAGGAAGCCGGGCGTGCGGTCGAACTCGTGGTTCCCGGCGGTCGCGAAGTCCAGGCCGAGCCGGTTCAGTGCCTCGATGGTCGGCTCGTCGGCGAGGGTGAAGGCGGGGAACTCCCAGCCGGAGAAGAGGTCGCCCGGGGCGAAGAAGAAGGAGTTGGCCCGGCCGGCCCGCAACCGGGCCAGATGGGTGGCCATGTAGGCGACCCCGCCCACCGCGTACGTACGGCCGCCCGCGCCGGTGATGAGCGCGTCCCGGTCCGGGGGAGCGGACAGGTACCCGTGCAGGTCGGTGATGTGCAGCAGCTGTACGTCCACGTACCCGGCCGCGCTCGCGGAGTCGTGCGCCGCGCCGGTGGCGGCCGAGGCGGTACCGGTGAGCGCCTTGACCCCGACGCCCCCGGCGACCCCCGCGGCCCGGGCCAGGAAATGGCGCCGCCCGAACTCTTCCACCAGCGTCCCCGATCCCACGGGCGGGCCAACTCCTGCCCGCACGGCAGCAGTCTGTGCCTGACCGGTGAGCGTCCATGGCAAGGCGTCCCGTCACCGGGGCGAAATTCCGGGAAACTTCACCCTGTCGACGAACGGCCCGCCTGCGGCGGCTGCGAAGCGGCGTACCGGGCCAGGAAGAGGTCGACTCCCGAGGTGACGACGCGAGTCAGCTCCGCCAGGTCCGTCCCGGTGCCGGGTGCGAAGGTGTCCACCAGTTGCGGGAGGCCGGTGGTGGTGGCGACGAGCTGTCGGACGGCGAGTTCGGGGTCGGGGACGGCGAGCCTTCCGCGTCGGGCGAGTTCGGCGCAGGCCTCGACGAGGGGCTTGTCGTACCCGTCGTACGTGACCCGGAACCAGAGCCGGCCGAGCTGCGGGAAACGCTCGCCCTCGCCGATCACCAGGCGGCGCAGCCGCATGATGTCGGGGCGCAGCAGGAGCGCGGCCCGGTCCCGGGAGAGGGCGATGAGCGCGGCGCGCAGATCGGCGGCTTCCGTGAGGGCGGAGCCGTCGGGTTCGAGGCCGGCGCAGGCCTGGCGCACCATGCCGCCGATGACGGCGAGGAACAGCCGCTCCTTGGTGCCGAAGTGCTTGTAGACCGTCGCCTTGGAGACCCCGGAACGGCTGGTGATCGCGTCCATGGAGGCGCCCGCGTACCCCTCGGCGAGGAACTCCGCGGCGGCCGCGTCGGTGATCGCCCGTCGCTTGCGCCGGACCGCCTCGGAGGAAGCGGGGACGGCGGGGAGGACCGGGATGCCGAATGCGTCGGTGGCGTTCGCCGTCTCGGCTTCCATGGGGGAGTCCTTCGTACCTGCGGGGGAGGGCGTGGGGCGGCGGCGATGGCGCTGCGTGCCGGGGCCAGTGTAGGAACTGAACCGTTCGGTACGCACAGCCTGCCCGGCTCCGGCTCCGGCTCCGCCCCGCCCCGGCGCGCGTCAGCCCTGCGCCGCGCCGCCCTTCATCTCGACCTCGGCCGAGCCTGCCTCGGCGGCGGCGGCGTCGTCGGAGGCCTTCGCGAGCGTCGCGACCAGTGTCTCCGCCGAGTCCGCCGCCTTCTTCTGACGTTCCCCCGGGTGCCCCGGGAAACTCGCGGGCGCCCGTCCGAGCAGCCTGTATATCCTGCCCGGCATGCTGCGACTCGAACGCCTGCGGGCCGATCACGAGGTTGCCCTGCTGGCCTTCGAGCGGGACAACCGGGCGTACTTCGCCCGTTCCGTACCGGACCGCGGGGACGCGTACTTCGCGGAGTTCGCCGCCCGCCACCGCGCGCTGCTCGCGGAACAGGACACGGGCGCGTGCCGGTTCCACCTCGTGCTGGACGCCGCCGGAGAGCTGATCGGGCGCGTCAACCTGGTGGACCTCGCGGACGGCGCCGCCGACCTCGGCTACCGGATCGGCGAACGGGCGGCGGGCCGCGGCGCGGCCACCGCCGCCGTCCGGGAGGTCTGCCGGCTCGCCGCCACGGAGTACGGGCTCGGCGTCCTCACCGCGTCGGCGGCCCTGGACAACGCGGCCTCGGCGGCGGTGCTCCGGCGGACCGGATTCACGGTCGTGGGGGAGACCGTCCTGGACGGCAGTCCCGGGCTGACCTACCGGCGCGAGCTGACCGCCGAGGGCTGACCGCCGGCAGCTCCGCCCGGGGCTGCCGGCGGTCCTGGTGCGTACGGGTGACGGTCCGACAGCGACGCATCACCCCATCGGTGGCCCCGGCGCGCGCGCACGGCGTTGATCACCGAGTGTGTTGATCACTGGCAGCGGGTGCGCTGCCCGTCGGCCCCCGCACTGAGGAGTCCCCGGCCCCCATGGCTGTCGCCGTCGTCCTTTCCTTCTTGTGCGCCGCCGTCATCGCGAAGGGCGCCGCACAGCTCGCCCGTTGCGCGGCACGCCGCCGCAGGCCGCCGGACGTGGGTCCCGCCGCCGTTGCCGCCGCGGGAGCGGCCTGCTCCTTCTTCGTCCCCACCCAGGCGTTCCCGATGGCGAGTTCCCCCCCGGGACCCGGCCGTCGTCGCGCGCAAGGGCAACCACCCCGAAGCCGCCCGCGACCCGGTCACCGGCACTCTCCTCGGCCTGCTCCCCGCCGGCCCCGCGGTCGCGCACGAAGCCCCGTACGAACCGGATGCCGCGCGGCCGGACCGTACGCCGCCCCCGAGCGGGTGCGCGGCGAGGTCAGCGCGGAGCAGCCGTGGCTCGTCGACGACGCCGCGGTCACCGATGCCACGCGTGTGCCCCGCGTCGCCCCGCTGATCAAGCCCGCCGCCGCAGTGCCCGCCGCGCCGCCGCGCTGAACACGGCCGTCCTCCTGTATTCGATTCCCCCTCCCCGCCCCCCACCGCCACTTGGAGCAAGCCGATGGCCCTCGCCCCGTCGCCGCCCCCGGGCTGCCCCCACACCGGACCCGCCCGCAGGACCGTGGTCCAGGCGGCGGCCCTCGCCGCCGCCGGAGTCGCCACGGGCCTCGCGCCCACGGCCCGGGCCGCCGAAGCCCCGGCCGGCCCGGCGGCCGGCCCGGCCGCCGAGCCCGCGCGCGGGGACACCGAGCCCGCGCCCCTCCCGCTGCGCACCGACCGCAACTCCCAGGGCGACATCCTCGCCGGGTTCCGCAAGGACCACGCCTGCTTCCTCTTCCTCCACTTCCGCGACGCGGACAAGGCCCGGCACTGGCTGACCGGCCTGCTGCCCTCGATCTCCACCACCGAGGAAGTGGCCCGCTTCAACCGGGCCTTCAGCAGGGCCCGCCGACGCAGCGGCGGCATCGACCCCGACTCCATGGCCACCCGGTGGACCGGCCTGAGCCTGACGTATCCGGGGCTGCTCCTGTTCGCGGGCAAGGAGCCCTTCCCCGCGGCGCCGGCCGGCTCCAGCGCCGAGGCCTTCACCCAGGGCTCCGCCGCCCGCGCGCAGCAGATCGGCGACACCGGAACCAGCGCCCCGCAGTCCTGGCTGTTCGGCTCGCAGGAGCCCGGCCGCGAGGTGCACGCCGTCCTCACGCTCGCCGCCGACCAGCCCGAACGCCTCGCCACCGCCGTCGCCGAACACCGCGCGGGCGCGGCCAAGGCCGACGCGACGGTCCTGTTCCGCCAGGACGGGGCCACCCTCCCCGGCGAGCTCCGCGGGCACGAGCACTTCGGCTTCCTCGACTGCATCAGCCAGCCCGGTGTACGGGGCTTCGACGAGCCCGACCCGGCCGACGCCTCCTGTGTGCTCGGCAAGCCCGGAACCCGGCTGATCCCCGCCGGCGAGTTCGTCGTGGGCGCCGAGCGGGTGGGCAAGCGCCCCACGGGCCTGCCCGCCTGGGCCACCGGCGGCGCCTTCCAGGTGGTACGCCGCCTCGCGCAGGACGTGCCCGGCTGGTGGACCCAGGTCGCCCTGCGCCTCGCCGACCTCCAGCGCGCCGGCGCCGCGCCCGCCGACGCCGGCCGGGAATGGCTCGGAGCCCGCCTGATGGGCCGCTGGCCGGGCGGCATGCCGGTCGCGCTGTGCCCGGCCGCGGAGGAACTGCCCGTGCCGGGCAAGCACCCCGACGCCGGACTCGACTACAGCCAGGACCCGCAGGGCTGGCGGATGCCGCTGTTCGCGCACATCCGCAAGGGGAACCCGCGCGGCGGCCTGATCCTCACCCCGGGCCGTCCCCCCGTGGCCCAGGCGGAGCTCGACGCGCGGCGCCTGATGCGGCGCGGAATCCCGTACGGCTCCGTCTACAAGCCCGACTCGGGCGGTGAGCACGGCCCGGAGGCCTCGCGCGGGCTGGTCTTCGTCTGCCACCAGTCGGACCTGGTGGGGCAGTTCGAGCTCGTGATGCGCAAGTGGGTGAACGATCCCGACTTCCCGGCCGGCCGCAACCCGCGCACCGGCTGCGACCCGGTGCTCGGCCCCGATTCGCCCATCGCCTTCGAGACCCCCTCGGCGGACGGCACCGGCAGCCGGGCCAACACCCTCCACTTCGGTCGGTTCGTGCGCACCGAGGGCTCCGTGTACGCCTTCAGCCCCTCCCTGCCCGTCCTGCGGGCCCTGGCCGGGGGAGAACTCGACGATTCCATCGAGTTCCACACCGGCTCCGTCCTGCGCCCCGGCGAGACCCTCGACGCGGGAACGGTCCGGCTCTCACTCGACAGCACCGGCGACCTCGCCCTGCTCGATTCCGACGGCCGTCGTACGTGGCACACCGACACCGCGGGCTCCGGCCACGACGCCGTCCTCACCCAGGACGGCGAACTGCTCGTCCGCAAGGCCGACGGCAGCCGGGCCTGGTCGAGCGGAACCACGGGCCACCCCGGCGCGCGCCTGCTGCTGCGCCCCACCGGAGAACTGGTGATCCTGGCGGGGGAGAAGGTTCTGTGGAAGGCCTCCTCCTCGTAGGGTGATCGCATGGCGATCACGGCACCAGTCACAGGCGACACCCGGCTGATCTACGGCTGCATGGCTCTCGGCGGGAGCTGGGAGCCCGGCCCGTACCAGGCCGAGGACATCGACGCGGCCGAGGCGGCGATCGAGGCCGCCCTCGACAGCGGCATCACGATGTTCGACCACGCGGACATCTACCGGCACGGAAAGGCGGAAGCCGTCTTCGGCGAGGTGCTCGCCCGCACCCCCGGCCTGCGCGAGCGCATCACGCTGCAGACCAAGTGCGGCATCCGGCTCGCCGAAGGCGACCGCCCCGGCATCTACGACCTGCGCGGCGCGAGCATCGTCCGCCGCGTGGAGGAGAGCCTCACCCGGCTGCGCACCGACGTCATCGACGTCCTGCTCCTGCACCGGCCCGACCCCCTGGCCGACCCGGCGGACACCGCCGAGGCGCTCACCTCGCTGCACCGCCAGGGCCTCGTACGGCAGTTCGGCGTCTCCAACATGAACGCCGCGCAGTGCGCCGCCCTGCAAAAACACCTCGATGTCCCGCTCGTCGCCAACCAGCTGGAAATGAGCCTGCAGCGGCGGGACTGGCTGGAGGACGGGGTCCTCGTGAACACCCCGGCCGCGGCCGCCGTCGGCTTCCCGGCCGGCACCGTCGAGTACTGCACGGCCAACGGAGTCCGCCTCCAGGCCTACGGGGCGCTGGCCCAAGGCCGCTTCACCGGGCGGGAGTCGAGCGTCGGGGAGCACGCGACCGCCGAGCACCTGCGCGCCCTGGCCAAGGCCAAGGACACGACACCGGAGACGATCCTGCTGTGGTGGCTGCAACGCCACCCGGCCCGGATCGCCCCGGTCATCGGCACCGGCCGCCCCGAACGCATCCGGGCCTGCCGCGACGCCGCGCTGCGCGCCCCGGACCTCGGCCACGAGGAGTGGTACTCCCTGTGGCTCACGGCCCGGGGCGGGCCGCTTCCCTAGCCCTGCCCGGTCGGCGGGCCTAGCCGGGCGATCCGACCGCGCACACCAGGATCGGGGTGGCGCGGCGCGGGTCTAGGGCGTTGCGGACCAGGTGCCAGACGTTGAGGTCGTAGGCCTCGCCGATGTGGCCCACCGGGTCGAAGGGGCAGAAGTCCTGCACGTACTGGTTCTTGACCCCCGGTTCGCGGACGAACGCGGTCTCGGTCGGGGTCACCAGCTCGTCGTAGCGCGAGGTGATGATGGTGTAGGCGATCCCGGGCTGGGCCACCGGACCGTTGTTCAGCGCCAGGATCGCGGGACCGCCGGGCACCTCGTCGGCGAGGACCGGGATGCCGATGGTGGTCACGATCTTCTCCATGGTCGCCCGACCGATCAGCTTGTCGCCCAGGTCCAGCAGCCCGGCGGCGTTCGTGCCGTGGGTCGGGGGAGCGATGGCCACGACCGCCTTGATGTGGGGCTGGATGCCCTGCATCTTGGCGAGGTAGAGGGCCTGGAGCCCGCCCTCGGAGTGGCCGACGACCGAGACCTTGTCCGCGCCGGTCGCGCCGCGCACCTTCTCCACGTACTCCTTGATCTCCAGGTTGGACACGGCCACCGGCTTGAGGCCTCCGACCAGCGGGAAGCCGTCGTAGGCGCCGTAGGTCAGGGCGAAGGTGCAGTAGCCGCGGGCGGCGAGGTCGAGCTGGAGGAAGTTGAGGTCCTCGTACCAGGTGGCGAAGGTGCCGTGGAGCAGGACCACGGGCTCGGGGTGCGCGGCGCTCGGCCGGCAGGAGAAGTCGTTGACCCCGCCTCCCGTGGCGCCCTCGGTGGCGGCGTGCGCCGGGAAGGCGGCGCCGAGCATGAGGGCCAGCGGGAGAGCGGCTCTGGCGAGCAGGGTGCGGGTGCGCGACGCACGGGTACGGGGGGCCATACGACATCTCCTGACGGGGGGCGTGCACTGGTCGGACTGCACAGAATGCTCCGGCGCACGGCCGGTGTCCCCTGGCGGTACGCGCAGAATGCTTCCTCCCGCGTTTGTGCACGGTGACAATGCGGGGATGGACGACGCGGGCGGGACGGCGGGCGCGGCATCGGACGCGGCATCGGGCATGGCACCGGACGGGGTGCCGGACCGGGCGCCGGACCGGGCGGCTGGTGGGGAGTCCGGAGCCGCTCCGGGGCTCGCCGCCGCGCTGCTGCCCCGGATACCGGAGATGGCGGCCGAGACCGTCGCCCGGCTGACCGCCGACATCCCCGCCTACCGGCTGCTGCCCGACAGCGTCCTGGGCGGAGACCTCGTCGCGAACACCGAAGCCGTGCTGAAGCTGTTCTTCACCACCGTCGCCGAAGGGCGGGCGCCCACCGAGGCCGAGCTGGCCGCCCCCGTCGCCTGGGGCGCCGAACGGGCCCGGGACGGGGTCCCCCTGGAGGCGGTGCTACGGGTCTACCCGCTCGGCGCCCGCCGGGCCTGGGAGCTCGCCGTGGCCGGCCCCGACCCCGTCGCCGACCCGTACGCCCTGGTCACGGGCCTACTGGCGTTCCTCGGCGAGGTCATGCCCAAGGTCGCCGAGGCCTACCTGCGCGAACAGGCCGACCTCGACTGGGAGCAGCGCGAACACGGCCGCAACCTCGCCGGAGTCCTGCTCGCCGGCCGCCCGGCACGCCGCGCGGCCGAACGGTACGGACGCACCCTCGCCGAACGCTACGAGGTCGTGGTCCTGCGGCTCCCCGAGGCACCCGACGGTGCGACGCACCGCATCCTGCGCGCCCTGCGCTCCGAACTGGACGGCAACCCCGAGGTGCTGGCCACCTTCAAGGGCGAAGGCGGCGTCCTCCTGGTCCCCTTCGGCCCGGACGGGACGGACGGCGCGACCCGGCGGCTGCTCGCCCGCCTCGACACCGCCGCCGAACTGCGGTGCACGGCCGCGGCCGCCGTCGCCGAGGACCACGCGGCGATCCCGCGGGCCCAGGCGGAGGCCTCCGAAGTGCTTACCCTGGCCGAGGACTTGGGACGACCGCCGGGCCTCTACCGACTGGCCGACCTTGCCGTCGAGTACCAGCTCGTGCAGCCCGGCCCCGCCCGCGACGCCCTGGCCCGGGTCCTGGCGCCGCTCGACGACCAGCCCCATCTGATCGCCACACTGCGGGAGTTCATCGCGGCCGGCTACCGGCGCGCCGAGGCCGCCGAAGCCCTCACCGTCCACCGCAACACCCTGACCTACCGCCTGGGCCGCATCCGGCTGCTGACCGGCCACGACGCCACCGACCCCACCGGCGCCCGCCACCTCGCGGCCGCCCTCACGGCGTACGGCGCGGCCCGCCGCAGCGGCCCCTAGTCGGACGTCCCAGTCCTTCACCCGGTCCTTCAGAGGACCGGCGGCCGCCCGGCGGCCGTCAGCCGCGCCACGGTGCGCCAGCGCATGGGCCGCCGCAGCTGGTCGTGCCGGGCCGCCCACCCTTCGCGCAGCCCCTGGAACGAGTCCCGCAGTCCGCCGCCCCGCAGTCCGCGCAGGGCGGTGACGGCCGTCCAGATGCCGAGGTACGCCGGGATGAGGGGCGCGGGGAGGTTGCGGTAGGCGAGCCAGACGCGGTTGCGGGCGGCCAGCCGGTGGAAGAGCGCGTGCCGGGTGGGGCTGGTGACCGGGTGGTGCATCCGGACCTCCGCCGCGTACCAGCCGGTGCCGCCCTGCTCCCAGAGCCGGTACGCGAGGTCGATGCCCTCGTGGTACAGGAAGAAGTCGGGCCAGCCCCCGACCGCGTCGAAGGCGTCCCGGCGGACCATGACCACGCCCTCGGTCATGGTGGCGATGGTGCCGGGCCGCCCCGGATCGCCGGCGCGCAGCCGGGGCACCCAACGGCGCGGCGTCGTGGTGTCGTCGGGCCCGGTCAGCCGCGGCTGGACGTACGCGGCCTCCGGGCGCCGGCGGGCTTCGGCCACCAGCCGGGACAGGACGTCGGGCCGGGGGAAGGAGGCGTCGTTGTCGAGGAAGAAGAGGAACTCGCTGCCCGTGTCCCGCAGGGCGAGCGCGCCGCGGTTGCGGCCCTCGGGGATGCCGAGGTTCTCCGGGAGGGCGACGACGGCGGCACCGTCCACCGCGAGCCCGGGGACGCACCCGTTGCCGACGACGACGATGCGCAGGTCGACGTCCTGCTGCGCGAGGAGCGTCCGGACGGCCGCGGCCTCCTCGTCGGGACGGTCGTTCATCGTCAGCAGGACGACGTCGATCCCGGTCGCGGCGGGGGAGGGGACGCTGGGAGAGGAGGAGGCGGGCACGGACCGGATGTTATCGGAGCCGCCGCGCCCGCCCCCTCGGGGAAGTCGCCGGGACGGCTCAGGTGAGGGGCAGGAGCCGGGACGGTCCGTGCGCCGACGCGGGCGCGGGCGCGGAGGCGGGCGACGCGAGCGGTGCGTCGGTGGCGCCGCCCAGCGCGCTGCCGGCCAGCCAGGCGTCCCAGCCGAGGTTCCAGTCCCCGAACCCGTTGGCGAACGGGGCCATCGGCTCACCGCCGCTGTTCACCACCGACACCACGTCGCCCTCGCGCACCGTGTCGAAGAACCAGGCCGCGTCGGCCGTGCTCATGCCCGTGCAGCCGTGACTGACGTTCTCCTCGCCCTGCGCGTCGACCGACCAGGGCGCGGCGTGCACGTACTCCCCGCTCCACGTCACCCGGGTCGCGTAGAAGACGGGCAGGTCGTAGAACTCGCTCGTGCCGCGCTTGATGCCCACGCTGTCCCCGCGCATCCGTACCTTGCGCTCCTTGCCGAGCACGACCTTGATGCCGGTGCGGGTCAAGAAGCCCGCCTTGCCGGTGGTCACCGGGATGGTCCGGAGGGTCCTGCCGTTGCGCCGTACGGTCATCTCGTGCGCGGCGGCGTCGGTGAGCGCCTCGATCCGGTCCCCGATGGTGAACCGCAGGGATTCCGAGGGGCCGCCGTACTGCCGTTCCCCCACCGCGACCCCGTCGAGCCCGCTGACCACGTGCACCACGGCGTGGGCGGGCCAGTAGGTACGGGGCCGGTAGTGCAGGGTCGACTCGTCGACCCAGTGCCAGGCCCCCTCGACCGCCGGTTCCGAGGTGACCTGCAAGGCTCGCTCCAGGCGGGCGCGCGCGGCCGGGTCGGTGGCGGGGACGGGGTGGCTCAGGGAGGCCGTCACGATCTGCCCCGCCCCGTACGTGCCGGGCCGGGGCCCGAACTCGGCCGTGAGCCGGTCCTCCTGCGCCGCGGGCGCGGTCCGGAACGCCATGGTCACGCCGACCGGGGTGCCGGCCACGTCCTGGGCGCCGACCCGAACGGTGTAGGTCTCACCGGCCCGCAACGGCTCGGTGTTGGCCCAGTGGTGCCCGCGGGCGCCCAGTGCGCCGGCCACGTGCCGGCCGTGCCCGTCGTGGACGGTGACATTGGTGAGGAGGCCGGGTCCGGCGAGGGTGATCTCCAGGGGGCCGGCCGCGTCGGTGGGCAGGAGGACCGTGTGCGCCGCCGCCCGGGACGCGCCGCGGGACGAGGGGTCGCGCACCACGGAACCGGCTCCGCTGGAGGTGGCCCGGACCACCTGCTGCTCCAGTCCGCTGCACAGTCCGGCCCGGAAGGAGTCCATCGCGCACCGCCGGCCCCCGTCGTCCAGCACCCGGCCGACCAGCAGCTCGACGGAGCCGGCGTGCTGGCCGCCGGGCGGCCGCCCGTCACCGGACCGTGACGCCGACTGCGGCGCGGCGGCGACGACGAAGACCACCCCGGCCACCGCCCCGGCCACGCTCCACGTCCTGCTCCGTCGCCGGAGTCCTCCACGGTGTGTCGATGACAGCATGCGCGTCACGCAGCCCTCCCAGATCGCCTTCGGCCGGATGGCAGCATCAAAACGATTTCCGGGCAGCCTGATGATCATGAACTCGGCCCGTGGGGCCGAATGGGCACCGAAGAGGGCTCGTACGGAGTAGAGGAGGGGCGCTCTGGGTGCCTCAGGTCGTGACGTCGGCGAAGGCCGTGACATTGGCGACGAACGCGGCGAGGTTCGCGACCGTCCGCTGGATCTTCTCCTCCAGCGTCAGCGACTCGTGGAGCCGTGCGCCCGGGCCCGCGTCCTTCTTGCCCCGTACGTAGAGCGAGCAGGCGAGGTCGCCGCAGATGTAGGCACCCACGGAGTTCCCCTGCTGCCCGGCCTTGCCCGCCTTCGGCGCGACCATCAGCGAGACGCCCCCGGTGTGGGTGGTCAGGCACAGCGAGCACATGCTGCGCCGCGCCTGGGAGGGGGCGGCGGCGGACGTGCGCAGCGCGAGCGCGACCGGGCGGCCGTCCAGCTCGGTGGCGAGGTAGGCGCGCTCGGGGGCCTTGGGGTCCCACCAGCCGAGGAAGTCCAGGTCGTCCCAGGGCCGTTCGGCCAGATCACGGGGTACGGACAGGCGCTTGGCTTCGCCCTTGGTGCAGTTCACGAAGGCACTGCGGATCTCTTGCTCGGTCAACGGCTTCATGAGTGGCAGGCTAATTTCCCTAAAGCCTTTAGGCAAATGCATAATGGCTGTCGCCAGCTAGGAGGCACATGATGGTTCGAGTGGGACTCACCGCGGAGCGGCTGACCCGGGCGGGTGCGGAGCTCGCCGACGAGGTCGGCTTCGAGCAGGTGACTGTCTCGGCACTCGCCCGGCGGTTCGACGTCAAGGTCGCGAGCCTCTACTCGCACCTGAAGAACTCGCAGGACCTCAAGACCCGGATCGCCCTGTTCGCGCTGGAGGAACTGGCCGACCGGGTCGCGGCCGCCCTCGCCGGGCGGGCCGGCAAGGACGCCCTCGCCGCTTTCGCGGACGCCTACCGGGACTACGCCCGCCAGCACCCCGGCCGCTACGACGCCGCCCGGCTCCGGCTCGACCCCGAGACGGCGGCCGCCAGTGCGGGCGTCCGGCACGCCCAGATGACGCGGGCGATCCTGCGCGGCTACGACCTGACGGAGCCGGACCAGACGCACGCGGTCCGGATGCTCGGCAGCGTCTTCCACGGCTACGTCAGCCTGGAGCTGGGCGGCGGCTTCAGCCACACCGCGGTGGACCCGCAGGAGTCCTGGGACTGGATCGTGGACTCGCTCGACGCGATGCTGCGCGGGCCCGTGACCCCGTGACCCCGTGATCCCGCACCCCCGCACCCCCGCATCCCTGTAATTCCGTAACCCCGATCATCACGAGGCTGAGGCGATGACAACCGACCACGACTGGATCACCACGCCCGTCACCGAGGGCCTCCTGCGCGGCGCCCTCGACGTGGAACGCACCGCGTACGGCCTGCTGCCCCACCGGCTGCCCGCCCGGCTGCGCCCGCAGATCCCCGACGAGCAACTGGCCACGGCCGAGGTCCGCCCGTCCGGCGTGCGCCTGGTCTTCCGTACCCGGGCCACCGTGATCGAACTGGACGCCCTGCCCACCAAGAGGGCCTACCGCGGCTTCCCGGCCTCGCCGGACGGCGCGTACGACCTCGTGATCGACGGCGTGCTCACGGCCCGGGCCGCGGTCCCCGGGGGCAGGGTCCGCACCCTCGACCTGGCCACCCAGGCCGTGGAACTCGAAGAAGGTCCCCCCGGTACCGCCCGCTTCGCGGATCTGCCCGCACGGGACAAGGACGTGGAGATCTGGCTCCCGCACACCGAGATCACCGAGCTGATCGCCCTGCGCACCGACGCCCCCGTCACGCCGGCGCCGGAGAGCGGGCGCAGGGTGTGGCTGCACCACGGCAGCTCCATCAGCCACGGCTCGAACGCGGAGCGTCCGACCGGCACCTGGCCGGCCCTGGCCGCGGCGCAGGGGGCGGTGGACCTGGTCAACATGGGATTCTCCGGCAGCGCCCTGCTGGACCCCTTCACCGCCCGCGCGATGCGCGACACCCCCGCCGACCTGATCAGCGTCAAGATCGGCATCAACATCGTCAACCTGGACGTGATGCGGCTGCGCGCCTTCGCCCCCGCGGTCCACGGCTTCCTCGACACCCTCCGCGAGGGCCATCCGACCACGCCGCTCCTGGTCGTATCGCCCCTCCTGTGCCCGATCCAGGAGGACACCCCCGGCCCCCTCACCACCGACTTCAGCACCGGAACCCTGAGGTTCAAGGCCCTGGGCGACCCCGCCGAACGGGCCGCCGGACGCTTGACCCTCAACGTCATCCGCGAAGCGCTGGCCGGGATCGTCGCGCAGCGGGCGGCCGGTGACCCGCACCTGCACTACCTCGACGGCCGCGACCTCTACGGCGCCAAGGACCACGCGGAGCTGCCGTTGCCGGACGACCTGCACCCCGACCCTGCGGGCCACGTGCGCATCGCCGGGAACTTCGCCCGCCACGCCTTCGCCGCCGGGGGCCCCTTCGCGGCCGCCACGGTCTGAAAGAGCTGTCTCGCCCGGCGGGGCGGCCCTCTCCGGGCGCCCCGCCGGACTCGCCGCCGAACCGCCCGCGCGCCACAATGACGGCACGCCCGTCCGGTGTCCAGGAGCTTCACCGGCCCGCCATTTTGCATGAACATGCATCATCGCGCATACTCATCCCATGTCAAAGGTTCTCACCTCCCTGCCCACCGGCGAGCGCGTCGGTATCGCCTTCTCCGGCGGCCTCGACACCTCCGTCGCCGTCGCCTGGATGCGCGACAAGGGTGCCGTCCCCTGCACCTACACCGCCGACATCGGCCAGTACGACGAGCCCGACATCGCGTCGGTGCCCACGCGTGCCACGGCGTACGGCGCCGAGATCGCGCGCCTGGTCGACTGCCGTGCGGCGCTCGTGGAGGAGGGCCTGGCGGCTCTCGCCTGCGGTGCGTTCCACATCCGCTCCGGCGGCCGCGCCTACTTCAACACGACGCCGCTGGGCCGCGCCGTGACCGGCACCCTGCTGGTCCGCGCGATGCTCGAGGACAACGTGCAGATCTGGGGCGACGGGTCGACCTTCAAGGGCAATGACATCGAGCGGTTCTACCGCTACGGCCTGCTCGCCAACCCGCACCTGCGCATCTACAAGCCGTGGCTCGACGCCGACTTCGTCACCGAGCTCGGTGGCCGCAAGGAGATGTCGGAGTGGCTGCTCGCCCATGAGCTGCCCTACCGCGACAGCACCGAGAAGGCCTACTCCACCGACGCCAACATCTGGGGTGCCACCCACGAGGCGAAGACCCTGGAGCACCTCGACACCGGTGTCGAGACCGTGGAACCGATCATGGGCGTCCGTTTCTGGGACCCCTCGGTCGAGATCGCCACCGAGGACGTGACCATCGGCTTCGAGCAGGGCCGCCCCGTCACGATCAACGGCAAGGAGTTCGCCTCCGCCGTCGACCTGGTCATGGAGGCGAACGCCATCGGCGGCCGCCACGGCCTGGGCATGTCGGACCAGATCGAGAACCGGATCATCGAGGCGAAGAGCCGCGGCATCTACGAGGCTCCGGGCATGGCCCTGCTGCACGCCGCGTACGAGCGCCTCGTCAACGCGATCCACAACGAGGACACCGTCGCCCAGTACCACAACGAGGGCCGGCGCCTCGGCCGCCTCATGTACGAGGGCCGCTGGCTGGACCCGCAGGCGCTGATGATCCGCGAGTCCCTGCAGCGCTGGGTGGGTACGGCGATCACCGGCGAGGTGACCCTGCGACTGCGGCGCGGCGAGGACTACTCGATCCTGAACACCACGGGCCCGGCGTTCAGCTACCACCCGGACAAGCTCTCCATGGAGCGCACCGAGGACTCGGCGTTCGGCCCGGTGGACCGCATCGGCCAGCTCACCATGCGCAACCTCGACATCGCCGACTCCCGCGCGAAGCTGGAGCAGTACGCGGGCCTCGGCATCGTCGGTACGACCCACCCGGCCCTGATCGGCGCCGTCGAGGCGCCGGGATCCGGCCTGATCGGTGCCATGCCCGAGGGCGGCGCCGAGGCCATCGCCTCCCGCGGTGAGGTCTCCGGCGACGACGAGCTGCTGGACCGCGCCGCGATGGAGTTCGGCACCGACTAGTCGCTGCCGGCGGCAGGATGCGGAGCGCCGCCCGTGGTCCCCGGAGGGACCGCGGGCGGCGTTCTCTTTTGACCGGGACGCAGGTCGGGCCGCCGATCGGAATGCCGTCGGGACGCCGGTCAGGAGGCCGTGGTCATCCACGGGGCGACCGCGCCACCGCGGACCCGGCGCACCTCACCCTCGGCGTCCAGGAGCCGGAGATCGCGGTGGACGGTCATCGCGCTCACGTCCAGTTCGCGGACGAGCCGTTCGAGGGAGACGTACCCCTCACGGCACGCGGCCTCGACGATGTGGCGCTGCCGGGAAGCGGCGGTCAGCTTGCCCGTCGCCAGACTGATCCGGCGCGCGTGACCCCTCGTGGTCGTCTCCCCGGAGTCGGCGTCCCGTCGGCTGCTCATCCCGTGCGCTTCTCTCCGTCTGCTGATGGACCAGATGTAGACCAAAACTAGACCATCGCGCAGGCGTGGAACTCGGTCAAAGGTCCCGTGATGACGGGCCTGCGGAACGAATCGGCCCACACGGGACTCATCCTTCTGGTCCATTCCTGGTACGGAAATGGACGGGCCGAGGTGAATACTGGAGGGGTGAATCAGCCCCTCGACCTGCGGCCCGTTCTCCGGGACGGGTCGCGGCCCGTCCACGTGCAGGCGCGCGACGCGATCGCCGATGCCCTCGCCGCCGCCGCTCTCGCGCCCGGCACGCGCCTCCCCTCCGAGCGTCACCTCTGCGAGCGCCTCGGCGTCAGCCGGGTCACGCTCCGCAAGGCGCTGCACGCGCTACAGGGGGAGGGCCGGGTCGGGTCGGCGGAACGGGCGGGCTGGCACGTCGCCGGCGGGGTCGGGCCCGCCCCGGCCTTCGAGCACACCGCGGGGATGACCGGCGGGCTCAAGGCGTACGGCCGCGGGCTCGGGTTCGCCCCGACCGCGCGCGTGCTCGCGGCCACGCTGCGCCCGGCGGACTTCGAGGAGGCGGAGACCCTCCAGGTGCTGCCCGGGGCGCGGATCCTGGAGCTGGATCGGGTACGGCTCTTCGACGACGCGGTCATGTGCCACTCCGTCACCCTCGTACCGGCCGAGCGCGCCCCGGGCATCGGCGACGCCGACTACACCACCGCTTCGCTGTACACCGAGCTCACCGCGCGCGGCATCGTGCCCACCCGCGCGAGCTACGCCGTCCACTCCGCCCTCGTCCCGCCGGGCGAGGCCCCCCTGCTCGACCTGCCCGAGGGTTCTCCCGTACTGCACATCGAGCAGCTCACCTACGACCAGCACGGCCGCCCCTGCGAGTCCAACCGTGTCGTCTACCGCGCCGACCGCTACCGCTTCCACACCGTCCTGACGGTCGTTCCCGGACGGGACTGAGCCGGTCAGGCCGCCGAGCGCCGTACGTGCAGGTGGCCGTCGAGCGGATAGGCGGGCGGCGCGGCCGGAAGGATCCCGTCGAACCCGTAGCCGGCCTTCTCCGCGACCCGGCAGGACGCCGCGTTGTCCACCTGGTGGAGGAGTTCCAGCCGCTCCAGACCCTGGGACCGGAAGGCGTCGAGGGACCAGGCCGTGACGACCTCCAGGGCGCGGGGAGCCACCCCCCGCCCTCGGGCCGAGGCCGAAGTCCAGTACCCGACCTCGGCGGAGGCCTTGCCGGGGGAGAGCTCCTTCACCGCCACGCTGCCCACCAACCGCTCCTGCGGCACTCCGGGCGCGGCCTCCAGCACGGCGAAGCCGAGCCGCGCACCCGCCGCCCACCCCCGCTCCTGGTCCCGCACCCACCGCAGCCCGTCCTCCTCGCTCTCCAGCCAAGGACCCCAACGCCGCAGCACGGGGTCCCGGTGGATCTCGACGAGCGCGGCAACGTCCGCCGCCCGCCAGGGACGCAGGGAGAGGGCGGGAGCGGTGGCCGTCGGGGCGGCCGTCAGTGTGAGGTGAGGTGGCACGGTCGGATCCTAAGGGGCGCCGGGCAAGGGCCGGTTGGCGGCCGGGGTGGGGACCTTCGCCCCTGGCAGGGGATCAAGCCGGCCGTAGCGTGGAAGAAAGGGAAATCTGGTCGGTTCAGGGAGAGGCGAGAGCGATGACCGAGGTGCAGTGGGAGATCGGCTCGTACCGGATGACGGTGTCGCTGCCGGAGTCGGACGCTCCGTGGGCGACAGAGGGCACGAAGGGGCTGAGGAACATCCGCCCCGTGTTCCAGGGGCGGGGACCCGAACCCCGTCCGCTCCCCGAAGTCGAGACCGGGATGAACCCCGCACTGCTGGGCGCGCTCGGCAAGGGATTCTGACGGCGTCCTGGCAGGATCGCGGCATGGAACGTGTGCTGGGAATCGGTGGATACTTCATGCGGGCCGCAGACCCGGCGGCCCTGGGCGCGTGGTACCGGGACTGCCTGGGGCTGGACTCGGACGAACACGGTCTGTGGCGCCAGGGAGCCGGACCGACGGTGTTCGCACCGTTCGAGTCCGGGACCGACTACTTCGGTTCCCCCGCACAGCAGACCATGCTCAACTTCCGGGTCCGCGACCTGGACGCGATGCTCGCGCAGCTGCGCGCGAAAGGGGCGGATGTGGCGCCCGAGATCCAGGACATGGACGGTGTCGGCCGGTTCGGCTGGGTCACCGACCCCGAGGGCAACCGGATCGAGCTCTGGCAGCCCGCCTGACCACGTCTTCTCGCGGAAGACCTTGCTCGGGCGGGCTGCGGGTGCCTCGCGGCGGGCGCGCCCGCCTCTCAGGAGGCGGCTGTCGTGGCCGGCTCGCGGGTGGCCGTTTCCGGCGCCGCGTCCGGTGCGGGCGCCGGGGCCGGTGCCGGCGCCGGCTGCGTGGCGTATACGGCCTCCGCCGGGAGGTGGCGTTCCAGCCGGGTCAGGGCGAGCGCGGCGCCGAGCGCGGCGACCGTCAGGAAGGCCCAGGGCAGCCGGCCGTCGAGGGCGAGCAGCCCCGTGAAGAGGGACGGGGCCAGCGCGGTGGCCAGGGAGTACGACAGCTGGTAGGTGGCCAGGTAGCGGCCGCGTACGGCCTCCGGTGCGGCCGAGACCGACAGGGCGCCGCCCGAAGGGCTGTGGACCAGCTCGCCGACCGTGTAGACCACCACGATGACCAGCAGGGCGACCAGCGTCGCGGTCTGCCCGGGGCGGACCGTGCCGAGCACGATCTGCCCCACGAAGGCGGCGGCGAAGAGCAGCGCCCCGAGGGCCGCGGAGCGGGTGCGGCGGGCTCCGGAACGGCGGACCCGGCTCGCGATCAGGACGCCGACGCCCGCGCAGAGGGCGGTGTTGACGGTGAAGGCCGCTCCGGTGAGGGAGTCCGGTCCGTGCAGCCAGGTGGTGATGTAGAGCGGGAAGAGGACGGACAGGGCCGCGTACCCGAGCGCGGTCAGGAAGTTGGCGGCGGTCAGGCCCAGGAAGGGCCGGTCGGCGAGCACCATGCGGTAGCCCGCGGGCGGACGCTTGGCCGAGCCGAGGGGGCCGCTTGCGCCGGGCTCGCCGTTCGCGCGGTCCCGTACCGGCTGGTCCCGTACCGGCTTCACGCCGCTGACGAGCAGTCCGGCGAGCGCGAAGGCGGCCGCGTTGCCCCACGCGGTGTAGGTGAACCCGTCGGTGCCCCACAGGGCCAGTACCCCGGAGACGACCAGGGCGCCGGCGCCCATGCCCGCGTTCTGCAGGGCCCGGATGGAGGCCTGGAGCCGGTCGCGGGCGCCGCCTTGGGCCACTTCACCGATGAGGGACTGCTGCACGATGGGGAAGGACCGGTCGGCGAGGGCCGTGACCAGCGCGACGGCGGCGAAGGCGGGCAGTGACCCGGCGAACGGGTAGAGGGCGAAGCCGAGTGCCCGGATCGCGTAGAGCAGCAGGTTGACCTTCCTGGCCCCGAAGCGGTCGACGGCCGAGCCGGCGAGCGGCATGAAGGCGAGTCCTGCCAGGCCCGTCGCCGTCAGCACGATGCCGACGAGGGCGAAGGAGAGCCCCGTGACGTGGTGGAAGAAGACGAGCGAGAAGGGGATGTACATCCCGATCCCGATCGCGCTGATTCCCACTCCGAGCAGCAGTGAGCGTTCGCCCGCCACCCGTTCCTCGCGCATGCCCTTGACCACGTCGAACTCTCCCCCGAATAGATTGACGAAAAGTAGCTTAGCGGTAAGTGGCTTAGCGTCAAGAGGTATTCGCGGGTCGCGCAGGGAGGTCTACCGACCTTCCTGTGCGGGGTCCTGCCCGCCGAGGTTCCACGCCTCGATGTCGCGGTAGTGGATCGGTCCCGGGCCGCGGCCGATGTTGCTGCCGACCAGGTGCAAACGCTCCGTCCGCCAGCGGCGGCCCGTGAACCCGCCGAGTCCGGCGGCGGCCTCCACGGCCGAGGAGGCGTCGTTCCGGCGGGCGCGGGCCAGCGTCAGATGGGGGCGCAGCGGCCGGTCTTCGAAGGGGATGCCGCAGTCCTTGACCACGGCGCGCACCTCGGCGGCGAGCCGGTGCAGCCCGTCGAGGTCCCCGTCGATCCCGCTCCACAGCACCCGCTCGGCGAAGTGGCCGCCCCCGCGCAGGGTCAGGCGTACGGGACTGCGCGCCGCCGCGAGCTCCGCGAGCGGCGGCCGCAGGAGGGGGACGACCTCGACCGGAAGTTCACCGAGGAACGCCAGGGTGATGTGCCAGTCCTCGATGCGGTTCCACCGCATGTGCGGGTACGCGGCGTAGGCCGGCCCCAGCTCGCGCGCGAGTTCCTCCTTCGCGTCGTCGGGCGGGGCGAGGGCGATGAACACGCGAACGGTCGCGGGCCGGGCCTGCTCGGTCACGGCGTCCAGGGCGTCCACGGCATCCACATCGTTCACAGGAGACTTTGTACAGTGCTTCGGGCGGTCCGGGCGGTCCGGGCGGTCCGGGCGTTCATCGCGGTCAGGTGTAGTCCGCCGTGATGTGCACGTCGCCGAAGCGGGGGAAGATCCGCTCCACGGTGAACTCGTGCTCGTCGGCGGCGAAACCGGACATGGCGTCGGCGACGAACTCCAGCTCGTAGCCGTGGTCGCTCGCGGCCCGCGCCGTGGACTCGACCCCCATCGTGGTGACCAGTCCGCCGAGCACCAGCGTGTCCACGCCCAGGGCGCGCAACCGGTCGTCCAGGCCGGTGCCGTGGAAGGCCCCCACGGTCTGCTTGACGATCAGAACGTCGCCCGGCTGCACCAGCCCGTCGGCGAAGCCGCTGCCCGGCGGCTGCTCCGCGACCCCCGGCCGGTCCACTCGGACGAGCACCACCGGGCGCCCGTCCGCCCTGAAGGCCTCGGCCAGCCGGAGGCAGCGGGACAGCACCTCTTCACCGGAGTGAGGGGCGACCGGCAGGTCGATGATGCGGGGCATCAGGTCGATGAGGATCAGCGCGGAGGTCACGGGAACGATCATAGGACAGGGAGGTCTCGGCGCCGGGGGCCCGGCGCCAGGCCCTACGGCGTGCTCGTGAAGGAGCGGCGGTAGGCCCGGGGCGGAACTCCCCTGCGCCGCACGAACTGTTCCCGCAGGACCGCCGCACTGCCGTAGCCCACCCGGCGGGCGATCTCCTCGACGGGCAGGTCCGTGCTCTCCAGCAGCTCCTCGGCGCTGCTGAGCCGCAGGTTCCGCAGCCAGGCGTGCGGGGTGGTGCCGGTCGCGGCGGTGAAGCGGCGGGCGAAGGAACGCTTGCTCATCACGGCGCGGCGGGCCAGTTCCGTGACGGGAAGCGGCTCGTGGAGGTGGTCGCGGGCCCAGGCGAGCACCTCGGAGAGCCGCTCGTCCCGGCAGTCCTCGGGGACCGGCGCCGCGAGGTACTGGGCCTGCCCGCCGTCGCGGTGCGAGGGCAGCACGATGTCCCGGGCGACGGCGTTGGCCATCGCGGCCCCGTGCTCCCGCCTCAGCAGGTGCAGGCACAGGTCGAAGCCGGCGGCGGCGCCCGCGCCCGTGACGATCCGGCCTTCGTCGATGTACAGGGCGTCCGGTTCCACGGCCACGTGCGGATGCCGGTCGGCCAGCAGTTCGGCGAACCGCCAGTGCGTGGTGGCCCGCAGCCCGTCGAGCAGTCCGGCCTCGGCGAGCGCGAACGTGCCCACGCAGTGGGCCGCGAGCAGGGCGCCGCCCCCGTGCGCGGCCACCAGCGCGTCCAGTACCGCCGGGCCGGGCGGCGTACGGAAACCGGCCCCCGGCAGGGCGATCACCAGATCGGCGGCCGCCAGCCGGTCGAGGCCGTGCTCGATCGCGAGCGGCACGCCGAAGTCGGTGGGAACCGGCCCGGGCCGCTCGGCGCACAGGACGAAGTCGAAGCCGGGCACCCCCTGCCCGTGCGGGCCGAAGACCTCGGTGACGATCCCGACGGCGAGCATGCCGACACCGGGCGGGACGTACGCGGCGACGGTCTTGAAAGGGGGCACGGGGGCAGTCTGCCACCGTGCTGATCATCGTGGCACGAATCCTGCGATCACTGGCAGGTGTGCCACTCGTGCGTCCCCCGCCGCCGCGGAAGGATTGCAGCCATGACGAACACGACGAAGAACTCCACGGCGAAGAACTCCACGGCGAAGAACGACACGGTCACCGCGCAGGACCTCCCCGCCGACGCACCGCTCGGCCGCAGCGCCGTCTACAAGGTCCTCACCACCGGCTACGTCGGCTCCACCGGCCCCGGAGTCGCCGCCACCGTCTCCTACGTGTCCGACGCCGGCCGGCACTTCATCTTCGACCCGGGCATGGTGGCGAGCCACGCGGACATCCTCGGTCCGCTCGCGGAACTGGGCCTGGGCCCCGAGGACATCACCGACGTGGTGCTCAGCCACCACCACCCGGACAACACCATGAACGTGGGCCTGTTCGGCCGGGCCCGGGTGCACGACCACAAGGTGGAGTACCAGGGCGACCAGTGGACGAACCGGGACGCCGAGGGCTACGAACTCACCCCCTCCCTGCGCCTGATCCGTACGCCGGGGCACAGCCACGAGGACATCACGCTGCTGGCCGGAACGGAATCGGGCGTGGTGGCCTTCGCCGGCGACCTGTGGTGGCACGAGCAGGGCCCCGCCGACGACCCGGTCGCCCCGGACCGCGAGGTACTGGGCGCCTCCCGGCTGCGGGTGCTCGCCGCGGCGGACCTGATAGTGCCCGGCCACGGAGGCCCGTTCGCCGCCGGCGCCGCCGTGCCGCTCTAAGCAATCCCTCCCGGATCGCGCCGGTGGATGCGGTTTTGCGTCAACTCTCCGCTCATTTGGTCGAGTTACCGTCACCCTGACCTATCTTCCATGGGGCATACCGGTTCGCCCCAGGAGGTCAGATTGCAGTCCAGGCGCTTCCTCGCCTTACCCCGTGCGCTCCGCAGATCCCGGCTGCTCATAGCCTTCGGTCTCGGCGCGCTGCTGATCGGCTTCACGCCGTGGCTCGGGGTCGCGAGCCCCACGCCCACCCCCGGGCCGGTCGGCGAGCAGGCGGCGCAGCAGTCGCCGCACCACGGCGTCGCCCCGGCGAACGCCATGGAGCCGACGGCCCCCGTCCTCGACCGGACGGGATGGACGGCCGCGGCGAGCGACGAGGAGACGGCAGGGGAGAACGGCCGCGCCGCGGGGGTCCTCGACGGTGACACCGGCACCCTCTGGCACAGCAAGTGGTCGGGGACCGCGGCCCCCTTGCCGCACAGCATCACCATCGACATGCACCGTACGGCGGTCGTCTCGGCGCTCGTCTACACCCCCCGCACCAACGGGGCCAACGGACGCGTCGGCGAGTACACCCTCAGCGTCAGCGCGGACGGAGCGAACTGGCCGGCCCCGGTCGCCAGTGGCACGCTCGCGGACGACGGCAGCGCCAAAACGCTCGGGTTCGCCCCGCAGGGGGCCCGGTTCGTACGGCTGACGGCGCTCACCGAGGCGGGCGGCCGCGGCCCCTGGACCTCCGCCGCCGAGATCAACCTGCTGGGCGACCCGGGCACCCCGGAGTCCACCGTGGACCTGCCCCGGACGGGATGGACGGCCGCGGCGAGCGACGAGGAGACGGTCCGCGAGAACGGCCGCGCCGCGGGCGTCCTCGACGGCGACACCGGCACCCTCTGGCACAGCAGGTGGTCAGGCACCCCGGCGCCCCTGCCGCACAGCATCACCATCGACATGCACCGCACGGCCGCGGTCTCCGCCCTCGTCTACCACCCCCGCACGAACGGACCCAACGGCCGGGCCGGCGCCTACACCGTCACCACCAGCACCGACGGAACCGCCTTCGGCACACCGGTGGCCGCGGGCACCTGGCGCGACGACGACACCGTCAAGACCGCCACCTTCACCCGCACCGCGAACGCCCGCTTCGTACGGCTCACCGTGACCACCGAAGCCGGCGCCCGCGGCCCGTGGACCTCCGCCGCGGAGATCCGCCTGAGCGGGCCGGCCAGCCCCGCCGTCCACGGATCCTGGGGCCGGATCACCGGCTTCCCCCTGGTCCCCGTGGCCACCGCCGTCCTGCCCGGCGACAAGCTCCTGGCCTGGTCCGCGTACGCGGTGGACCGCTTCGGCGGCAGCAACGGCTACACCCAGACCGCGATCCTCGACCTGAAGACGGGCAAGGTCACCCAGCGCCGCATCGACAACACCGGGCACGACATGTTCTGCCCCGGCATAGCCATGCTGGCCGACGGCCGCGTGCTGGTCACCGGGGGCAGCAACGCGGAGAAGGCCAGCATCTACGACCCCGCCACCGACGACTGGTCCGCCGCGGGCAACATGAACATCCCCCGCGGCTACCAGTCCATGACGCTGCTCTCCACCGGCGAGGCCTTCGTCCTGGGCGGATCCTGGAGCGGACCCGCGGGGGACAAGGCCGGTGAGGCCTGGTCGCCGGCGACCGGCACCTGGCGCGGACTCCCGGGCGTCCCCGCCCTCCAGGCGTCCACGGCCGACCCCGCCGGACCCTACCGCGCCGACAACCACATGTGGCTGCACGCCACTTCGGGCGGCAAGGTCCTCCAACTCGGCCCGAGCAAGCAGATGAACTGGATCTCGACCACCGGTACGGGCAGCATCACCCCCGCAGGCACCCGGGCCGACAGCGCCGACGCCATGACGGGCAACGCCGTCGCCTACGACATCGGCAAACTGCTCACCCTGGGCGGCTCGCCCGCCTACCAGAACACTCCCGCCACGCGCCGCGCCTACACCGTGAACATCACCGGCAGCCAGGTCGAAACCGCCCGTACCGGAGACATGGAGTACGCCAGGGCCTTCGCCAACAGCGTGGTCCTGCCCGACGGCAAGGTGCTCGTCTTCGGCGGACAGAGCCATCCGGTGCCGTTCAGCGACGCCACCTCGGTCCTGACCCCCGAACTGTGGGACCCCTCGACGGGCGCCTTCACCCCGCTCGCCACCATGGCCGTCCCCCGCAACTACCACAGCGTGGCGAACCTGCTGCCGGACGGGCGGGTCTTCTCCGGCGGCGGCGGCCTGTGCGGCGACTGCGCCACCAACCACGCCGACGGGGCGGTCTTCACACCGCCGTACCTCCTCAACCCGGACGGATCGCCGAAACCGCGCCCCGAGATCACGGGAGGGGTCCCCACCAGGACGTCACCCGGTACCTCACTGACGGTCTCCACCTCCACCCCGGCGGCATCCTTCGTCCTGATGCGAGCCGCAGCCGCGACCCACTCCACCGACAACGACCAACGCCGGGTCCCCCTCGCCTCCACGGCCACGGGAACAGGCACCTACACCGTGTCCGTACCCGCCGACCCGGGAGTGGTCCTGCCGGGGACCTACATGCTCTTCGCCCTCGACGCCCAGGGAGTACCGAGCACGGCCCGGTTCCTCACCATCTCCTGACCCGCGTACGGTGCTCCGCCGGCCGGATCGCAGCGATCGCAGCGAGCGGCGTTCCGCCGGTGCGCACCGGCCCGGCACCGCTCCGGCCCGGCACCCGCGAGGTGCGGGGCCGGGCCGGAGCGGCGTGCGGGCGGGTCAGGGAGCGAGGAGGTAGGCGTTCGTGATCGTCTCCTGCACCGTGTTGCCGGCCTTGTCCCTGAGGTACACCTGGAACGACGCGGCCTTGGCCGAGGCCGGGTGCTGCACGGTCACCGACCGCGCGCCCTGCGCGTCCGTCGCCACCGCGAGGAAGCTCCAGGTCGTACCCCCGTCGTAGGAGACCCGGACCGTCAGTACGGCGACCTGCCCCTGCGCGGCGGCCGCGCCCGCCAGCACCAGCGGAACCTTCAGCGCACCGCCCGCCGGCGCGGTACCGCGCAGGCTCAGCTTCGGCGCGAGCCGCACCGTGGACAGCGGCAGCTTCACCGACTGGTCCGTGGCCGGGCGGGCCGAGGTGAACGTCCAGCTCGCCCGTACCTTCGTGCTGGTGGCGGTGTCCTCGGCGGACCGGGTCGCCTCCTTGGTCAGGCGGTACACGGCGGATCCGGCCGGGACCTCGGCGCTGATCCAGCCGTGGGGATCGGTCTCCGCGAGGACCTTGCCGCCGGACTCCAGCCGGGTGAAGCCCCCGGTGGAGATGGACGAGCCCTCGTGACCGGCGCCGTCGTGGAACAACCCGACGTTGGCGTCCAGGTAGTCCCCGGTCCGCCACGCTCCCTGCTCCTCCCCGGCCTTCAGGTCGGGGCCGATCACGCCGGTGTTGAAGTTCAGCGCGTAGCGCTTGCCGGGCTGGTAGGACACCTGGTTCTGCGAGTAGATCATGCGTGCCTCGCCCCGGGAGTCGACCTGCGAAGCGACCCAGCTCCAGCGCACCCCGGCGGTGCTGACGTACTGCGTGCTCGCCAGCGGCAGGCTCATCTCGGACGGGTCCGTGATGCCGGAGGTGTAGCCGTCGTCACCGGTCGGCGTCGCGTGGATCAGACCCTTCACGCCGGTGACCGAAGCGCCGAAGCCGAGCTTCACCTCGGCGACGTCCGCCGGGGTGAGCTTGCGGTCGAGCCCGTCGAACCAGGTGCCCTTGCGGTTGAAGGCCAGCCGGTAGTCGACGTTCTTGCCCGCCGCCCCCGGCGTCTTCCACAGGCCGTTGTATTGCGCCCGCAGGGTGGTCGCGGCCGGGCCCAGGTGCTGGGTGAGGATCCGGGTGGTGCCGTCGGTGGCCCACATGTCGGACACGCCCGCGGCCTCGTCGTAGAACCCCGCGTACCCGCTCACCAGCTTCGCCGACGGATCCGGCGGGGTGACGGCGAACGGCTTGGCCTTGCGGGAGTCGAAGGTGACCGTGGCCCTTCCGGTGACCTTCAGGACCGGCTGGACGAAGAAGCCCAGGGTGGAGTCCGGGCCCCAGACGACGCCCTCCAGCAGGTAGTCGCCCTTGGGCAGCCGCTGGACGACGGTGCCGCTCGGGTCGTACGGGACCTCGAAGCGGCCCTCCATGCCCGTGCCGAGCTTGGTGACCGTGGTGTAGTACGTCGACGGGTTCGCGCCGTTGACGTCCAGGTGCTTCAGGGTGACGTCGTAGGACTCCACCTCACGCTCGACCACGAGGCCGGTGCGCACTTCCTGCCCGCCCCCCGAGGCCAGCACGGTGCCGCCGAAGGCCCCGTCCACGGAGCCCTTGCGGGTGTCGGCGGTGACGGTGGTCGTCGCGGTGCCCCCGGCGGGGACGGTCAGCTGGGCGTCCTTGACGGTGAACATCCCGGCCGGGGCCGGGCGGCCGGACTGGTCGGTGCCGGACGTGCTCAGCTTGAGCGTGACGGGCCGGGTGCCGTGGTTGCGGTAGATGAGGGACCTGGTCGCCGGCTTGTCGTCGGCGTGCGGCCAGGAGTGCGTGCCGAAGGCGAGGGAGCCGGGCGCGGCGGCGACGACCGCCTTGACGGCCCGTGCCAGGTCGGTGCGGCCCGCGCCCTGCTGGTAGGCGTTGAGCGCCGGGTTGGGCCGGGCCGAGCCCGTCAGCAGGGCCTTGATCATGGCCGGGCTCCAGTCCGGGTGCTGCTGACGGACCAGAGCCGCGGCGCCCGCGACGTGCGGGGTGGCCATGGAGGTGCCCGACATGCTGACGTAGCCGTCGGCGGGCCCGGGATCCGGGCTCTGCGTGGTGTGGGCGGCGGTGATCTCCACGCCCGGGGCGGTGATGTCCGGCTTGAGCGCTCCGTCGGCGCTCGGGCCCCGGCTGGAGAACTCCGCGAGCTGGTCCTGCTTGTCCACCGCGCCGACCGTGAGCGCCGCGCGGGCGCTGCCGGGCGTGCGCAGCGTGCCGGACCCGGGACCCTCGTTGCCCGCGGCGACCACGAACAGGGCCTTGCCGGAAAGCTGGGCGACCGCCTCCTCCATGGGGTCGACGCCGGGCTCGTCGGGGGAGCCCAGACTCATGTTCACCACGGTCGCACCCTGGTCCACGGCCCACTGCATGCCGCTGATGATGCCGGAGGAGTCGCCGAAGCCGTCGTCGCCCAAGACCTTGGCGTCCAGGAGCTGCACGCCGGGCGCCACACCCTTGTACCGGCCGCCGGACCGCGCGCCCGTCCCGGCGATCGTGGAGGCCACGTGCGTGCCGTGCCCGTACCGGTCCGCGGAATCGGGCGAGCTGCTGAAGTTCCGCTGAGTCGTCTCCACCCCCTTGAGGTCGGGGTGGGTCTCGTCGACCCCCGTGTCCAGGACGGCCACCTTGACGCCCTTGCCGGTGTAGCCCGCCTGCCACATGGCGGGCGCGCCTATCTGCGGCACGCTCTTGTCCAGGGCCGCGCTCACCTTGGCGTCCAGCCACAGGTGGGCGACGGGCGGCACCGGGGCGGCGCCCGCCACGCGGGCGTTCGTCCGGCCGGTGACCGCCGCCCACAGGGCCGCGGCGTCGGACTTCGACGCGTTGAACGCCTCGCCCGCCACCGCGGGCAGCGGGCGGCGCTCGCGCGCGACCGCGGCGAGCGTGTCTCCCGAGGCACCGAAGGTCTGGGCCCCGGAGGCGTCCCGCCGGTAGCCGGCGATCAGCGGCAGCGTGCTGCGGCGCGCGTCGTCGTACCCGTCCTTGACCAGCAGCGCCACGTCGAACAGCCGCCGGTCCAGTACCCCGTCGGCGACCAGGCGCAGCGCGTCCTGCGGAACGACGTACGTGTGCGCGCCCTCGCGCCGCACCGAGAAGGCCGTCCCCTCACGGCCCGCGCCCCGAACGAGCCGCTCGACGCTGCCGTCGCCCTTGACGACGACCCGGTCGCCGGTGATCAGGGTCACCGTCGCCGACGGCTTCGCGTCCGCCTTCGGCCTGCCCTTTGCCGAAACCCCCGTACCGTCCGGCGCCGGCTGAGCGCCGGCCGGTACGGTCCCCGCGATCAGTGCCCCGGTCACCGCCGCGGCGAATGCCGCCGTCCTGGCTCCCCTTGCGAATCCCACCCGTGTTCCCCCGTGTTCGTGTGCATGCCGATCGTGTCGGCTACCACGCGACCAGGGCCCGTCCGGTTCTCCGTGGGCTCCGATAAATCCGGACAACAGCCTGGTGGTTGGCCGGATCGGATATCACCAGGCGACGGGGAGCTCCCGCAACCCGTAGACGATGGTGTCCCGTTGGAACACGAGCTGCTCCTCGGGTACGGCCAGCCGCAGACCGGGCAGCTCGCGCAGCACGGTCTCCAGCATGATCTGGAGCTCGACGCGTGCCAGGGTGTGGCCCAGGCACTGGTGCGGACCGTGGCCGAAGGCCACGTGCCGGCGAGCGTCCCGGGTCACGTCCAGCTCGGCGGGACACGAGTGGTCGCCGTCCCGGGCGTCCGGGACGTCCGTGGCCTGGAGGGCGCCGAAGAGCTCCGGCTGCCGGTTGGCGGTGGACAGCATGCAGATCACCCCGTCCCCGGCCCGGACCGCCGCTCCGCCGACCGTGACGTCCTCGGTGGCGGCGCGGCCGAGGCCGAGGTGGATGATCGTGAGGTAGCGCAGCAGTTCCTCCACCGCCCCCGGGATCAGGGCCGGTTCGGCCCGCAGCCGGGCGGCCTGCCCGGGGCGGCGCAACAGGGCCAGGACGCTGAGCGCCGCCATGTTGGTGGTGCTCTCGTGGCCGGTGATCAGGAGCATGAAGCCGAGCGAGGCCGTTTCCCGCGCGGTCAGGTCGGGCCGGACGGCGAGCCGGCTGAGGATGTCGTCCCCGGGATCCTGCCGCTTCCGCTCGGCCAGCCCGGCCAGGTAGCCCATCAGCTCGCGGTGGGCCTCGGCGGCCCGTCCGGGGTCGGTGGTGTTGTCGAGCAAGGTCCGGCTGAGCGACTGGAACAGCGCGTGGTCCTCGTACGGGACCCCCAGCATCAGGCAGATGACGAGGGACGGGACGGGCAGCGCGAAGTCCGCGACGAGGTCGGCGGTCCGGCGGCCGTCGGCGGTCATCGCCTCGACGGCGGCCTCGACCACGTCCGTGATGGCCGGGCGCAGTTCCTGGACCCGGCGGGTCAGGAAGTCCTTGGCGACCATCCTGCGCAGCCGGGAGTGCTCCGGGTCGTCCATCCGGATGAAGCTCGGCTGAGCGGTGGCCAGTTGGCGCTGGCCGGGGGACAGGAAGGGGAAGCCGGGGGCGCGCGCGTCGGCGCTGAAGCGGGCATCGGCGAGGACCGCCCGGACCTCCTGGTGGCCCGTCACGAGCCAGCAGGGGGTGCCGTCGGGCAGCTCGGCGCGGCTGACCGGAGCCTCGGCCGCGGCCTGCGTGTAACCGGGCGGCGGGTCGTAGGGGCAGGAGCCGTACGGGGCGGGCAGGGCGAGCGGGGCCGCGGCCGGACCTCCGGTGGCAGGGTCGGCGGAGGCGGAGGCGAAGGTGGAGGCGGTGGCGGAGGTGGCGGTAGGCGTAGCGGTGACGGTCATGGTGGCGGATCTCATCCGGAGGGGGTTCGGCCGCCGTCGGGCGGGGTGTGGAGGGCGCCGAGCGTGGCGCACATGGTGGCGCACTGCCCGGCGAGGATCAGCAGTTCGATCAGTTGGTCGGGGCGGAGTCCGCCCGCCAGCCGGTCCCACAGCGGCTGCGGCAGCGGCTCACCGGCCGCGAGCGCGTCGGAAGCTTCCAGCAGGGCCAGATCGGCCCCGGACCAGGGGTGTTCGGCAAGGGGTGAGGCGGTCGCCGCCACCTCCCGGGAGTCCAGTCCGGCGTCGGCGGCGACCGCGCTGTGACGGTCGAAGACGAAGGACCCGCCGCGCCGGTGCGCGGTGCGCAGGACGACCAACTCCCGCTGACGGCTCGTCAAAGTCCCTTCGTGGGTCAGGACCCGGGCGAGGGAGAGCCAGGCGTGCGCGAGTCCGGGATGGTGGGCGAGGGTGCCGAAGAGGTTCACCCGGCCGGGGCCGTCCTTGGCGGATCCGGCCAGCAGCCCGCGCAGCGCGGGCGTCCACTGCTCGGGCGGCAGCGGAGTGATGCGTACGGGGCGCTCGGGTGGTTCGGTGGTCATCGGGCTCACCACCTGCAGACGACGACGCCGGCGCTGGCCCCGCTCGCGAACCCGAACATGCCCACCAGATCGCCCGGGTGGAGCCGGTCCGACCGCAGGGCGGTGGCCAGTTGCAGCGGGATGGTGTTGGTGGCGACGTTGCCATGCGCGGGGAAGGTGGACAGGATCCGCGAAGGATCCACTCCCACCCAGCCGCACGCCACCCGGGTGAAGGGCACGGACGGCTGGTGCACGCAGACGAGGTCGAAGTCCTCGACGTCCACGCCGAGTTCGCGCACCGCCCCGCGCACCTTGGCCGGCATTCCGTCGAAGGAGGCGACGAGTCGCGCCGAGTCGATCTCCAGGCGGCCCATCCTGCGGTGGTTCGCGTACGGATTGGGCAGTGTCGCCGCCTGCCAGCCCCAGGAGTTGGCGAAGAACCGGCTCCCGAGGATCCCGGGCCGCGTGCTCGCGGCGACCAGTACCGCCGAGCCCATGTCGCCGGTGCTCAGGCTCGGCAGGGCGCCGAGCAACTCGTCCGGGTCGGTGACGTTCCAGCGGCTCTCCCGGGTGCTGACCTCGGCGCTGGTGATCAGCACCCGCCGGTACTGTCCGGTCCGGACGAAGGCGTCGGCCACCTCCAGTGCGTTCAGCACGCCGTTGCAGGCGTTCTTCAGGTCGAACACTGGGCAGTCCAGGCCGAGTTTGGCGGCCACCACATGGGCGGTGGCCGGTTCCTCCATATCGGCGAGGATGCCCGCGTACAGCAGCAGGTCCACCTTCCGGGCGGGGGTGCCGCTCTCCTCCAGCAGACTGCGGGCGGCGTGCACCGCCAGGTCGGAGGGCTGCTCCTCGGGCGGGGCCACCGTGCGCTGCTCCAGCCCGTACATGTGCCGGAGCACGCCCCGGGACATCGGGATGCCGGGGCTGCCCGCCCGGAAGCGGTCCTCGACCGCGGCGACGCTCTGGCGCTCCTGCGGTACGTGGACGGTGGCGTGGACGACGGCACTGTGAACGGCCAAGGGTACGAAGCCTTCTGCTGGTGGGGGACGGCGGCGGTCAGGGCGCGGTGAGGAGCAGCACCACGTTGTGCCCGCCGAAGCCGAAGGAATGGCTGACGGCGGCGCCGACCCGCTGCTCCCGCGCGGTGCCGGTCACGCAGTCGATGTCGTAGGAAGAGCCCGAACCGGAGCCGGACGCGGCCAGGTTGGCGATCGGCGCCACCCGGGAGTCCCGGATGGTGAGCGCGGTCAGCGCGGCCTCCACGGCACCGGAGGCGCCGAGACTGTGGCCGAGCACCCCCTTGGGGGCGGTCACGGTGGGGCCGTGCGGCAGGACGCGGGCGATGAGTTCCGCCTCGGTGCGGTCGTTGAGCGGGGTGGAGGTCCCGTGGGCATTGACGTGGTCGACGTCGGCCGGGGACAGTCCGGCCTCGGCGAGCGCCGCCCGCAGGGCCGCCTCGGCGTACTCCCCGCCGGGGGAGGGAGCCGTCGGATGGTGTGCGTCCGAGGTGAGGCCGGCTCCGGCGAGGTGCGCGTAACCGCGCCGCCCGCGAGCCGCCGCGTCCGCCGGCCGCTCCAGTACGAGCACTGCGGCCCCCTCGGCGATGACGAACCCGTCCCGGTCCGCCGCGAACGGCCTGGAGGCCAGCGCCGGCTGGTCCACCCGCCCGGACAGGGCGCCCATCCGGGCGAACCCGGTGGTGACCACCGGGGTCACGGCAGCCTCGGAGCCGCCGGCGATCGCGATGTCGCAGGCCCCGGAGAGCAGCAGGTCACGGGCGATGGCCAGGGCGGTGGCCCCGGAGGCACAGGCCGTCTCGGTGGCCAGGGAGGGGCCGTGGGCGCCGAGGTCGGCCGACACCTCGCCGGCGGCCATGTTGGGGATGAGCATCGGGATGAGGGAGGGGGAGACCAGGTCGGGTCCCCCCTGGTGGTGGCGCAGGGTCTGGGTCTCCAGATGGGGAGCCCCGGCCAGCCCCGAGCCGATCACCACGGCCACGCGGGCCCCGTCCCAGGTGGTGGGGTCGAGTCCCGCGTCGGCCACGGCCTCACGGGCCGCCAGGACCGCGAGCTGCGTGAAACGGCCCATCCGCCAGGCCTTGCCGCCGCCGATGCGGCCCTGTTCGGGGGTCATGGCGGGGATCCGGCAGGAGAAGTCGACCGGGCAGTCCTTGAGCTCGGGATCGGTGTCCGCCGTCGAGCGGCCCCGGAGCACCCCGGCCCAGGTGTCCTCACGGCCGATCCCGGCCGGAGTGATCAGCCCCAGGCCGGTGACGGCCACGGCGCGGGGGTGCGGGGAAGCCGTCACAGGGCGTCCTGCTCGGTCCGCTTGGAGTGGAGCACGGCCACGAGCTCGCCGATGGTCGTGCGCTTGGCGGCCTCGTGCTCCTCGACCTTCACGCCGAGCTCTTCCTGGAGGGCGAGGGCCAGTTCGGCGAGGGCGAGCGAGTCGAGGTCGAGGCTCTCCAGGGTGGCGTCGGGCAGGACGCTCTCGGGGGAGACTTCGAACTTCTCGGTGAGCACGGTGGTGAGGATGGTCTGGAGCGGGGGCATGGCGGGGTGTCCTTCCGGGACGGGTGATGAGGGGCGAGCAGGCATGGAGGGGCGGCCTGCAGGGGCGGCAAGGAGCCGGATCCGGGCCGGAGCCGAGGGCGAAGGGGGGCGGTGATCAGGGAGCGGCGGCCGCTTCTGCGCGGGTGTCGCGCACGCCGAAGGGGGCCCGGGAGCGCCCGGGAGTGAAGGAGCGGGCCTCAGGGCGCCGGGTCGATGCCGGGCACCGCGCGTTCGAGTCGTGGCCAGAGCACGGCAGCCGATCCCCAGGTGAGCCCGGCGCCGAAAGTGGTGAGCAACACGCGTTCCCCTGCGTGCAGTTCGCCGCGCGAGGCGGCATCGGCCAGGGCCAGCGGGATGGACGCGGCGCCGGTGTTGCCGACCCGCTCGATGTTGGTCACCCGACGCGGTCCGGGAACGGGCAGTCGCTCCCCGACGGCCTTCACGATGCGGGCGTTGGCCTGGTGGGCGCAGAACCGGTCCACGTCCTCGGGCGACCAGCCCGCGTGTTTCAGTACGGTCTGCGAGGACTGGGTCATCCGGGTCACCGCGTGCTGGAACACCTCGCGCCCCCGCATCCGGAAGTGCCGGTCGCCGGGACCGTAGGCGTCCGGGGCCGACCGCTCCCGTGCTCCGCCGCCGCGCACCTCGATCAGCTCGTCACCGGAGCCGTCGCTGCCGAGGTCGAAGGCGAGGATGCTGCCCGGTTCCCCGGAGCGGCCCCGGCGCAGGACGACGGCGCCCGCGCCGTCGCCGAAGACGATGCCGGCCGAGTGGTCCTCGGGGTCCAGCAGGGTCGAGTACAGGTCGGCCGCCACGAGCAGGACCCGGTCCGCGCAGCCGGACAGCAGGGCTCCGGCGGCGGTGGCGAGCCCGTACAGGAAGCCGCTGCAGGCGGCGTTCACGTCCCAGGCGGCCGCGCCGCCCAGGCCCAGACGGGTGGCGAGCTGCGGGGCCATGGCCGGCATGGGCCGGTCCGGGGTGGAGGTGGCCACGAGCACGGTGTCCACCGGGGCGCCGCCCGCCACGGCCAGGGCGCGGCGCCCGGCTTCGAGGGCGAGCTCGCCGGTGGACACTCCGGGGTCGGCCCGGCGCCGCTCGCGGATTCCGGTGCGGCGGTGCACCCAGGCGTCGTCGATGCCCCATGCCGAGGGGAGTCCGGCGTTGGCGACCACCCGGGGCGGAACGTATCCGGCGATGCCTTCCAGCACCGCCGCGGGCGGGGCGGGCCGGGTGGCAGGGAGCGTCAACTGGTCTTCTGGGCAAGGCAGGAGGGAAGTCACGCACGTCTCTCAGGAGGATCTCGGGGGAGCGGCACGACTGTAGGGCGGGTCAAGATCACGGCGGGCGCGGAGGCGCAGGGGAACGGATGTGCTGAACGCCCGCTTCGGCGTCATCTCCGCAGCTCAGGGGCGTGAAGGAAGAAACGTTACGGCCGATGGGCCATCGGGGGATCGCCCCAAAGGTTGAATTAAGTGCGGCTGACCAGGCGTTCTGCTGACGCCGGGGGAGCAGCCGCCCTCGGGACCATCAACCGCCTTTACGGGCCGGGGGCAACGGTGCGGAACGGGTGCCGCTGTTGAACGTGTTGCACACGCACCTCTCCCGGGCCGCTGCACGCTCCCTGGCACGAGACCGGGGAGGGCCGGGATGGCAGAGGAGGGCCTGGGCGGCCGGGGCGGGCCGGGGCGGGCCGGGAGAGGGAGCGGGCGTGATGGGCAGACCCGGGAGGGGGCGCCGGTCAGTCGACCTGGAGCTCGCCCATCCGGCTCCATCCGGTCGCACCCTCGATGGTGGTGCTGACGATCTCCGGCGTCCGGGTGACCAGGGGACGCATGGTCTCCAGGGCCGCACGGAAGTGCGCGGAGGTCACGTGTGCCTCCGCGGCATCGTCCTGGAACGCCTCGACCAGTACGTAGGTGTCCGGCTCTTCGAGGCTGCGGGACCACTCGAACCACAGGTTGCCCGGCTCGGCGCGGGTGGCCCGAGTGAACTCCGCGACCAGCTCGGGCCACTGGTCGACGTACTCGGACTTGACGGGGAATTTCACCACAATGAAGATCATTCGAGCATTGTAGGCGCGAGCCCGCCCGCGCCTATGGCGCCCTCAGCTCTGTCCTGGGGGCGCGGTCGTCCCCGTCCCCGTCCCTGCCTGAGGACCCGTCTGCGACCCCGGAGCCGGTGCGGGGAAAGCGGCGGCGGTGAGCGTCGCCGCGAGGTTCTCCTTGCGCATCCGCTGGTCGACGTAGAGCAGGGCGATGACCAGGTGCGGGAAGCTGAACTGGAACAGCGAGCTGATGACGCCGCCGAGCACCACGATGGCCCCGTAGACGAGGAAGCCGAAGGCCATCGTGCTGAGGTCCGGCGAGGGATCGCCCGCCTCCGGCAGGCTCGGGAAGACCGCGAACATCCCGACGAAGCCGAACGGCATCTGAATGACGTACCCGACGGCCATCGCCACGAGGTGCCCGAGTATCGAAACGCCGAACACCCTCCACCAACCGTCGCGGACCAGCTGCGAGGAGCGCCGCATGGCCGCGACGGGACCCAGTCCTTCGCACACCACCGCGGCGGGCGCCAGGCTGAACCGGACCACGAGCCAGATCGAGAAGGGCACGCACAGGAGCGAGCCGAGGAGGAGCAGGCCGAAGGCGGCCGACGGGCCGGAGCCGCCCCGGTCCGAGGACATGATGATCAGCGGAGTGCAGATCGCGTACAGCAGGAGCGCCGGCCCGCCCGCGATCAGCGCGGTGAGCAGGACCACGCCGAGCACCGACGGCAGCCGTGACCGGCTGCGGCGCCACATCGCGCCGAAGGTCGTGGGGCGGCCGAGCACCGCCTCCTGGATCAACGCGGGGCACAGGGCCATGAACATCGCGGCGCCCACCGTCGTCACGACGAGCATGACCACGCCTGCGGGTACGAAGGACAGGAAGAGGGCCGCCACGTCCGAGTCCTCGGGGCTCTCTCCCGGCGGGAGGTCGAAGACGGCGGAGAACCGGTCGTACAGGGTCGCGAAGGAGATCGCGAGGGTGGCGGCCACGAGCAGGATGCCGATGCCCTGGACCAGGGTCATGATGCCGATCAGGGGCTTCCAGTACCGCCGGAAGACACCGAAGGCCCCGTTGAGCACATCGCCCGTACCGAGCACGCGCAGGGGTATGACCCCCGGCTGCGGGGCCGGTGGTGGGCCCCAGCCGCCTCCCCACTGCGGCGGCACGGGCTGACCCGGGTGGTGATTCCAGCCGGTGTGGTGCGACATCGTTGTTCCCCCTCGAATGAAGGGCCACGGTAACCCGCCCGTGAGCGCGCCCTGTCAAGGCCCTCTGGTCCCCCGGTCCCCCGACCCGTCCCCGTCCCCCGGTCCTCAGCGGGCGTCCCCGCCGGCTCCGTCCAGGGGCACCACGAGTCCGATGGTCTCGGCCGCCACGGCGATGGCGTAGTCGAAGAACGCGGCCTCGTCCCGGACGCTGTCGTGGGTACGGCTGAAGACCTGGAACACCAGGAGTCCGATCAGGCTGCTCCACAGGACGATCCCGCGCTCGATGACGTCCGAGAACGGAGCCGGGGGCAGCCCGCCGAAGGCCTCCACGGCGGCCGGCAGCAGCAACGGCGGCCCGGGCACCGCGCGCCGGGGCGGGGTGAGTTCGCCGCCGGCCAGAGCCGCGCCCACGATGCCGGCGAGGACGCCGGGCGTGCGGGAGGCGGGCAGGACGGTGTCCTGCGGGGCGTGGTAGCCGGGTACGGGCGATCCGTAGATCAGCGTGAACTCGGCGGGGTGGTCGAAGGACCACTGGCGCAGTGCACGCGTGACGGCGAGCAGCCGCGCACCCGCCGA
Organism: Streptomyces sp. NBC_00335; assembly: GCF_036127095.1. GTDB lineage: Bacteria > Actinomycetota > Actinomycetes > Streptomycetales > Streptomycetaceae > Streptomyces. Next base: position 8,267,973 of record NZ_CP108006.1, read on the forward strand.
CGCGCGGACCGCGGTGGCGGCCTCGTCGGCCCGCTCCATCGCGGCGCCGGACGCGTCGTAGGCATCGATCACCAGCGCGGTCAGCAGGTCGTCCCGGTGCGGGAAGAGGGCCCGCACCTCGGTGACGGCGCGATCGCAGTCGCGTGCGACGGAGTCGAGGGAGAGGCCTCCACCACCCAGCTCCGGCAGGTGCAGGCGCGCGGTCTTCTTGATCAGTTCTGACAGGATCGTGTCGCCGGATGTCGAATTCTTTGCGTGATCGCCCATGCCGAAACCGTACCGGTCGGCGGCAACTGCCTTGCGTGCGGCCTCCGTAGGGGATCCGCAGGGATCTGCCGGGATCCGGCCGAGGGGGCCCGACAGAACGCGACGCCCCACTGCGCTGATGTCGTCGTACGCGACTGCGCCCCGGGTGCGTGAAGATCCCTCCATGGGATCCACGGACAGGGGCACGCACTCGGACACGGACACGGACACGGACACGGACCGGCCCGGCCGGGTCGAGGCCCACGGCATCGACCCCGTTCCCGACGGGGAGCGTCACGGCCGGGCCCGCGAGCTGTTCCCCGTCTGGGCGGCCGCGAACGTGAACTACCTGAGCATGGTGGTCGGCGGCGCCCTGATCCTCATGGGCCTGAGCCTGGGTCAGGCCGTCGCGGTGATCGTGCTGGGCAGCCTGTTCTGGGCGCCGATCGGCCTGCTCGCCGTCTCCGGACCGGCCTCCGGCACGCCGAGCGAGGTGATCGCGCGGGCCATGTACGGCATCCGCGGCAACCGGGTGAACATCGCCGTCAACGGCTGGCTGCTCTGCATCTGCTACATCGCCCTCAACCTGGCCGCCGCCTCGGTCGCCGCCTTCGTCCTCGTGGAGAAGGCGGGCATCGACACGAACAGCGGGGTCAAGACCGCCGTCGTGGTGGTCATCGCCGCCCTCACCCTGGCCATCGGCGTCTACGGACACGCCACCATGGTGAGGCTCTACCCCCCGATCGCGATCGCCCTCACGGTCACGTTCGCCGTCGTCGCCGGGTACGTGTGCGCCGGCGCCGACCTCGGCCGACAGCCCGCCGAACCACTGACCGGCACCGCCCTGTGGGCCACTCTCGCGGCGGGGCTCACACTCATTGCCTCGGGCCCGCTCTCGTACACCAACAGCGCCGACTTCTCCCGCTACCTGCCGCGCACGACCTCCCCGAAGGCGGTCGCGGGCTGGACCGCGCTCGGCGGATTCCTGCCCGGAGTCCTCCTCACCTCGCTGGGCGCCCTCGCCGCCACCGTCGTGGACATGGCCGAACCGCAGGCCGGGCTGGAGAGCATCCTGCCCTCCTGGTTCTCGCCGGTCTTCCTGTTGGCGATCGTGCTCGGCACGATCGCCAACAACGCCATGACCGCCTACAGCTCCGGCCTCGCCCTCCAGGCCATGGGCGTCCGCGTCCGCCGCTCCGTCGGCGTCCTCGTCGACGGAGCACTCGGCGTCGTGGTGACCCTGTACGCGCTCCTGGTCTCCAACTTCCTCGACACGGTCGGCAACCTCCTCCAGCTGACCGTCGTCGTGCTGGGCCCCAGCACGGCCGTCTACGCGACCGACATCCTGCTGCGCCGCTGCCGCTACGACGGCCCCGCGCTCGCCGACGAGACCCCCGGCAGCCCCTTCTGGTACACCCGGGGCGTCAACTGGGCCGGAGCGCTGGCCCTGACGGCCGGCATCGCGGCGGCCGCCCTGTGCGTGGACACTCTGTACACGGGTCCCGTCGCCCGGGCCCTGGACGGCGTGGACCTCTCCCTGCCCGTCGGCATCGCCGTGGCGGCCTCCCTCTACGCGCTCCTGATGCACCGCTCCCTGCGGGCCCCGGCCTAGTGATCTGGTTGTGAGTTCGTTCGGCACCACGTGAGTCGTCTTCCGTACCACTTCGTGGATTCGGCTGACGGGTGCTGGTTGGCTTCGGTCTGCTGTGGTTTGTGGGTGACAGCAGGCTGGAGCCGCTGGTCCTGAGTGAGACCGAGCGGCAAGTGTTGAACAACTGGGTCAAGCGCCGCACGACCGCGCAGGGTCTGGCCCTGCGAGCACGGATCGTGCTGGCATGTGCGGACGGCGGAACGAACCTGGCGGTGGCCGCCCGACTGGGCGTGAACCGGGGCACCGTCACCAAGTGGCGGACCCGGTTCCTCCGGGACCGGCTGGACGGACTCGCGGACGAGCCCAGGCCCGGGGTGCCGCGGACCATCACCGACGCCCAGGTCGAAGAAGTGGTGGTCCGCACCCTCGAAGAGACACCCGCCGGTGGAACGCACTGGTCCAAGCGGGAGCTGGCCAAGGTCGTGGGGATCTCTCCGGCGAGTGTGCTGAGGATCTGGCACGCCTTCGGCCTGCAGCCGTGGCGGACCGAGACCTTCAAGATTTCCCCCGATCCGTTCCTGATCGACAAGATCCGTGACGTCGTCGGCCTCTACCTCGCCCCGCCGGCCAACGCGGTGGTGTTCGCGGTGGACGAGAAACCGCAGATCCAGGCCCTGGAACGGACCGCACCGGTGCTGCCGATGCTCCCCGGAGTCCCCGAGCGACGCACCTTCGACTACGTCCGCCACGGCACCGTCGATCTGTTTGCCGCCCTGAACACCGCGACCGGCAAGGTGATCACAAAACTGTCCGCGCAGCACCGGGCAGTCGATTTCCGGGACTTCCTCGACGAGATCGACCGCCAGACCGACAAGGGCCTGGCGGTCCACGTGATCTGCGACAACCTCTCCGCCCACAAGGCGCCGGTGGTGCACAAGTGGCTGCTCGCGCATCCCCGCTTCCAGCTCCACTTCACCCCCACCTACTCGTCGTGGATCAACCAGGTCGAGCGGTGGTTCGCCGAGCTGGAACGGCGCTGCCTGGAACGCGGCGTCTTCTGCTCCCTCGACGACCTCAAGACCGCACTCGAGAACTGGACCAAGGTCTGGAACGACGAAGCCCGGCCCTTCAAGTGGACCAAGACCGCTGACCAGATCCTCGACCGGATCTGCCGCTACTGCTCACGCATCTCCGAACCAGATCACTAGGAAGGGGCGTGCAGCTCGCCCGTCCGCGCCACGCGGGCGTACCAGCGCGCGCTCGACTTGGGTGTGCGCTTCAGGGTGTCGTAGTCGACGTGAATGGCGCCGAACCGTTTGGCGTATCCGTACGACCACTCGAAGTTGTCGAGCAGCGACCAGAGGAAGTAGCCGCGCACGTCCACCCCGTCGGTGATCGCCCGGTGCACGGCGTCGAGGTGGGCGTGAATGTAGGCGGCCCGCTGCGGGTCGTGGACCGTGCCGTCCGGACCGACCTCGTCCTCGTACGCCGCTCCGTTCTCGCTGACCACGAGCGGCAGCCCGGGATACCGGGCGGCGGTCCGGGTCAGCAGGTCGTACAGGGCGCTCGCGTCCACGGGCCAGCCCATGGCCGTACGTTCACCCGGGGCCCGGTGGAACCCCACGTCCGCCGCGCCGGGCCACGGCGAGTGCTCGCTGTTGCCGTGGCCGTCGTCCTGCGGCTTCTGGGCGTCTTCCGCGACGTGCGAGACGACCGTCGGGGTGTAGTAGTTGATGGCGAGCAGGTCCAGGGGCTGGTGGATGGCGGCGGCGTCGCCGTCGCGGACGAAGGACCAGTCGGTCAGGTGGGCGGTGTCCGCGAGCAGGTCCTGGGGGTAGGCGCCTTCGAGCATGGGGCCGAGCCAGATCCGGTTGCCGACGGCGTCGATGCGGCGGGCCGCGTCGCGGTCCTCCGCCGAGGGGGTCAGGGGGCGGACCTCGTGGAGGTTGAGGGAGACCGCGAGCTGCGAGTCCCCGGGCAGCGCGGCCCGTAGGGCCTGCACGGCGAGGCCGTGGCCGAGGTTGAGGTGGTGGGCCGCGCGCAGGGCGGCGACCGGACTGGTCCGGCCCGGGGCGTGCACGCCGGAGGCGTAGCCGAGGAACGCGCTGCACCAGGGCTCGTTGAGGGTGATCCAGCGCTTGACCCGGTCTCCGAGGGCGTCCGCGACGAGGCCCGCGTACTCGGCGAAGCGCTCGGCGGTCGCGCGCTCGGGCCAGCCGCCCGCGTCCTCCAGGTCCTGGGGGAGGTCCCAGTGGTAGAGGGTGAGGGCGGGTGTGACGCCGGCGGCGAGCAGCTCGTCCACCAGCCTGCGGTAGAAGTCGAGGCCCTTCTGGACCGCGGGGCCCCGGCCGGTCGGCTGGACCCGGGACCAGGAGACGGAGAACCGGTAGGCCCCCAGCCCCAGTTCGGACATCAGCCGGACGTCTTCGGGGAAGCGGTGGTAGTGGTCGACGGCCACGTCGCCGGTGTGGCCTTCGAAGACCTTGCCGGGGGTGTGGGAGAAGGTGTCCCAGATGGACGGGGTCCGGCCGTCCTCACGGGCGGCGCCCTCGATCTGGTACGCGGCGGTGGCCGTGCCCCAGAGGAAGCCGGACGGGAAAGAGCGGACGGCGGTGAGCGGCCGGGTCTCGGACGCGGTCATAGGAGAGCGCTCCCAACGCAAGTGTGGATGAAGTGGTGCCAGGAGAACTGGCGCCTGATGGCCTGGTGCCGGATGAGGAGACGTGTGCGGACGGGCGCCGGGCGGGAGCCGGTCAGCTCTTGACGGCGCCGGCGGTGATGCCGCCCACGATGTGCTTGCCGAGCACGGCGAAGACCAGCAGCAGCGGCAGCGTGGATATGAGGGCGCCGGTCAGGACGACGGCCTGGTCGACGGTGTGGTTGCCCGCGCCGAGGCCGGCCAGGGCGACCTGGAGGGTCGGATTCCCGTCCGGGGTCAGCGCGATGAACGGCCAGAAGAAGTCGTTCCAGGCCTGGACGAAGACGAGCATCCCGAGGACCGCCATCGCGGGCCGGGCCACCGGGAACACCACGTGCCAGATGATGCGCAGGCTGTGCGCGCCGTCCATCCTGGCCGCCTCCACCAGCTCCACCGGCAGCGCCTCGATGAGGTACTGGCGCATGAAGAACACGCCGAAGGCGGCGACCAGCGAGGGCAGGACGACGGACTGGAGCTGATCGACCCAGCCGAGATCGGTGACGATCTGGTAGAGCGGGATCACACTGAGCTGCGGCGGGATCGTCATGGTCGCCACCACCAGCGCCAGCAGGGCGCCCCGGCCCTTGAAGGGCAGCTTGGCGAAGGCGAAGCCGGCCAGGGTGGAGAACAGGACGGTGGACAGGGCCACGAGCCCGGCCACGATGGTCGTGTTGACCAGGGCCTCGCCCATGTCGACCTGGTTCCAGGCGAAGGCGAGGTTGTCGAAGAGCCGGGGGCCCGGCAGGAGCGGGGCCGGCGCCTCGACCACGCGCTCGCCCGTGTGGGAGGCGGCCACGAGGTTCCAGTACAGCGGGAAGAGCGAGATCAGGGCGGCCAGGCCGAGGAGGACGTACGTCAGAGGTCCCGCGTGGTGCTGCCGGCCCGCCGACTGGCGCAGCAGCCTGCGGCGCGGCGCCGCCGTGGTGGGCGCGGCCGTGGATACGGGCCGGCGTGTGGGAGTGGATGCGGGCGTGGGCGTGGGCGTGTCGAGCATGCGGGCCATGAGCTCAGCTCCCCGACTTCTTGCGCTTGTGGTTCGAACGGGTGATCAGCGTCTGGATGCCGCCGATGAGCAGGAGGAGCAGCAGCATGACCCAGGCGATGGCTGAGGCCTGGCCCAGCGCGCCGGTCACCCACCCCTTCTCGTACATGAGCAGGCTCAGCGTCTGGAACTGGTTCCCGCTGCCCCCGCTGATGCCGACGCTGCCGCCGAAGAGCATCGGCTCGCCGAAGAGCTGGGTGGCGCCGATGGTGGAGACGATGACCGTGAAGAGGATCGTCGGCCGGATGGAGGGGATGGTCACGGACAGGAACTGGCGCCAGCGCGAGGCCCCGTCCAGCGCGGCGGCCTCGTAGAGGTCCTGCGGCACGGCCTGCATCGCCGCCAGGTAGATGAGGGCGTTGTAGCCCGTCCAGCGCCAGGTCACGATCGTCGAAATCGCTATCTGCGCGGGCCACTTGGAGGAGTCCCAGGCAACCGGGTCGAAGCCGACCCAGCCCAGGACGGTGTTGATCAGGCCGTAGTCGGTGTTGAAGAGCTGGGCGAAGACGAGCGTGGCCGCCGCGATCGACGTGGCGTACGGGGCGAGTACCGCGACGCGGAAGAAGCCGCGACCGCGCAGCTTGTAGTTCAGCAGGTGCGCGAGACCGAGGGCCATCAGCAGCTGGGGAACGGTGGAGATCACGCCGATGGTGAAGGTGTTGGCGAGCGCGTTCCAGAAGAACTCGCTGGTGGCCAGGGAACTGTAGTTCTCCAGCCCCTTCCACTGGGCGCTGCCGCCCAGTTCGACGCGGTGGAGCGAGAGCCACCCGGTGTAGATCAGGGGGAACAGCCCGAAGGCCGCGAAGGTGAGGAAGAAGGGGGCGACGAAGACGTAGGGAACCGCCTTCAGGTCCAGGCGGTAGAGCGTGCTGCGCAGGCCGGCGGGCGGCGGGGAGCCGCCACTCGTCGCCCGTACGGAGGTGGCCACGGGGGCGTCCTTCCGGGTCGGTGCGTACGGGAGATGCGTACGGGAGGTCCGTACGGGAGATGCGTACGGATGGGGTGGGGACGGGAGGTGAGGTGCGGACGGGAGCGGCCCGCCGCCCGCAGGGGGCGTGACGGGCCGCGCGCGGCCTCCGCTACTGGTCGATCTTGTCGTCGACCAGCTTCTTGACGTTCTCCCAGGCCTTCGCCGGGTCGGTCCCGCGCTGCTCGATGTCGAGGATGCCGTTGTCCGTGAGGAAGGTCTTCACCTGACCGTCCCAGCGGCTGATCGGGGCGGGCGTGATGCCGGCCGCGGCCTCCGAGTAGATCTTGCCGACCGGGGTGTCACCGAAGTACGGCAGCTTGGCGTCCTGGACGGCCGCCGAGGTGAGCGTGTCCTTGGTGGAGGGGATGTTCCCGTTCACGCCGAAGACCTTGGCGTGCTGCGCCGGTGCGGTGAGCCAGGCGGCGAGCTCGGCCGCCTCCTTGGCGTGCTTGCCCGACTTCGGCACGGCGAGGAACGAGCCGCCCCAGTTGCCGGCCACGGGCGGCGCGGCGATGTCCCACTTCCCCTGGTTCTCCGGGCCCGCCTGGTCCTTGATGATGCCCGTCATCCAGCTGGGGCAGGCGACGGTGGCGAACTTCGCGTTCTTGAAGGCGGCGTTCCAGGTGCCCTTCTCGTCGAACTGGCGCAGCTTGGCCGTCAGTTCGCCCTTCGCGGCCGCCACGGCGGTGTCCCACGCCTTCTTCACGCCCGGACTGTTCTCGTAGTCCAGCTCGCCCTTGGCGTTGGCGTACTGCACGGGCTGGCTGGAGATCACCGCGTTGAACAGGCCGCTGGCGGAGTCGTGGAAGGCGGTCCCGGCCGGGGCGCTCTTCTTGTACGTCTCACCGGTCGCGATGAACTTCGCCCAGTCGCCCGCCCAGAGCTTGGCAACCTCCGTGCGATCCGTCGGGAGCTTGGCCTGGGCGAAGAGGTCCTTGTTGTAGCAGATGGCCATCGGGCCGATGTCCGTGCCGAGGCCGATGACCTTGCCGTCGGCCGTGGTGGCCTGCTTGACCTTCCAGTCGAGGAACGCGCCGACGTCGCCGCCGCCCGTCTTGGCGAGGTCGGTCCACTTGTCCGCCATGGCGGGACCGGTCGCCTCCGCGATGTAGCCCACCTCCAGCGCCTGGATGTCCGCGAGACCGCTGTCGCGGGAGAGCCGCAGCTTGAGCGTGTCCCAGTACTTCTGGCCGTCGGCGACGTTCGACTCTTCGATCTTGATGTTGGGGTGGGCCTTCTCGTACTCGGCGTAGAGCTTGGCGCCGGTGGTGTTGTCGTAGCCGAAGGAGCCGAAGGTTCCGATCCGCAGTGTGATCTGCTCGCCGCCCGCCGCGTCGCCCTTGCCGTTGTCGCCGTCGCTGCCGCAGCCGGTGAGCAGGGCCGTACCGGTCGCCATCACGGCGACCGCGGCGACCGCGTTGATGGCGGTGCGGCGTCCGCGTCCGTGTCTGCTGCTGGAAGTGCGCATTCCACTCTCCTCGTCCAAGGTGGTGCTCGTTGTGCGCCATGGGGTCCGGCGGGCTGTTCGCGGCTCGGCGAGGGCCCTGCCAGGACCTGATGTGAAGGTCGTTCTCGCATCCCAAGGTGGGAGCGCTCCCACGTCGTTGCCGGAAGGTTGCTGCTTGGTGGGTGCGGGTGTCAAGAGATGAACGCGAATTCGTGCCGCCAAGGCCTTCGGTGCGCGCCGCGCCCCGCATTCCGGTGTGGCCCCGTCGGGTTCTCGACGGGGTCGTAGCATCGGGGCGGGATCCTGAGTAGTGTGGGAGCGCTCCCACTCGGCTTCTCGTGCGCCGGACCGGCGTAACGTGTGCCGCGTGAGATGGGGGCGGTACCCGCTTCTTACCTGATCAGCCGTGCCCGGACCGGCAGGCACCGGCCCGGAGCGCGAGAGCGCACGAGGGGAGTTCGACAATCGTGACCGGACGGCAGAACGGCAGACCCACCCTGGAAGAGGTCGCGGCCCTGGCCGGAGTCGGCCGGGGCACGGTCTCCCGGGTGATCAACGGCTCGCCACGGGTGAGCGAGCAGGCCAAGGACGCCGTCGCCCGCGCCGTCGCCGAGCTGGGGTACGTCCCCAACCAGGCGGCCAGGGCCCTGGCCGGAAGCCGGACCGACGCGGTCGCCCTCGTCATCCCGGAGACCGAGGCCAGGCTGTTCTCGGAGCCGTACTTCCTCGACCTGATCCGCGGGGTCAGCGCCGAACTGGCCGAATCCGACAAGCAGCTGCTGCTTACCCTGGTCCGGACCGAGGCCGAGCGCCGGCGGTTCGAGGACTACCTCGCCGCCCAGCGGGTCGACGGCGTACTGCTGGCGTCCGTACACGGCGACGACCCGCTGCCGGACCGGATCGCCAAGCTGGGCCTGCCGGTCGTCATGAACGGGCGGCGCTCCGAGGCCGAACCCGTCGCCTACGTGGACTCCGACAACATCGGCGCGGGGCGGGCGGCCGTCGCCCACCTGGTGGGGCGGGGCCGGAGCAGGATCGCGACCATCAGCGGGCCGCTCGACATGTACGTGGCCCGCGCACGTCTGGGCGGCTACCGCGCGGGGCTCGCGGAAGCCGGGTTCGGGCCCGACGAGTCGCTGGTGGCGACCGCGGACTTCACCGAGGAGGGCGGCCGGCTGGCGATGCGCGAGCTCCTGGAGCGCGCCCCCGGCCTGGACGCGGTCTTCGCGGCCTCCGACGTGATGGCGGCCGGCGCGCGCGGGGTACTTCGCGAGGCCGGGCGGCGGATCCCCGAGGACGTGGCCCTGGTCGGGGTCGACGACTCCGCGGTGGCCCGCCTGATGGATCCGCCCCTGACGAGCGTGCGCCAGCCGATCGAGGAGATGGGCCGCACGATGACCCGGCTCCTGCTCCAGAAGATCGCGGAGGCGTCCGGAACCGGATCCGCGCCGGCGCAGGACCAGGGCGAGGAGCCGCGCAGGGTCCTTCCGACGGAACTGATCGTGCGGGATTCCTCCTGAGCTCGTCCTGCCTTCCGAGCTCCACTTCTTCCGGCCTCCAGCGGGAACACCCCTTACGGCGCGGGGCAGTCCTCGGTCGTCTTGACCACACCGAGGCTGACCTTGCCGGTCATGGCCTCGCCCGGATGCGGAGACTGGGTGCACACCTTCCACTGCGCGGGCCACTGCACGGGACGCTGGGATCCGCTCAGGTCCGTCATCTCGACGGTCGTCCCGGCGTCGACGGCCTGTAGGGCTGCCGCGGCCCGGGCTCGCGTGAGCACGCCGCGGCCGGAGCCGTACGGAATCCAGAGGTTTCCGTACGGCTCCGGCCTTTGAGCGGGGTGGGGCGGTCAGCTCACCGGCGCTGCGTCACAGCGCCGGGTGGGCGTTCTTCATGAGCTCCTGGAACTGCGCCGAGAACCACTGGCCCGACAGCGGCGCGTCGGGGAGGGACCCCGACATGCTGTTGCCGTTGCGCGCGTTGCCCGTGTACGTCGGGTCGCACATCCGGTCGAAGCCCTTGCCCTCGTTGTTCGGGATCTCCTTGCTCGCGCCGTCCGACTCGCCCGGCGGCTTGATCCACACGTAGGCGTCGATGCCCGCGGCCGGGGCGGCCTGCGGACGCTCGCCGAGGCCGGCGCCCGACTGGTTGCACCAGTTGCCGAGGTGGATGCGCCGGTCGTAGCGGCCGCCGTTGACGTAGGTGTCCACGCTCGTCAGCGCGCCGGGTCCGGTCGGCCGAGCGGTGCCGCCCCAGCCGTTGCGGGAGGTGTCGATCAGCATGCCGAGGTTCGTGTCGAAGCCCAGCGACACCAGCTTGGTCCGCATGGCCTGGGCGTACGAGAGCTCGTCCGTGTACCGGTTCCAGTCGACCCACTTCGACTGGCGTACGGAGGTGCCGTTGACGGAGTCCTCGATCTTGAAGTGGTCCTCCTTCAGGGCGCTGTAGTTGGCCGTGTTCACGATGAAGCCGTGCACCTTGGCGAGCGTGGAGCCCTCGGCGGTGGCCGCCTGCTTGAACATCTCGGCGGAGGAGCCGAAGTTGTCGTCCCAGCCGAGCCAGCCGTGGTGGCCCGCGTCCACGTAGTTGTAGACGTTGGCGATCGAGCCCAGCTTGTTGAGCGCGTAGCCGACACCCTTGATGTAGTTGCCGTTGGCCTTCATCACGTCGCAGTTGGCGGTGGCCGTCGGCCGCCCGGTGACGTTGGTGACCAGGTTCGGGAGCGAGTCGATCTCGACCGTGGTGACGATCCGCAGCCCCGCGTACTTGGCGTCGGAGAGGATGGCGGCGATCGGGTCGATGTACTGCGTCTTGTACTTGTCGATCTCGGTCGGGCCCAGCTCGCCGTTGGAAGCGAGGGCGGCGCAGTCCCGGCCGGGGAGGTTGTAGATCACCAGCTGGACGACGAGTTCACCGCTGCCCTTCTGCGCCAGCGCCGCGTCCAGGTGGGCGCGCAGCCCCATCGAGCTGCTCGAACCCGCGATGGCGGCGGTGCGGTCCAGCCAGACACCGGTGGGCTGGTTCGACACCTTGGTGCCGCCCGGCTCGGCGGCGGCCTTGGCGGACCATTCGGGGTTCACGTACACCTTGGCGCCGGCGTACGGGTTGTCCGCCTTGGCGCCGGACGGCGGCGGGGTGGTCGGCGGGGTCGTGGGCGGCGTGGTCGGGGGAGTGGTCGGCGGCTGGGTCGGGTCCGTCGCGCCGTTGCAGGTGACGCCGTTGAGCTTGAAGGTCGCGGGCACGGCGTTCGTGCCGGTGTGCGAACCGTTGAAGCCGAAGGAGGTCGAGCCACCCGTGGCCAGGTTCCCGTTGTACGAGAGGCTCTTGGCGGTCACGGCCGCCCCGGACTGGCTGATCGCGGCGTTCCAGCCCTGGGTGACTTGCTGACCGTTCGCGTAGGACCACTCCAGGGTCCAGGAGGCCACGGGGTCACCGGTGTTGGTGACGGTCACGTTCGCGCCGAAGCCGGTGTTCCACTGGTTGGTGATCTGGTACTCGACCTTGCAGCCCGCGGTGGCGGCGCCGGCCGAGGTGCCGAACACGGTGGCGGTGGCGCCCGCGGCGGTGACGAGGCTGAGGGCCGCCAACAGGGCGGTGCGCCTGGTCGTGCGGGACGTGGTGCGGGGAGTCGTGCCGAGTGCTGTGCGGCTCATTTTCGTGGAATGCCTTTCAGTTCAGGGTGCGCAGGTGGTCGCGCAGTCCGGTGCCGAATGCGGTGGGGGTGCCGTCGTACGAGGTGATCAGCGCCGGACCGGAGCTGCAGTTCCAGGTGTTCCAGGTCCAGCCGAGGTACGAGAGGGAGCGGTCGTCGAACCACTTCATGACGCGGTCGATGAAGGCGTGCGCGCAGGTGTTCTCGCCGATCTCGCCCGCCACGAGGGGGACCTTGGCGGCGACCGGGGCGAGGGTGGAGTCCCAACAGGATTCGCTGGAACAGGTGTTGAAGTTGTAGACGTGCCAGGCCGCGGCCAGATTGCCCGTCGGGTCGGTGGGGGAGTGGGTGAGCCACTGGCTCAGGTCGTTGGAATAGGCGATGCCGGGGACGAGCAGGAGATTGCGGGCGCCGGTCGCGCGGACGGCGTCCACCAGGTCCTGCATGCCGGCGACCTCGTAGCCGATGCCCGGACACGTACCGCCGTCGCGCCAGCAGGTCCACGCCTGGGCGGTGGTGGGGGTGGCCCGGTCCGGATAGGGCTCGTTGAACAGGTCGAAGACGACCCGCCGGTCGTTCTTGAAGGTGTTCGCCACCGAGGTCCAGAACGCCGGGGTGTACTGGGCGTCCGGCATCGGCTTCTGACAGGAGGCGTGCACGTCGGCGCACCCCGAGGAGTTGCCGGTGTACTGGCCGTACGTCCAGTGCAGCTCGACGACCGGGGTCATGCCGTGCGCGAGGACCCGGTCGACCAGTCCCTTGACGGCGGCGACGTAATGCGCGCCCCGGTACTCGGGCTTGATGTTGTCGAGGCCGAGCCAGCACTCCTCGTTGAGGGGAATGCGGACGGTATTGGCCTCCCAGTCGGCGATGGCGCGCACCGAGGCGTCGTCGACGGGCCCGTCGAAGATGCCGTGGCCCTGGACGCACATGAACTCGGCCCCTGAGCGGTTGACGCCGAGGAGGCGGCGAGTGGCACCGTTCTGGTCGGTGAGGCGGTTGCCGGTGACGCTCAGTTCGGGCGCCCCGGAGACGGGGTCGGTGGGTGTGGGGGTCGGGCCCGTGGGGGTGGGCGTGGGAGTGGTGGGTGTGGGTGTGGGTGTGGGCGTCGGAGTGGGGCCGGGCCCGGAGCCGGTGGTGCAGGTGGCTCCGTTGAGCGTGAACGCGCTGGGCGCCGTATTGGCGCCCGACCACGAGGCGATGAAGCCGGTGGTCACGCTCGCGCCGGCGCCGAGCGCGGCGTTCCAGCTCTCGTTCACGGCGGTGACGGCCGATGCGGTCTGGGACCACTTGGCGCCCCAGCCCTGACTGATGGTCTGGCCGGCCGGAAAGCCGAAGCCGAGGCTCCAACCGTTCAGCGCGGAGCCGTTGTTGGTGACAGTGACCGCACCCTGGAAGCCGCCGGCCCATTGGCCGACGACCGAGTACGTCACCGTGCACGAGGGTGAGGCCGCGGCTCCTGTGGCCGTACCCACGACGGCGAGCGCACAGCTCGCCATCGCGAGCGCTGCCGTTGTGAGCAGCGCGGACGTGCGTGGGGGGTGTCGCATGAGCGAGTCCTTGCAGCGAGGGCGCGCTGGTGACGGCGCGCCGACTGACGGATTCGCTCCCACTGGTTGGGGCCAGACCGTAGCGGCAACTCACGCCAAGCAACAGAGGGGTTGACGAAATTCGCCCGGGAACGGCTTCGACTCTTCACGGACCTTGACGGCGTTGAGTCCCGTCTGCACAGTGGGAGCGCTCCCACTGGTTCGGAGCTTGTTCACACGCTCCCCGTACACCGTCATTCCCGAGCCGAGAGGAGAACCATTCCCATGCCGAACCGGCGCCCGGGCCGCCCCCTCAGACCACTCGATCCACGCGTGGAGCTGCGAGGCGGCCGACGAGTTCCTCGACGAACGCCTCCAGGTGGGGCGGGCGGGCGCCGGTTCGGGTGGCGACGAACCACGTGCGGGTCAGCGGCTTCGCGCCCATGCGGACCAAGGCCAGATCGTGCGAGGCCGCGTAGGGGGAAGCCACCCAGTTGGGCAGGACGGTCAGGCCCTGGCCGCCCGCCACCATCTCGATCACCAGGTCGGTCACCACCGGCATCGTGGTGATGCGGGCCGGCCGCGCGCCGGCGGGGATCGGCAGTGGCATCGACGGGATGCGCTTCTGGTCGTAGAAGTCGTAGAGGACCAGGTCCTTGCCGTCGAAATCGCGGGCGGTCACGTGTGCGCGGGAGGCCCACGGGTGCGCGGCGGGCACCACCGCCACCATCTCGTCGTCGAACAGCCTGGTCAGGGACACCCGGTCCATCTGCAGGTCCGGCTTGGTCACCAGGGCCACGTCGACCAGGTCGGCGAGCAGGGCGGGGATCGGCGCGTCGTCGGCGACGGTCTCGATGCGGACCTCGATGTCCGGCTCGCGCGCCCGGAAGGCGCGCAGGACCGGCGGCAGCCAAGGGAAGGTGGTGCTGCACTGGGCGGCGAAGCGCACGCGCCGGTCCCGGCCGTCGCGGAGCTCCCGCAGATCGCGCGAGGCCGATTCGAGTTCCCCGAGGACGTGGCGGGCGGCGACCAGGAGCCGGCGGCCGGCGGCGTTGGGGATCAGCCGGCGGCCCTTGCGGTCGAAGAGCGGCATCCCGAGACGGGCCTCCAGTCGGGTCAGCCGCTGGCTCAGCGCCGGCTGGCTGACGTAGAGCCGCTCGGCGGCGGCGGTCAGGGAGCCGGCCTCGGCCGTGGCCTCGAGGAGTTCCAGGTCGCGCAGGTCCACATCCATAACGCTGGATTATCACATGCTTCATATTCCGTCGTGGTGTTATGGGTTGAGGGCTCCTAGGTTTCTGGTGTCGGCCACCGGGGCTCCCCGGCCGCCGCCCACGAAAGGGACACCTTCATGAGCGTCACCAGCACCAGCACCACCGCCCGTACCGCCACGGTCCTCGTCACCGGCTCCTCCAGCGGCATGGGCCTCGACATCGCCCGCGCCTTCCTGGCCGCCGGCGCGAACGTCGTGCTCAACGGCCGCGACCCCGACCGTCTCGCCAAGGCCGCCGCCGGTCTCGGGCATCCGGAGCGCACCGCCTGCGTCGCGGGCAGCACCGCCGCCCGGGAGACCGGCGAAGCGCTCGTCCGCACGGCGCTGGAGCGCTTCGGGCGGATCGACGTCCTGGTCAACAACGCCGGCACCTTCGAGCCGAAGCCCTTCACCGAGGTGACGGAGGACGAGCTCGACGGCTACCTGACGGGGAACCTCAAGGGCACCTACCTCACCACGCAGGCGGTCGTACGCGCCCTGCGCGCCCAGGGTGAGGGCGGCAGCATCGTCAACATCGGCACCGTACTGGTGGACCACGCGCTGGCCGGTTTCCCGGCCTCCGCGCCCGTGGTCAGCAAGGGCGGCGTGCACGCACTGACGACGAGCCTCGCGGCCGAGCTCGCCTCCGACGGGATCAGCGTCAACCTGGTCGCACCGGGCATCATCCGCACCCCCCTGCACGCGGGCGCCGACGTGGACGCCTACGGCGGTCTCGCCCTGCAGGACCGTGTCGGCGAGGTCGCCGAGATCTCCGACGCCGTGCTGTACCTCGCGGGCGCCGGGTTCGTGACCGGCCACTCCCTGCGGGTGGACGGCGGCCACGTGACCGGCCGTCGCATCTGACGCTCCTCGTCGCTGCGACCGCCACTGCCACTGCCACCCCCTCCCCCTCCCCCTCCCCCTCCACCTCCGCCACGAGAAGAAGGAGTCCCCGTGCCGTACGTCAACGTCAAGATCACCCGTGAAGGCGCCACCGCGTCGCAGAAGGCCGAGCTCATCGCAGGCATCACCGACCTGCTGGTCAAGGTCCTCGACAAGGACCCGGCGACCACGTTCGTCCTCATCGACGAGGTCGCCCTGGAGGACTGGGGTGTGGGCGGCGTCCCGACGGACGAGTACCGCCGCCGCAACCGTCCCCGCGGCTGACCTTCGGAGTCAGGCCGGGCGCAGGTCCGCCGCGCACAGGTCCGGGCCGATGAAGGGCAGCAGCCGCACCGTGGCCCCGCCGCCCTCCAGCAGTCCGTCCAGGACGCCTTGATGGACGGCGCACACGACCTCGGGCCGGGCTCGGGCCAGTTCCCGGTACGGGCACTCGTGCAGCAGGACCCGCCGGGTGTCGGGGTCGGGCCCCGGCGCGTCCCTGGGCGCGAAGCCCATCCGGGCGGCCGCGGCGAACACCCGCTCCGCCGCCGGACCGCTCCCGGCCAGCCGGCGCCCCCAGCCGAGGCCGGCCTCGCGGGACGCGCCCGGACCGCCCCCGACGGCCTCGGCCAGGGCCTGGGCGAGCTCCCGGAAGGGGCTGTCCGCCGGTTCCTCCTGGGGGTCGGGCCGGGCGGCCGCGTACCGCAGTCGGGGCCTGCCGCGGCCCGCCCTGGCCGAGGCGGTGGCCGTGACCAGGCCCGCCGCGGCCAGGGCGGCCAGGTGGTGGCGGACGGTGGCGACCGACAGCCCCGTGGCGGCGGCCATGTCGTCCACGCCCAGCAGGCCGTCCGCCTCCCGCAGCAGGGTCATCAGTCGCCGGCGTGACGGTGCGGCCAAGGCGTGGTGGACGCGCTGGGCATCCGCCTCGCGGGACATTTCGGTCATGGCCCAAATATAATCGACGCCCATGGGTTAAAAGGGGAGGGGGAGGAGGGGGCGCAAGAGAGAGGAGGTCTCCTCCTCCGCCCTCAGGTGCCCGTCCGGACGGCGAGGGACCATTCGTTCAGCACCCCGGCGTTCGAGACGACCGCGTCGGTGATCCTGAGCTTCCAGCTCCCCGGCACGGAGTCGCCGATCAGCGGGGCGAGCAGCGAGGGCGGCTGCGAATCCAGCGTCACCCGCAGGTTCTTGGCGTTGCCGCCCGAGCGGTTGTGGATCACGGCCCGGCGGCCGCTCGGGGCCATCAGGACCACGCGCAGATCGCCGATGCGGGGGTGCTCGATGTCGATCGTCACCGTCAGGTCCCGGACCGTGCCCTGGCCCTGGAGGGTGATCGCGTCGGTCAGACCGCCGAAGTCGTCCTCGGGAATCGAGGCGCCGGGCGCCGACGCGCCCGTGACCAGGGTGCCCGCCACGCCCTGCTCGCCCGTCCGGAAAGTGAGCACCGGGCCCGGCGCGGAGACGGCCGAGATGGTCAGACCGGATTCGGTGCCGTCCCACCACAGAGACGCGGGGCGGCTGCTGTGCGAGACGGCGGTGCCCAGGGTGGGTCCGAACAGGTCGGCGCCGTCGCCCTGGTTCCGGTTGGTCTCCAGGTCCAGGTGGCCGTCGGCCTGGAGGAGCGCGCACTGGTAGTGACCCACCGCGGTGCCGTTCTGGAACTCGTTCGACCCCTTGATGTCGCAGTGGTAGACGGCGAGCCCGCTGGAGGTGAGCCGGGAGTCGAAGCCCGCGCGGGTGCGGTTCTCCACGAGGTAGTACTCGACGTCGCGCCGCTGCGGGTTCTGGTAGATCAGGGCCTCGTCGTACTCGCCCTGCCGGGCCTCGTAGAAGCCGGGCTGGGAGATGTCGACGTCGTGCGTCCAGTGCACGAGCCGCCGCAGGTAGACGCAGACCGCGGACGGGAGGAACCCGTCGCCCAGGTTGTTGCCCGCGGCCATCGCGCAGTACGTGCCCAGGCCCGCGCTGGAGAAGTCGTCGCCCTCGCGCTCCGCCGTTCCGTAGTCGTACAGGTCCGGCCAGCGGCACAGCAGGTGGCCGCTCTCGTGGCAGAAGGTGCCGATGCTCAGGTCGGCGGCCGTCTCGCCGATGCTCGTGACGGTGTACAAGTCCGTCCGCACGCTGCCGATCTGGGCGGGGAAGCGGGAGTTGTGCGGCCAGAGGTCCTCCCTGAATTCCGTCCGGCCCGCGTACATGATGCAGAGGGAGTCGACGACGCCCCGCCCGAGCGAGTCGAACCGGGTGAAGTCCACGCCGGCGTCGACGGCCGCCTGCAGGGCCTCCGGTACGAGCCGTCCGCGGTTCTGCGGGAGCCCGTAGGCGAGGCGGGGACGGCTCAAACGCAGCGGGCCGACCACGGTGTTGGTGAAGCGGAGCCGGCCGGTCGACATCGTGCGGAAGAACTCCTTGACCGAGGAGCTGTTTCCGTTCGCCGTGAAATGGGGGCTGTTCAGCAGTGCGGAGACCTCGTCGACCGTGACCTGCGTGGGCTTGTCCGGGAAGTCGACGAGGATCGTCAGCCCCTGGACGTCGCCCTCGCTGAGGACGAAGCCGGGGAGCAGGCCCTTGTTGGGGCCGAAGGTCAGGAGGGTGTCCGGATCGGTGGTGGCCCGGTCCTCCTCCGGGACCGTCTCCATCAGCCGTTCCTTCACCACGTCCCGCCGGTAGACCTGTCCTTCGCGCAAGTGCCGGGGCAGCCCCTCGGGCGCCGGCCGGGAAACCGGCGTGCCGCTGGAGACGAACCGGCGTCCGGCACCGCCGCCGTCGGTCTCGGCGAAGCAGTACAGGCCCCGGGTGTCGTCGTAGACGACCGAATAGCCGTCGAGCGTCTCGTACCGTGCGTACTTGTCGTCACCGAAGGCGACGAGCCGCACGTCACCGCCTTCCTCCTGGGCGAAGGTGAGGGTGTCGCCGAAGATGCCACTCATCGCAAAGCGCCTCCCGGATCCGGACACACGAAGGCTGTCGCCTTCAGTGTCCGGTGGATCCCGGGACGGGCACAGGGCAGAAGGACCCACGCCGGGCGGGGCAGGGATACCCCGGCCAGGAGGGTCGCCCCGGTCGGGGGCCCCCGGTCAGGAGGAGGCCGGGATGAGGTCGTGGGTCAGGGCGAAACGCGTCAGGTCGGCCCGCCGCCGCGAGCCGATCTTGTCGCGGAGCCGGTCCAGGTGGGAGTGCACGGTGTGCTCGCTGATGCCCAGCCGGACGGCGATGCCGTGGTCGGTCTCCCCGCGGGCGACCAGCTCCAGGACCTGCCGTTCGCGGTCCGTGACGTGGCAGGGGGGCGCCGCGTCCGGGACCGGCCCCACGGCGAGATCGGCGGAGACGTACGAGCAGCCGCCGGCGACCAGCCGGATCGCGGCGAGCAGTTCGCGCTCCCCGGCCCGCCGGCTCAGGCAGCCGCGGGCTCCGGCGCGCAGCGCGCCCCGGGCGTCGTCGGGCGGGCCGGAGGAGAGCACCAGGACGGCGAACCCGAGTCCGGCCAGCCGCGCCACCACCTCCGCCAGGCATCCGGGCGACAGCCGGAGGTCGACGAGCAGGACGTCCCCGGCCAGGGCCTCCCCGCGCTCCAGCGCGGCGGTCACCTCATCGACCGATCCGGCGCCCAGTACGAAGGCCGGGCCGTCGGCCGCTTCGAGCACGCGGGCCACGCCGTGGCGCAGCAGCGGGCAGTCACCGAGGACGGCGACCCGTCCCGCGTCCGCACTCATGCGCGCCCCTCTCGGCCTGGGCCCGCGCCGGTGGGAGCGCGGCCCCGCCCCTCCAGTCTTGGCCCTCCGGAGCCGTCCGGCATGCCGGACGCCCGGACGTCCGGCCGCCCGCCCGGGACGGTTTCCGCGGACTGTTATCGTCCGGTCATGCCCGAGCTGATCACACCCACCCCCCGTCTCTACGCCTCCTGGCTCGCCGCGCAGGAGGAATGGGGTCCCGACGCGCACATGGACGGCGCCGGGCTCGGCTCCGACGACGACGTGGACACCCCCGAGGGCTTCGCCGCCTGGACGGAGCGGCTGCGCCGGTACGGGGACCGCGCGGTGCCCCTCGAACACGGACGCGTCCACGCCACGTACTGGTGGATCGCCGAAGGCGACGAGTACCTGGGCGCCATCGACCTGCGGCACTACCTGAACGGCTTCCTGCTCGACGCGGGGGGCCACATCGGCTACAGCGTGCGCCCCTCGGCCCGCCGCCGCGGCCTGGCCACCTGGGCCCTGGGCGAGGTCAAGCACGAGGCCCGGCTGCTGGGGATCGACCGGGTGCTGCTCACCTGCGACCCCGGCAACGAGGGTTCGATCCGCACGATCGAGAGCAGCGGCGGCGTGCTGGAAGACGTCCGCGAGACCCTGATCGGCCCCAAGCGGCGCTACTGGATCGACCTCTAGACCTAGAGTAGACCTAGACCTAACCCCGGCCCCGGCCGCCGGCCCGCTACCGCGCCGCCGGACGGTGCGGGAACGCGGGCGCCGCGGGAGCAGGGCCCAGTGTGGTCGTGCCGGGAGCCGCGCGGTGGCCCAGGCCCGTGCGGTAGGCGTCCAGTGCCGCCTCGGTGCGGCCGGCCCGGCGCAGCAGATCACCCAGGAGCCGGCACAGGTCCGCGAGGTCGCCCGTCGCCCCGCTGCGCTCCAGCAGCGCCAGGGCCTGCACGTAGTGCTCCTCGGCGGCCTCGGGCTCGCCCCGCTCCTCGGCCATGAGGCCGAGCAGTCGGTGCGCGCCGCCCGCGTGGACGGCGCCGTGACTGTCGCCGAGGGCCAGCAGGGCCGAGAGCAGCCCGGCGGCCTCCTCGTACCGGCCGAGCCGGCGCAGTACGTCGGCCAGCTCGACCTCCACCTGGGCGGTGTACAGGGCCGCCCGCCCGGCCGAGAGCATGTCCCGCGCCGTACGCAGTTCCCGCTCGGCGGAGACGAGGTCCCCGTCCTGGGCCTGTACGTAGCCGCGCATCCAGTGGCAGTGCGCCAGGTCGGTCCGCAGCTGTAGCTGCCCGTAGATCGCCTGGGCCTTGGCCAGGGAGGCGTCGGCGTCGGCCACCCGCCCCTCGGTCAGGAAGGTCCGCGCGACCTGCCGGTGCATGCCCGCCACCAGGGCCGGGTCGGTGACCCGGGGGGCCAGTGCCAGGGCCAGCTCGGCGGCGTGGGCGGCCCGGGCGTGGGCGCCCATGTCGATGTACGGCCCGATGACCGCGGCGTAGAGCAGGAGCAGCGCCTCGGGGTCGGCCAGTCCGCTCGCCCCCAGTTCGTCGATGGTGGATTCCAGCAGGTAGCAGGCGTAGCGCAGCTCCCCGGCGAGCAGGTGCGCCACGGCGCGGCCGCGGATCGGGCGGGCCCGGCGGGGGAGCGGCTCCTCGGCCAGCAGGCGCTCGGCGGACTCGAAGTGGCCGATGGCGTCGGTGAGTTCACCCGTCTCCAGGGCGCAGTCGCCGAGTCCGAGCAGGGCCCCGACCCGCTCGTCGGTGAGGCCGAGCTCCTCCGCTTCGGCGAGCAGGCGCCGGTAGTGGACGGCGGCCTCGCCCGCCGCGCCGGAGGCCAGGAGCTGCTGGGCGTCGGTGAGGGCGAGGCGCAGCTCGGTGGCGAGCCCGGCGGGGCGTCCGGTGGTCAGTTCCTCGTAGGAGGTGCCGAGTCGTCCGGCCAGGAAGCGCAGGGCGGCCTCCGAGGGGCGCACCTTGCCCGACTCCAGGGTGGAGACATAGGCCGGGGTGTACGAGGGCTCAGCCAACTTGCGCTGTGTCAGGCCGAGTTCGGTGCGCATGCGCTGAACCCTGCGGCCGATTGCGGCCGGTTCGTCCATGGGATCCCCCTGGTTGCTCGAACTGCCCAGTATTCAGGGGGAGCAGGGCATTGCGCACCCGTCGTGCGCCGCCTAATTTAAGCAGCCGATTCAATCTGTTTACATTCATGCTTAACTCCCTTCACCGCAGGAGGACTTCATGCACCACGTCAGACGCCCGGCCGCCCGGGCGGTCCTGCGGGCAGCCGTCGCGGCGGCCTGCGCGACCGCCGCTTTGCTGGCCGCCGGGCCCGTCCGCGCGGCCGACGCCCCGGTCGTGCCGCGGCTGGTGGTGGAGATTCCGGGGCCGGAGCAGGGTGGTGACGCCGGATCGGGCCATGCCCGCGTCCCCGCACGGGCCGGTCAGGCGGCCGGTTCGGGCGCCCGGCTCTCCGAAGCGGAGCGGGCGGCCGACGGGGAGGTCGCCAAGCTCGTCGACAACGGACCCACCGGCGACCGGCTGGACGTGGTCGTCATCGGCGACGGCTACACGGCGGCCGAGCTGGGCAAGTTCCACACCGACGCCCGGGCCAAGTGGGCCGAGGTGACGGCCGTGGAGCCGTACGCCACCTACCGGAACCTCTTCAACGTCTGGACGGTCGACGCCGTCTCCCACGAGTCCGGAGTCTCCGGCGACCCTGACCGGGGGGCCGTCCGCGACACGGCCCTCGGCTCGTACTTCTGGTGCGAGGAGATCGAGCGGCTCCTGTGCATAGACCAGCCCAAGGTGGACGCCTACGTGGCCAAGGCGCCGGAGGCCGATCTGGTCATCGTCCTGGCCAACAGCGCCAAGTACGGCGGCGCCGGCTACAACGAACCCAGCGCCACCCTCGGCTACGAAGGCATCTCCACCGCCTCGGCGGACAACGCCAAGTCCGGCCAGGTAGCCATCCACGAGACGGGCCACTCGCTCGGCAAACTCGCCGACGAGTACTTCTACCCCGGGGTCCCGGACTACGAGAAGTACACGGGGCCGGAGCCCGCCGAGTCCAACACCTCCAAGCTGTCCGCCGACCGGATGGCCCGGCAGCGGGCCAAGTGGTACCGCTGGCTCGGCGAGACCTCTCCGGACGGCGGCGCCGTCGGCGCGTACGAGGGCGGCGGCTACTTCGCCACCGGGATCCGGCGGCCCACCGACAACTCGCTGATGCGGGTCCTGGGCAAACCCTTCAACCTCCCCGGCGTCGAGGCGATGATCGCCGGCTTCTACAAGCACGCGAAGGCCGTCACCCCGCTCACCCCGACGGACCGCACCCTGCGGACGGCGCACCTCGCGAAGGTGGCCGTGCCCCGGCTCACCGGCGGCGACGGCCGCCAGCTCCTGGTCCGCTGGTACCTCGACGGCCGCGAGGTCAAGCGGCTGGCGGGCCGGACCGACGTCACCGTCGCGGAGCTGAGGCTCCCCGACCGGCGCACCCACACCCTGTCGGTCACCGCCGAAGACCGGACCCCTTCGGTCCGCGACCCGGAGATCGCCCGCACGCTGCGCTCCACCGTCTACTGGAACGTCCGCAGGTAGCCCGACCCCCGGGGCGATGGCCGGGCGGGCGCGGCACGCACGGCGACGGCGGCGCGGGAGCCATCGCTCCCGCGCCGCCGTAGGTCGTCCCCGGTCCACAGCCCCTAGGCAGGCTCGCCCACGCGGTGGGCGGCCGGGGCGCCGGCCCGCTCGCCGCTCCGCGGCAGGCGGCGCCGCGCCAGGGCCATGGCGGCCACCGTGTACGCGCACAGCACCGCGACCCCCGCCCACCAGGGCAGCGGGAAGTATCCCGCAGAAGGCGCGTAGTGGGCGGTGACCTGCGGATATTCCACGAGGGTCTGCTGGACGGCGAAACCGGCGGCCGGAGTCACCCGCAGCAGCCACTGCGCGAGCCCGTCGCTCAGCAGGGGGACGGTGCACACGGCGTACGGGACCACGACCGCCGAGACGGCGACGAGGCCGGCGAGCCGGCGGCGCCGCAGCAGCGCGCCGAGCGCCAGGGCGAGTACGGCCGTGAGGGCGAGCGCAGCGGAGACGCCCAGGACCACCCGGGCTCCGGTGAGCACGGACAGCCCCACGACGGGCACCCCGTTCGACGCCAGGACCGCCGCGCCGACCGGCACCACGATGCCCACGGCGAGCAGCCCGGTCACGAAGGTCACGGCTCCCACGACAATGGCCCTCGCCCCGAACACCGCACGGGTGAGGGGCGCGGCGTCCCCCGGCCCGCGTCGGCCGGACCCGCCGTCGGCGAACCGTACGGCCACCACCAGCACGATGAGCAGGGCGAGGCTCAGACCGGTCAGCATTCCCTCCACGGGGCGCCCGCCCCAGGTGGCCGTGGGCGCGATGTCACCGGTGCCGACGACGGTGATGCTGCCGTCCTTCTCCACGGCCCCGGAGGGGTGATGCTTCTCCCAGTCGGTCACGTTCATCTCGCCGACCAGCCCGGCCCGCCAGCTCACGTCCGTGCCGGCGCCCTCCAGACGGACGTGGTCGAAGGAACCGGCGGCCTGGGTGAAGCGCACCTGCTCCGTGGCCCCGCCCAGGCCCACCGGCCGTAGCGTCAGGTCACCGGGAGAGGTGGCGAACAGGCCGACCTGCGCGGCCTCCGGCAGTCCGGGAACCTTCACCGCGGCCACCTTCGCCCACCGCTCGCCGTCGGAGGACTCGTAGCCCGTGACGGTGTCGCCCGACCGGGTCAGCCGCAGCCACAGCGGCGACCCGTCCGAGACCGCGGAGCTCTTGACGGCGCTCCCGGCGATGTCGTGCTCGTAGTCGTACTGCATCCGCACGCCGTGCTCGCCGGTGAGCATCAAGGCCGCGTACGAGGACCCCTGGCGGACGCCGTCCTTGATGATGATCCCGGCCTTCGCCCAGGGCACCAGACCCGGGACGATCCGGTCGTGGTGGGGCGGCGGATAGGTGATGGTGCCCGTCATGGACTTCATCCGGACCGTGATGCTGCCCTCGCGCCCCAGATCCCGGTGCATGAAGGCGAACTGGTCGCTGACCGCGGTGCCGTCCGGACCGGTGGGGTCCGTCGGGCACGGGCCGGAGCAGGACGCGTGGTTGCCGAACGCGTAGAGCAGCCCGAGGGCCAGGACCATCAGGGCCGCCGTGACCAGGGCGATCAGCCGGGCCGGACGCAGGAAGCGGGTCCACTCCTGCCGGAGGAGTTCGTTGTGTGTGAGCATGCTTCGGTTCTACGCAGCCGGTCGTAACGGGGTCCGAACCGTCGCTGTCATGACGCTGTTAGGTGCCGCCGGGCATGCTGGACGCCATCGGACGGGACGGGGAGAGAAGCCATGGCCACACTACGGAGCAGGACCGTCGGACGGCGGTTCACGATTCTCTACGCCGCGGTGTTCCTGCTCTCCGGGATCGGGCTGATCGCCCTGATCTACCTGTTCTCCCGCTCGGACATGACCGTGTCCGCTGCCCGGCAGCAGCCGCCGCCGGGCGGGCCGGCCACGGGCGTCGCACAGCACGTCCTCGACCTGGAACGACAACTCGCGGACGTACACGCCCAGCAGTCCAGGCAGCTCCTGTTCGGCTCGCTGATCGCGATCGTCGTGATGGCCGCCGTCTCGCTCCTGCTCGGCCGGATCCTCGCCGGGCACGTCCTGCGCCCGCTGCGCCTGATCACCGCGGCCACGCGGCGGATCTCCGCGGACACCCTGGACCAGCGGCTCGCCGTGGCCGGGCCCGACGACGAGGTCAAGGAGCTCGCGGACACGGTGGACGGCCTCTTGGCGCGCCTGGAGGCCTCGTTCGCCGCGCAACGGCGCTTCGTGGCCAACGCCTCGCACGAACTGCGCACTCCGCTGACGACGATCCGCGCTTCGCTCGACGTGGCCGTGGCCAAACCACTGCCCGCGCCGCAGACCCTCGCGCTCGCCGGCCGGGTGCGTACCGAACTCGACCGGGTGGACCGCCTGTTGGAAGGCTTCCTCGTGCTCGCCCGGGCCCAGCACGGCGTCCTGCCCGACCGGGTTCCCGTCTCGCTCGCCGGGCTGGCGGGAGAGGCGCTGGCCGCCAGGGCCGCCGCCGTCGCGGAGAAGAACCTGACCGTCGAGGACGGGCTGACGCCGCGGGCGTGGACACGGGGCAGCCCGGCTCTGCTGTCCCGGCTCGTGCAGAACCTGATCGACAACGCGATCGTGCACAACCAGGGGGGCGGCTGGATCCGGATCGCCACCGAGGACGGCGCCACCGGGGACGACGCCACCGAAGACGGCACCAGCGCGAACGGCACCGGCGCGGCCGACGGCCCCTGGGCCCGCCTCGTCGTCGAAACCGGCGGGGGTGTCCTCGACCAGGAGCAGGTGGACCGGCTGACGCAGCCGTTCGAGCGGCTCGGCACCGACCGGACCGGATCGCAGGAGAGTTCCGGACTGGGGCTGTCGATCGTCGCCGCCATCGTCTGCGCGCACGGCGGCCGCCTCGACCTCCGCGTCCGGCCGGAAGGCGGACTGAAGGTGACGGCCGCGATGCCGTCGGCGGCCGCCCCGAACGGCTCGGACGGCCTGATCGGGGGGACACCGTGAGGATCCTGGTCGTCGAGGACGCGCGCTCGCTCGCCGAGGTCGTCGCCGAAGGACTGCGGGACCAGGGAATGGCCGTGGACCTCGCGTACGACGGGCTGGCCGCCGCCGCCAAGCTCGACGTGAACGCGTACGACGTGGTGGTCCTCGACCGGGACCTGCCCGGCATACACGGCGACACGCTCTGCCGGATGATCACGGAGCGGGACGACCGCGCGATGGTGCTGATGCTGACCGCGGCCGGATCGCCCGGCGACCGGGTCAGCGGCCTCACGCTGGGCGCCGACGACTACCTCGCCAAACCGTTCCACTTCCCCGAACTGATCCTGCGCATCCGCTCCCTGGCCCGCCGCAGGCCCGCGGCCCGGCCCCGTACGCTGCGCGCCGCCGGAATCGAACTCGACCCGGTCCACCGCACCGCCCTGCGGGACGGCGCCCGCCTGGAGCTCTCCGTCAAGGAGTTCGCCGTCCTGGAGGCCCTGCTCAGGGTCAGTCCCGGCTTCCTGAGCGCCGAGGCCCTCCTGGAACAGGTGTGGGACGAGAACGCGGACCCGTTCACCAACACGGTCGCGGTCACCATGGGCCGCCTGCGCCGCAAACTGGGCGCCCCGCAGATCATCACGACGACCCCGGGCGTGGGCTACCGCATCGCCGGCCCCGCCCCGGCCTGATCGACAGGGCACCCCTCAGAGGGGGTTCAGCTCCCCGAGCCCCAGGGTGCGCAGGGTGTGGTTCGCCATCCGCAGGTGACCGACCGCGTTGGGGTGGGCGGCGTCGTCGAGCCAGGAGATCGGGTCCAGCGTGCCGTGGTGCTCCAGCCAGTGGGCCTCGTGGTCGACGAGCAGCGCTCCGGTCTCCTTCGCGATCTCCCGTACGGCCCGGCAGTACGCGGGGAGTGCCGCACGCCGCTCCCGGCCCGCGAGGCCGACCAGCGCCGGGGTGTGCAGGACCACCTGCGTGCGCGGGTCCACTCCGGCGATGATCCGGCGCATCGCCTCGTGGAACCGGGGCAGTCCCTCCTCGCCGGCGAGGCAGTCGTTCGTGCCGAGGGACACGGACAGCACGTCGGGCTCGAACCGGCCGATGAGGTGGTCGTGGAGCGAGAGCACGTCGGCCGCGCCCCATCCGGAGACTCCGGTGTTGACCACGACATCGGTGAGCCGGCGCAACTGCCACCGGACCCGCTCGTGCACGTGCTCGACCCAGCCGCGGGCCCCGTGCGTGTGCAGCACGGCCTGGGTGATGCTGTCCCCGGTCGTCACCCAGGTCATGGGGCTCTCCGTCAGCCGGATCATCGGTGTGTCCCTTCCACGTCCGGTCGCCCGCGCGCCTCCGACGGCGGCGGTGCTCCGTAGAGGGGTCATGCTGCCCGACCAAGATCATGCGTACAACGCCCGGCCGCTCCGAGGGCGCCCTGACCGGGGCGGATAATGTCACGGCACGTACCGAGCGGAGAGTTGAAGAAACGATGGCGCTGAACGAAGGCCGGCGGGTGAGGCTGGCGCAGGACGTCCGGCTGAGCGACTGGGTCGCGATGACGGAGGGCCCCTCGGCCACGGCGGGGGCCGTCGCCGGTTCGCTGTCTCTGGCGGCGGGCATCGAGGGCACCGTGGTGCGGTTGGTCGAGCACGACCTGCAGACTCCGGAGTCCCGCGAGTACGAGAGGCTCAAGTCGCTCCTGGACGCCTTCGGCGCGGGGATGCCGGCGGAGAGCAAGAAGCAGCTGGAAGAGAAGGTCGCCGGCCTGGAGCCCGCGTGGACCGCCTACCGGGCGGAGCCGATCCGGGTGACCGTCGAAGTGCGCTTCGACAACGGATTCATCCTCGACGACGCACGGGAAGACCTCTTCGCCCCCGCCTGACAGGGCTCATGGGGCCAGGGGGTGTCCGACCAGGCCGGGCTCCGGCCCGATCGGCAAGACACCCCCCAGGGCCGCGTCCACCGCCGCCTCGGCGTGCAGGCGGGCGGTGGGGAAGAGCGGTACGGGACTGTCCGCCGGGCCGATGAGCAGTTCGATCTCCGTGCACCCCAGGACGATTCCCTCCGCGCCCCCGGCGACGAGGTCCTCCATGACCCGGCGGTACGCGGCGCGCGATTCCTCGCGGACGACGCCGAGGCAGAGCTCCTCGTAGATCACCCGGTGTACGAGCGCGCGCCCCTCGGGATCCGGGACGCGGACGTCGAGTCCGCCCGCGGCCAGGCGGCCGCGGTAGAAGTCCTCTTCCATCGTGAACGCGGTGCCCAGGAGCCCGACCCGGCGCAGTCCGGCGCCGCGGACGGCGGCCGCCGTGGTGTCCGCCAGGTGCAGCAGCGGGACGGAGACGGCGGCCTCGACCGCGCCGGCGACCTTGTGCATGGTGTTGGTGCAGATCAGCAGGAGCTCCGCGCCCGCCGCTTCCAGCGAGCGCGCGGCATCGGCCAGTGCCTCGCCGGCTTCCTCCCAGCGGCCCTGGACCTGCAGCCGCTCCATCTCCGCGAAGTCCACGGAATAGAGCACGCAGCGGGCGGAGTGGAGTCCGCCGAGCCGCTCGCGGGTCCGCTCGTTGAGGATCCGGTAGTACTCCGCCGTCGACTCCCAGCTCATACCGCCGATCAACCCGATCGTCTTCATGCGCCCACCATAAGGGGAAATCCGTAATGCCCAGTCATCCATAAGTCGGCCTTTGGTCCTCTGTCGGTGGAACCTCCAGCTCGTCCAAGACCCGGTGCAAGGGCCGGCGCAGGGCAACGGCGACGGGCCGGGAGTCCGCGCGGGCGTAGGCTGCGAGCCCCTCGCGGGCGGCGGTCACGGCGGCCCGGGGATCGTCTCCCGACAAGGCCAGCTCGACGGCCCGCGCGGTGAGCGAGGCCAGCTCCGGAACCCGTAGCCGCGCCCGGGCCAGGTCGGGAGCGAGGTCCTCCCGGCCGGTGAAGGCGGCCACCTCCCCGGCCAGGGTCGCCACGTGCGCGGCCAGCCCGTCGGCGCCGGCGATGCGCCCGGCCCGCAGGCGTACGGAGCCGCGCTGACGGCGGCGCAGGGGGTTGAAGCGCAGGGCGCGTTCGGCTTCACGGGCGCGTGCGGCGCCCGCGTGCACCGCCTCCACATGGGCGTGCACCCGGGCCAGGTTGTCTTGGGCGGCGGCCTGCCCGCCGCCCAAGACCGCGGCGGTGCCGGTGAGGGAACGGCTCAGGCGGGCCCCGCAGTCGGCGGAGACTGCCGTCAGGACGCGCTGGGGGTCGGGCGGCCACAGCAGCGGGGCGAGGAGGATGGTGACGGCCGCGCCCGCCGCGGTCTCCCACACGCGGTCCAGTGCGTAGGAATCGGGGGAGGCGTTGGCGAAGACCAGCAGCGATGACAGCGCGACCTGGATGTTGAGGGCGCCGCCGGCCCGCAGGACCATGCCGACCCCCAGGCCCAGGGCCACCACCAGGGTCAGGGTGAGGGTGGAGGGCTGCCACAGGTTCAGGACGGCGATCGCGATCAGCACGCCCGCCACGACCCCCAGGATCCGCTGCAGCGAGGTGCCCAGGGCCGTCATCGGATCACCGCGCAGGGCCACCAGGGGGACGATCGCCGCGAACACCGGCGGCTGATCGGCGCCCAGCCACAGCGCGGCCTGCCAGGCGGCGGCCACGGTGACCAGGATGCGGGCGGCAGCCGGACCCTCGGTGCGCAGGAGCGCCCGGGCCCGCCCGCCTGGTCGTGCCGGGGAGTCGACGAGATCGGTCATCCGTTCCCTTCGGTGTGACCCCCCGGCACGGACGGTTCAGCGGCGGTGGATCCGGTCGATGCCGTACCACTTCGACACGCAGGCGGCGGCCCAGTCACGCTCGTAGGTCTTCGTGAAGAAGGGCTCGGCGAGACTGCCGATGTACAGGGGCTTGTAGGCCACGTCCGTCGCACCGCGCTCGACCTCGGCCTCGATGCGCGCGTTCTGCGCGTCCCAGGTGATCGAGCGGGCGACCGTCATGGTCGTGAGCCGCTGGACCTCCGGGACCAGGACGGCCACGGAGGCCAGCGCGAGGCCGCACGCCGCCAGCGCCCCGACCAGGAGGGCCGGGCCGGCGTTCCGGTGTGCCCGGAGCCGCCGTCCGCCCCACGCGCCCAGCAGGGCGCCGTAGCCGCAGAGCGCCAGCTCCATCGGCACCAGGTAGCTGGTCCAGGTACGGGCGTACGTCCACCCGGTCGGCCCGTAGCCGCTGCGCAGGCCCACCACCACGGCGAACGAGCCCAGGATCACCACGGGCACCGGCAGCAGCAGGAGGGCGATCAGCGTGCCGCGCGGAACGGTCCTGCGCGGCTCCCGCTTCTCGGGCTCGCCGCCGCCCCGGCGGGACCTGCCCAGGACCATCGCCAGACCCAGCAGCACGCCGACGGCCGCGGCTCCGAGGTAGGCCGGCCGGCCGGTGACGGAGTCCCACATGCGCAGCCAGTCGTCGAAGGTGGCCCGGAGCTCGCCCGCGGACAGCAGGGACTCCTTGGCCGGCTGCTGCGCCCGGCGCCACCGGGCGCCGGGGGAGGTGTAGAGCACGATCAGGCCGGTGACCAGGCCCGCGCACCAGACGAGGCACCAGGTGAAGGGCCGCCAGTTCCGGGCCAGTCCGAGCCGGGGCAGGCAGAGCAGCCCGACCAGGGTCGCGAGGAGACCGCTGACGAGCGCGAACGGCTCGCTCAGGGTGCCGATGGCGAAGGCGATGAGGAACGCGGCGACCAGACCGGTCACCCGGACGGCGGTACGGTGATGGTTGGCGGTCCGCAGGGCCAGCAGGAGCGCCCACACGCCGATGACGCTCGGCACGGTGTGCGAGATCGTGGCGGGGGCCCACAGCAGGGCCTGATAGCTGCGCGGGCCCGCGAAGTAGACCAGTGCCTGGATGACCAGGGCGCACGAGATCAGGACCAGCAGCCGGGGCCTGCCGCCGATGAACCGGACGAACTCGCGGCCCAGCAGCACCAGTCCCACGGTGAACGTCACGGCTATGACCGTGGGCAGGATCTTGGTCCCGACCAGTCCGTCGCCGTAGATGATCCCGCTCAGGAGGGCGTTGGTGATCCTGCCGTTCTGCGTCATGTAGAAGTCGGACGTGATGCCGAAGACGCCCATGTCGCGCGACTTCCACGCGGCGCACCAGTCGTCGGACGTGGGCCGCACGTAGAGACCGAGGAAGCATCCGACGGCGACCAGCGCACCGGCCGCCGCGACGAGCACCGCCCCGGTGGCGGCGAAGACCCCGCGCAGGGGCGGACGACGCCGGCCGGCGGTGTCCTCCACCCTCTCCCTCTCGGTCTCGCCCTGGTCCTCAACTGTGCTCATGTACCTGTCCTTCGCAGCGGAAGCCGGCCGTGAGAAGCGGCCGACGCGCCCACCGCCCGCGGTGACCCCGGGGCCCGCGGAAATCCATGATGTGCACGGCTCGCGGCCTCCGGCATCCTGGGTGCGCCAGGACGGGTACGGAGCCACGGGGCCCCTCCGCGCTCCCGGGTCACCCGCGCGGCGGGCCTTCCGTGGCAGCCTACGCGGGGCGCTCCCAGGATGGGGAATCAGGGTCCGTACGCACACGGGCCCGGCGGAGGGAGCGGCGATGCGAGGTGTCCGGCCCGGCCGTTGGGTGGTCGTCACGGCGGCCCTGGCGAGCGTCGCCGTCCCCGTGTGCACCTCGGGCCACCCACCCACCGGGCACCCTGGACACGCCGCCCGGTACGACACCGGGCACCCCAGCCGGTACGCCGGGCAGCGAGGCGGCGGGCAGCGAGGCGGCGGCCCGGCGCCGTTCGCCCTGCCCGTGGGCCACGGGGGCCGCCTGGCCCCGGAGCCCGGACACGCCCGCCCGGCGGCCCTGGAGGCTCCCACCGCCGGACTCCTGTCCAACACGACCGGCGCCGAGGGCGTTGCGCCGGCCCTCGCCGCGGACGCCCGCTACGTCCAGGGAAGTCACGTCCTGCGGCTCGCCTCCGGCCGGTGGATGTACCTTCCCGACGGCAAGACGGCCTCGGCCGTCGTCGTCGCTGGCCATCCGCCCGCCCGGCGGCAGATCGAACGCAGCCGCGCCTGGCTGGCCTCCGGCCGGGTCCCCGGCACCTCGACCGAGCGGCGCGCGGCGGCCGAACGGGCCCTGCTGGCCATGCGCGCCCTGCTGCGCCCCAACGGCGCCGTGGCGGCGGGCTGGAGCGACGGCTGGAAGTACTCCTGGCCGCGCGACTCCAGCTTCGTCTCGGCGGCCTTCGCGCACACCGGCCACGACGCCGAGGCCTACCGGATCCTCGGCTACAGCGCCGCGACCCAGCGCGCGGACGGCACCTGGGAAGCGCGTACGAAACTCGACGGATCCGGGCCGCCCGACGCCAGGAGCGCGCAGCTCGATGCCAACGGCTGGGTCCCCTGGGCCACCTGGCAGTGGTACCAGGAGGCGCCCCCGGCCACCCGCCGGGCCCGGCTGGCCACCCTCTACCCGATGATCCGCAAGGCGGCCGACCACGCGGCGGCCTCCCTGCGGGCGGACGGACTGCCGCCGGCGTCCCCCGACTACTGGGAGCTGACGACGGCCACCGCGAACATCGGCACGGCCGCCCCGCTGCTCGCCGGGCTCAACGCCGCCGCCGACCTCGCCCGCGAGGCGAACCGGCCCCAGGACGCCGACCGCTGGACCCGCGCCGCCCGGCGGCTGTCGGCAGGCATCTCCACGCGCTTCCTGCCCCTGGGGTACCAGCGCACCGTGGACGGACGCCACGGGCGGGACAGCGCGGTGGCCTTCATGGCGCCCCCCTTCAACGAAGCCCCCTCCGGCCTGGCCGGCGCGCTGGACACCACCTACCGGGAACTGCTCCTGCCCAACGGCGGGCTGACCCCCGGGAACGATCCCGGGGCCCGCTGGGGCGCGTACGCCTGGACACCCAGTACGGCCTTCTTCGCGCTCGCCTGGGCCGGTACGGGGCGGCCCGAGAAGGCCGGACGGGTCCTGGACTGGGTCCTTTCCAAGCGCAACGCGCTCGGTGAACTGTCGGAGAAGGTGGACGGGAAGGGCCGGCCCTCCTCGGTCGCCCCCCTCGCCTGGACGGGCTCCATCGCCGTCCTGGCCCTCGTGGCGCTGGAAGGCACAGGGCTCCCGACCCCGCCCCTGGGCCCCTAGTGCTGTGACCGGGGGTCAGACGGTCTGCGTGCCCTCGCCCGCCGGCGGTGCGGCGCGGAGCCGCTCCAGCGTGGCCAGGAGATCTCGGTAGGCGAGCCGTTCCGCCGCCAGCGCCCGTACGAGGGGGAGGTGCTGCGGTTCACGCCGCGAGCGGGCCGAGACCGCGGCGGCGCGGCGGACCTCCCTCGTACGGGCCACCTCGTTCCTGGCGTCCACGTACGCGGCGTCGAGCAGGCGGTGGTCGAGGACCTGGGCGAAGGCCCGGTCGGCCAGGACGTCGATCCGGTCGAGGTCCTCGGCGCAGCGCTCGGGGGCAGCTGCGGCACAGCCTTCGTCCAGGGCCCGGGACATCGATCCCAGAGTCGCCCCGAGCTCCGGGTACCCCCAGGCCGGCGCCGTGTCGTTCCCGCATCCGGTGGCGAGGAACAGCAGCACGGCGACGGAGGCCACGGCGCGGACCGGGCCCGGCCCCCTACGCCCGGGCGCGCGGGGAGGAGGGGCCGGGGGATCCATCCGTACGGGGGAGCACGCGGTCATGGGAGCCCCGATCACCGGTCGAGTGGGGTGGGACGGTGCCGGGTCCCGGCCTCGGCCGGGACCCGGCGCGGTCCGCCGCCATCGTCGCCCGCACCGCTCAGTGCTGCCACCGGGGACCCTCGGGGCGGTCGGCCGCCTCCTCCGGCGGCGGGACGGCCAGGTACCAGGGGGCGTAGGGCGGCCGGTTGCCGCGCGGCTTGGGGGCGCTCGGGGGAGGGGTCGTCAGGTGCAGACGGGCGTCCAGGCCGAGAACGGCGCCGATGGCCGAGCCGTCCAGCGGGGCCAGGGCCGCCGGGGCGCCCGTGTAGTACATCTGGGATTCGAGCCAGGCCGGTCCGCGGTCCAGGTCAGTGGAGGCGACCGTGCCCGAACCGGCGCGGCCCACGAGCAGGTCCCCCGCTACACCGACGGAGCCGTAGCCGCCGTGGCCGCCCACGGTGGTGACCCGGGAGAACGTCGGTCCGGTCGGGCGGGAGCCGGCCAGCGTCTTTTCGACGTTGCCCGAGCCGGGGCGTCGGAAGTACAGGGCGACTCCGTCACCCTCGGGAACCGCCGAGAGCGGTCCGGCGGTCCACGGCAGTCCGGTCCGTACGGGGGCGCCGAACGGGGCGTCCGGTGCGCGCTGGACCCAGGCCATCACGCTCTTGGTCGTGGGCACGTACACGTGGCGCCGGCCGGCCGTGTCCGTGGCGGTGACCGGGTCGCCCCAGAGCGGTTCCTTCGGGCGGCCGGAGCCGCCCAGGGATGCCCAGCCTCCGAAGGCGCCGCCGGCGGCCGACTGGGCGCAGGCGCGCAGGGTGCGCCGGGTATCGCGGACGTAGACGGTCATCCGGCCGGCACGGTCCAGGGCCACGGCCGGCGCGCTGATCGCCGAGCCGTCGGAGAGGTGGTCCGTGTCCGGGGTGCCCAGCGACCGCCACGGGGCGAACTCGCCGTCGGGCGCCGCCTGGACGGAGTAGACGACTTCGCGCTTGTAGTCCTGGGACTTGGTGCCCAGCGTGGTCCGGGTACCGAAGACCCCTACCCTGCCGTCCGGGAGCCGGACCGCCGTGGCGCCCGTGTCGATCCCGGTCCCGGCGAGGAAGCGGGGCCCCTGCCAAGGCGCCTTGAAGCCGCTGCGCGACCAGTAGGCCATCCGGCCGTCCAGCACGGTGAAGGCCCACAGCTTGCCGGGTGTGCCCTCGGTCATCCAGGAGCTGTTGGCGCCCCGGCTGTACCGGATGCTCCGGTTCCAGCCGGGCGTGTCGCCTTCGGGCCGGGTGGCCAGCTTGCGGTCGCCACAGCCGGCGGGGCTGCCGCACCAGTTTTTGAAGTCCATCCAGGCAAACGTCTTGAGGTAGACGAGCTTCTCCGCGGCGGTCTGCGGGTCGAGGGCCGGTGGCATGCCGGTGTTGGCGTAGCTCACGTAGTTCTGGATCGAGAAGTGCGGCCGATCCGTGGACTTCGCGTAGCGCTCGGCCGCGGCCTGCGCGAAGCGGGCGCCGTATATGTGGTCCTGGTGGTCGGCCTTGCCGGGGCCGGGCGTCGGGTCCTGCGTCCGAATGGTGGTGGGCCGGTACCGCGCGAAGACCGCCGCGATGGCCTCCACGACCTGGTCCTTGCTGTACGAGACCCCGGACTGCTTGACCGGCGTTTCCGAGCTCAGCTGGACGCCCAGCGAGGGGATCTTGTCGCTCCACAGCCTGCGCAGGCTGACCGGCACTTCCTCGCTGACCTTGCCGGCTTCCCGCAGCTGCATCCACACCAGGTTGACTTCGGGCCGCGCGACGAGGACGTCCACTTCGGCGCTCCCGCCGCCGACGGTGGGTATGGAGCGGCGCTGCCAGGCGCTGGCGCGGTTGCCCGTGGCCATCTGCGCGTAGGCGGCCCGTATGCCGTTCTGCCGGGCCTCCGCGTAGGCGGCGTGGTCGGGGGGGCGCACGGGGTCCTGCAGGGCACCCTTGTGGGCCTCGTTGTGGCCGTCGGACTCGCCGGCGGTGAGATAGACGGTGGTGACCTTGATGCCCGTCGATATGGCGCGGCTCACATCGGGGTTCATGAAGTAGAGGTCGTCGTCGGGATGCGCGACCACCTGGAGCACCGTGCCCTCGGTCACACTCGGGCGGTGCGCCGCGGGGGCCGCGGGCTCCGATATGGTCCCGTCGCCGTAGGCCCAGGTCGTCACCCCGACGGAGATGACGGTGAGCGTGGTGAGCACCGCCACGAGGCGGGTGCGGCGGGCCAGGGGCATCTGTGAAGCCTCGGGAATCGGTCGGGAGGGTGCGGAGTTGGGCTGCGGGGCGGGTCGGTGCCCCTTTGGTCCCACCGCTTTCCGGAGACGACCGGGCCCGATTATGCCTTCAGCGCGCGCGCCTGACACACCGTCATGTCCTATATTCCTCGACATGTGGCGACTTTCCCCCTACGGGCCAACTTGGGTAACTATGTCCATATTTCTCGGGAGTGAACTACCGCCCCGTACCCCGACGAACCGTGCCGCCCCCGCCGAGGTCGCAGGCCCGGCACATCCGGCTGTTCGCAGGGCTCGTCCCCTGGTGGCACAGGGGCGGTCTCGCCCCCGGCGCCTGACGCGGAGTCGACGGCCCGGTCGCGAGGCCTCCCTGGTGGTCGCGCGAGGAGGGGGGCCTTCCGTGTGATCGGATCCACACGACGGGCGTCCCCGCCCGAGGCCCTCGGACGGGCAGTCCGCCGCCGGCGCCTCCCTGAAATTTCTCGCGCGGTGCGCACCCGTCGCACCATGATCAACATACCGGGGCCAGGGGGGCTTGCGGCAAGACCCGGGGCGTGGCGGAGAATCACCGACCGAAGCCGGGGTCTCAGGGCCTTTGGTCCCTACCGATGTACCGAAACGGGAGTCGCCGAATGCGTGTGGTGTTGTCGACGTACGGGTCGCGCGGGGCCGTGGAGCCGATGGCGGGACTGGCGGTCCGGCTGCGGGAGTTCGGCGCGCAGGTGCGGCTGTGCGCGCCGCCCGACGAGGAGTTCGCCGTACGGCTGGCAGGGCTCGGTGTGGAGGTGGTGCCGACCGGCGGCCCGGTGCGCCCGCTGGTGACCTCGGTGACGCCGGGATCGGCCGAGGGGCTGGCGCAGCGGGCGGCGGATCTGATGGCCGCACAGTTCGACATCGTCGCCGCGGCGGCCGAGGGGGCGGACGTGCTGGTGGCGACCGGCCCACTGCCGGTCACCGCGGGCGCGCGATCGGTGGCCGAGAAGCTGGGGCTGCGGTACGTACACGCGAGCCACCAGCCGGTCAGCCTGCCGTCTCCCCACCGGCGGCCGCCCGCGCGGCGGGGGCAGCCGCTGCCGTCGGACGCCACCGACAACCAGGCGCTCTGGGACCTGGATGCCCGCATCGCGCACACCATGTTCGGCGAGGCGCTCGACACCCTGCGGGCGGCGGCCGGCCTGGCACCGGTGGACTCCGTCCGTGACTACGCCTTCACCGACCACCCGTGGCTGGCCACGGACCCGTTCCTCTCCCCGTGGCAGCCGACGGGACTCGGCGTGGTGCAGACCGGAGCGTGGTGCGCACCGGACGAACGCCCGCTCCCCGCCGAACTGGTGGACTTCGTGGACGACGGCCCCCCGCCCGTCTACGTGGGCTTCGGCAGCATGCCCCTGGGCGCCGTCGGAGAGGTCGCACGGGCGGCCGTCGAAGAGATCCGGGCGCGGGGCCACCGCACGGTCGTCTCCCGGGGCTGGGCCGGACTGACCCCGGCCGACACATGGGACGACTGTCTCCTCGTCGACGAGGTCAACCATCAGGCGCTCTTCCGCCGGGTGACCGCCGTCGTGCACCACGGCAGCGCGGGCACCACGACGACCGCCACCCTGGCGGGCGTGCCCCAGGTGGTGCTGGCGCAGGGTGCGGACCAGCCCTACTGGGCGGGCCGGGTCACCGACCTGGGCATCGGCGCGGCCCACGAGGGCCCGGCCCCCGCCGCCGGATCCCTGTCGGCCGCGCTGCACACGGCCCTGGCTCCCGAGACCCGCGCCCGGGCGGCCTCCGCGGCCGCCGCGGTCCGCACCGACGGGACGACGGTGGCCGCACGCCTGCTGCTCGAAGGGGTCGCCCCGACCGCTTGACCTCAAGTCCGATCGAGGTCCCGCCGTTGCTCCGGCGCGATCACCGGCGCACTGCCCGCCGCCGGCCGGGGCCCCGGGCGGGGGCCCCGGGCCGGGCCCGCCCTCATCCGGTCGGCCCAGTCGGACGGCGGGCCGAATCCGCAGGCCGGGGCCGTACGTTCCGCATCCCGTCGGGCACGCCGTCTATCCCGGCCCGCTGCGCGGATGGGAACCTGGGCCTGCCGCTCAGCCGAGCGCGGGCGCCCGCTCACCCCCGATCTCGTGGGCGCCCTTGCACCCACCCCGCCATCAAGGGAGTTCACCGCATGCAGACCCGTTTAGCCGATGACGCGCGCAAGCGAGTGGTGTGGGGGATAGCCCTCGTCCTGATCGCGGTCACGGCGCTCCTCGGGGTCAGGCCGGGGGCCGCCACGGCGACCGCCCTGCCCGCCCCGCCCGTACCCGCCCTCACCTGGGGCCCCTGTGCCGACGGCCAGGGCGACGGCTTCGAGTGCGCGACCGCCCAGGTGCCGCTGGACTACCGCAACCCCACGGGAAGCACGATCCCGCTGGCCGTCACCCGCCGGCTCGCGGCCGACCCGGCCCACCGCACCGGCGTCCTGGTGCTGCATCCCGGCGGACCCGGCAACTCCGGCGTGAACTTCGCCCGCAACAGTTACGCCGCGCTCCCCGCCGCCCTCCGTGACGGCTTCGACGTCGTCGGGTACGACATGCGGGGCGTGGCACGCAGCGGCCAGGTGGAGTGCTGGAACGACGCGGAGTACTCGGCCGCCGTCGACGCCGCGCGCGGCGTCCCCGGACCGGGAGCCCTGCAGACCGCCCTCCGGCAGGGCCAGGAGTTCGCCGCCGCCTGCCGGGAACGCGCCGGCGGCCTCGTGCCGTTCATCGGCACCGGGTCGAACGCCAAGGACCTCGACCTGCTGCGGCGCGCCCTCGGCGAGGAGACGCTCACCTTCTACGGCCGCTCCTTCGGCAGTTACGTCGGCACCGTGTACGCCGCCCAGTTCCCCCGGCGCGTGCGCGCCATGGTCCTGGACGGGGGCTACGATCCGCGCCGCTACGCCGACGTGCCGTACGCCTACGACGCCACGCAATTCACCGCGCTGGACGCGGCGGTCGGCCGGTTCCTCGACTGGTGCGCACAGAACGCCACCGCCTGCGGATTCGGCGCGGGCAAACCCCGCGAGGCCTTCGAACAGCTCAAGCGGGACCTCGACGCCGATCCGGTCATCACGCCGAGCGGACGCCCGGCCACCGGCTACACCCTCGCCTACCGCCTGATGTTCAACATCAACTCGGGCAAGGAGATCTGGCCCTACCTGGGCGAGGCGCTGGCCGCGGCCCAGGCGCACAAGACCTCCTTCCTGCTGTCGCCCCCCTCACCCGGGTCCTTCGACTTCCTCAACGTCAACCTCGCCGTCGAGTGCGCCGACCGGGTCTACCCGACCAGCCGGCTCCTCCTGGGCGGACTCGTCAGCGCGGAGGCGGCCTCGGCGCCCCTGCTCGGACCGCCCATCGGCCTGGGACCGCCCACCTACGACCACAACCACGCGCCCGCCTGCGCGCAGTGGCAGGCGGAACGCCCGAGCCGCTACGAGGGCTCCTACCGGGCCGCCGGATCCGCCCCGATCCTGGTCCTCGGCACGACCGGGGACCCGGACACCCCGTACCGCGATTCCGTGGCCCTGGCCGGGACCCTGGAGGCCGGACGGCTGCTGACCTTCGACGCCGAGGGTCACACCGCCTACAACCGGAGCGCATGCGTCAGCGCGCTCGTCAACGACTACCTGGCCACCCTGGCCCTGCCCGCACGGGGCACGGTCTGCGCGGACGAGACGCCCCCGGAGGCGCTCGGCCGACGCGCCACCGGGCCCGTGGAAGCAGACGAGACGAACGACGTGATCCCCACTCTGCGCTGACAGGGGGATCCGCCTCAGCCCCCCGCCTCGGCCCCCGCCTCAGCCGGCCGTCACCGGCGAGCCGGGGCGGGCCAGGCGGGCGAGGTAGCGGGCCAGTCCGGTCGCGTCCTCGCCCGCCCAGCCCACGTACCCGTCGGGCCGGACCAGGAAGAGCCCCTTGCCGTACGGCTCGTACGGTCCGATCCGGTGGACGTGCAGGAACTCCGCGCTCACGGGGGGCAGTTCGGCATCCGTGCCGACGGCCAGCAGGGTGAACTGCGGTCCCCGGAACAGGTCGAAGAGCCTGCGCCCGTCCGGCAGCGGGCCGTCGGGGGCCCGGTCCCCGGATTCCAGAGCGCCCGCGGCCCCCTCGGAGAGGGGGCCGCCCCGGTATCCCAGGCCGAGCTGGCGGGTGGCGCCGCCGCGTTCCTCCTGGCCGCGGTGGATCCGCGTGGACAGGCCCAGTACGTGCGCGGCGACGGGCTGACGCTCCTGCTCGTAGGTGTCCAGGAGCGCGGGGTCGGCTCCGTGGCGCAGGACCTGTCCGAGCTTCCAGCCGAGGTTGTAGGCGTCCTGCACGCTGGTGTTGAGACCCTGGCCGCCGGCGGGGGAGTGCACGTGCGCCGCGTCGCCCGCGAGCAGCACCCGGCCGTCGCGGAACCGGTCGGCCATGGCGGCGCGCGGCCTGAAGTCGGAGGCCCACCGGACCTCGGTGACGTCCTGCGCGTCCAGGTGGGTCAGGGCGGCGACCGCGGCGGGGACGTCGAGATCTGTGAGGTCGTCGGTCCGCGCGACGAACTGGTGCTCGTCGGTGCCGGGCAGCGGGCACAGCGCGGCGAAACCGCCGTCCGGGCCCGGGAACAGGTGCCAGTGGTCGCGGTCCAGCGCTCCGGGGCGCAGCCGGACGTCGGCCACGACCATCGGGGCGGGATCCACGGTCTCGCCGGTCATGCCGATGTCCAGGGCCTTGCGGACCGTGGAGCGGCCCCCGTCGGCGGCCACCAGGTAGGCGGCGCGCAGCACGCTGCCGTCCGAGAGGTACGCGCTCACCCCGTCGGCGTCCTGCTCGAAGCCGGTCAGGGCGGTGTCGAAGCGGACCCGGCCGCCGAGCCCGGTGAGGCGCTCGTACAGGATCTCCTGGGTGCGCCACTGGGGCAGGAGCCGGGCCCGCGGGTGCGGCTCGGTGTCCGTGGGGCCGCCGACGGCGGCGTCGCCGAGCATGTCGTGCTCGCCGACCGGCAGGCCGTCCTGCCAGATCTGCCCGAGGGGTGCGTGGGCGCTCGCCTCCCGCACCGCGTCCCCCACGCCGAGGTCGTCGAAGACCTCCAGGGTCCTGGGCTGAAGCCCCTTGCCCCGCGAGCCGGGGAAGAGGGTGCCGGCCCGCTCGACGACCAGCGCGTGGACGCCGCGGCGGGTGAGGTCCAGGGCCAGGGCCAGTCCCGTGGGGCCGGCGCCGACGACGAGCACGTCGGGAGCCCCGATTTCCTTAACGCTGTTAAGTTCGGTCATGGGCACGAGAATGTGCTTAACGCTGTTAAGTTGTCAAGGTGGTGAGAGAAGAACGAGAAGCAAAACCAGAACGGGTCCGGCTCGACCGGGCGACGGTGGCCGCCACCGCCCTGCGGCTGCTGGGCGACGTGGGCCTGGAGGGACTGACCCTGCGGGCCATCGCCAAGGAGCTCGACGTCAAGGCGCCCGCCCTGTACTGGCACTTCAAGGACAAGCAGGCCCTGCTCGACGAGATGGCCACCGAGATGTTCCGCCGGATGACGGCGGACCTGGACGCGGCCCGTCCCCCCGACGACTGGAAGCAGGCACTGGAGGCCGCGATGCGGGGCCTGCGGGGGCACCTGCTGCGCTACCGCGACGGCGCCAAGGTCTACAGCGGTACGCACTTCACCGACATCAGCTACGCCGCTCCGATGGAGGCCCACCTGCGGACGCTCGTCGCGGGCGGCTTCACGGCTGCCGGGGCGGCCCGGGCCTGGTTCACCGCGTACAGCTACACCATCGGGTACGTGATCGAGGAGCAGTCGATGGGCCCCCTGCCCGGCTCGGACGGGGAGGGCTACGACCTGGAGGCCCGCG
Organism: Streptomyces sp. NBC_00335; assembly: GCF_036127095.1. Lineage (GTDB taxonomy): Bacteria > Actinomycetota > Actinomycetes > Streptomycetales > Streptomycetaceae > Streptomyces. The sequence continues at coordinate 8,309,285 of NZ_CP108006.1, forward strand.
CCGAACGGCTCGCCGGCTTCCCGCTGACGGCCGAGGCGGGCCCGGAGATGTTCCGCGATCAGGACGCCGGCTTCGAAGCGGGCCTCGCGGCGGTGCTCGCGGGCATCGCCACGACCCTGCTCCCGCCGGCCGCGCGGCCGGCCCCGCAGGGCCCGTAGGCCCCGTCCGTCGTGCCGGCCCCGTCAGGGCGCCGGGGCGGCGACCCCCGCGCCCCGGGCCTCGCGCCGGTGCGCGGGCGCCGGCGCGGTGATCATGAGGGCGGCCGCGGCGGCGCCCAGCAGCATGATGCCGGCCGCCCACCAGAGCGCGACCCCGAAGCCGTGCACCACGCCCTGGGCCTCGACCAACCGCTGCGCCGGGGACACGGAGGCGCCGTCGGCGGCCTGCGCCGGTCCCGCGCGGTGTGCGGCGACGTAGGCCGTCGCGGCCGTGCTCGCGATGGTGTTCAGGAGCGCCGTTCCGATCGCGCCGCCCACCTGCTGGGCCGTGTTGACCGTGGCGGAGGTGATCCCGGAGTCCTTGCGCGCCACGCCCTGGGTGGCCGTCGACATCACGGGCATGAAGACCAGGCCCATGCCGAACCCGAGGACCAGCATCGCGGGGAGCACGTGGGTCGCGTACGAGGAGTCCACTGTCAGCCGCGTGAGCAGGACCAGGGCCACGGTGGCCAGGAGCAGCCCGGGGACGATCAGCGAGCGGGGCGCGAGCCGGTCGAGGAAGCGCGCGGAGACCTGGGTCGCACCGGTGATGATCGCCAGCGTCATGGGGAGGAAGGCCAGCCCGGTCTTGACGGGGGAGTAGCCGAGGATCAGCTGGAAGTAGTAGGTCATGAACAGGAACAGGGCGAACAGGCCGATGGTCGCCAGAGCCATGGTGAGCAGGCAGCCGGCCCGCGTCCGGTCCCCGATGATGTGCGGCGGAAGCATGGGGTCGCTCGCCCGCGCCTGCCACCAGGCGAACGCGGTGAGCAGGGCGGCCCCGCCGGCGAGGAGGCCGAGGACCGGGCCGTCGGACCAGCCGCGCGGTTCGGCCTCGCTCAGCCCGAAGACGATGGCCGCGAGCCCGCCGCACCCGAGGATCGCACCCGGGACGTCGAGCTTCGCTCCCGTACGCCCCGTGCCGCGCAGGAAGGCGAAGGCGCCGAGGACCGCGACCGCGGCGATGACCACGTTGACGTAGAGGCACCAGCGCCAGTTCAGGTACTCCGTGAGCAGGCCCCCGGCGATCAGGCCGACGGCGCCGCCGCCGCTCGCGATCGCCGCGAACACGCCGAAGGCCTTGGCGCGTTCCCTGGGGGTGTCGAAGGTGGTGGCCAGCAGCGACAGGGCGCACGGCGCGAGCAGCGCCGCGAAGACGCCCTGCAGTGCCCGGGCCGCGAAGAGCATCCCGGGTCCGCTCGCCGCGCCGCCCAGGGCGGAGGCGAGGGCGAAGCCGCTCAGGCCGATGACGAACGCACGCCTGCGGCCGATGAGGTCCGCGAGGCGCCCGCCCAGCAGGAGCAGACCGCCGAAGGCCAGCGAGTAGGCGGTGATCACCCACTGCCGGTTGCCGTCCGACATCCCCAGATCGCGCTGGGCGGAGGGAAGGGCGATGTTCACGATCGTGGCGTCGAGCACGACCATCAGCTGGGCCAGCCCGATGACGGCCAGCGCCCACCAGCGCCGGGGATCGGGAGGTCCCGCCGGTGCGCCGCCGGCGGGCCGGGACGGGGCTTCGGGCATCGGGCCGGATGAGGTTCCGCTGGCGGACGTCATGCGGCCAGCCAAACACGGTTCGTGACGGTCAGCCCGCCTGGAGGTCCGCCGGTGGGACCCTGCGGTCGGGATCGGAGCGTCCGGAGCGTCCGGACCGGTGAGCGGGGAGCCGGGGTCGTCGGCGCTGGGCGCGGCCCCGGGCCGCACCCGCGCCGACCGGCGCGGACGCCGCCCGCTGCCGCCGGACATGGAGCCTGCGGATGGCGGCGTACGCGGCGACGGTGGCGAGACTCGCGGCGCACCAGGCGCCGAGGATCAGCAGGATCGTGCTGAGGACGGCCACGGGGACTCCTCGGGTGTGGAACGACACCACTACGACGAGCCGGGCAATTGTTGCTCGCCGTGACCGTCCAGTACCCCGGGGAGACGGAGTTCACGCGCCCGTCATGCCCGTTTCCGTCCCTCCCGCTCCGGACCTGGCCGCTCCGGTCCCGCCCGCCCCGGCGCCCGGCGCGGACGCCGCTACGGTGCGATCGGCAGCTGCCGCTTGTGCTCGGTCAGGCGGTAGCGGCGGACGATCGTCTCGAAGGGGCGCTCCCCGACCGGCTTGCCCTCCAGGAAGTCGTCGATCTCGTCGTAGGTGACGCCCAGCGCGTCCTCGTCGGCCTTGCCCGGGTCCAGGGTCTCCAGGTCCGCGGTGGGCGTCTTCCAGACCAGCTCGGCCGGTGCGCCCAGGACGTCGGCGCAGGCCCGTACCCGGCGCTTGGTCAGCCCGGTCAGCGGTACCACGTCGGCCGCGCCGTCGCCGAACTTGGTGAAGAACCCGGAGACAGCCTCGGCGGCGTGGTCGGTGCCGACGACCAGGCCGTCGTGCGCGCCGGCCACCGCGTACTGGGCGATCATGCGCTGGCGGGCCTTGATGTTGCCCTGCACGAAGTCCTGGTGGTGGGCGTCGCGGAAGACGGTCCCGCCGGCCAGTGAGGCGGACAGCGCCGCGTCGCTCGCGGGCTTCACGTCCACGGTCAGCACCCGGTCGGCGTTGATGAAGCCGAGGGCGAGCTGGGCGTCCCTCTCGTCGGCCTGGACCCCGTAGGGCAGTCGCATGGCGTAGAACGTCGCCTCGTGCCCGGCCGCGCGGACCCGCTCCACGGCGAGCTGGCAGAGCCTGCCGGCCGTCGTGGAGTCCACGCCGCCGCTGATCCCGAGGACCAGGGAGCGCAGGCCGGTGGAGGTGAGCCGCTCGGCCAGGAACGCCACCCGGCGCTCGATCTCCCGCTCGGCGTCGAAGGCGTCGGTGACCAGGAGCTCCCGGGCGATCTCCTGCTGCAGGGCGGTGGACGCCGGCTGGCTCACGGCTGCTCCTCATGATGGTTCGTCGGATCGCGGTGCGATGCGCTGTCCCGCCGACCCTAACCGAGCGCGCGGGTGAGCCGCGTCTCACCCTCGTGGCGGCGCTTGTCTATGCAACGAGTTGCATAGAAAGATCGGGGCATGGCACTTGAGCACGCGATCCTCGTCTCCCTGCTGGAACAGCCGGGTTCCGGATACGAGCTGGCCCGCCGGTTCGACCGGTCCATCGGCTACTTCTGGACCGCCACCCACCAGCAGATCTACCGCGTGCTCAACCGGATGGAGGCCGACGGCCGGCTCGACGTCCGCGAAGTGCCCCAGCTGACCCGGCCGGACAAGAAGGAGTACTCCGTCACCGCGACCGGCCGCGCCGCCCTCTCGGCCTGGCTCCACGAGCCGGTCCAGGCCGACACGGTCCGCCACGAGCTCGCCGTGAAGATCCGCGGCGCGGCCTTCGACGATCCGGCCGCCCTGATCCGCGAGGTCGAGCGGCACCACCGCACGCACGCCGACCGGCTCACGCACTACCTGGCGGGACAGCTCCGCGATTTCACCGGACCCGAGGCTCCGGCCCCGGACCCCTCCGACGCCGGGCGGGAACTCCAGCACGTCGTGCTCCGCGGCGGCATCGCCTACGAGCGCATGCAGCTGGCCTGGCTGGAGGACGTACTGGCCACCCTCCACCGCCTGACGGCCCCCTGAACCGGCGCCGCCGAGCGCTCCCTGCTCCTCCCTCTTTCTCCTGCTCCCTCGTCACCCCTCATCCTCCGACCGGAAGGCGAACGCCCATGAGCGACCAGCTGCTGTTCAACCCGCGCACCTACGACCCCGCGCACTTCGACCCCGAGACCCGCCGGCTGCTGCGCGCGACCGTCGACTGGTTCGAGGAGCGCGGCAAGCGCCGGCTGATCGAGGACTACCGCACCCGCGCCTGGCTGGGCGACTTCCTCGCGTTCTCCGCGAAGGAGGGCCTCTTCGCGACCTTCCTGACCCCGGAGCCGGCCGCCGGCCAGGACGGGACCGACAAGCGCTGGGACACCGCGCGCATCGCCGCCCTCAACGAGATCCTCGGCTTCTACGGCCTCGACTACTGGTACGCGTGGCAGGTGACCATCCTCGGTCTCGGCCCCGTCTGGCAGAGCGACAACGCCGCCGCCCGCGAGCGCGCCGCCCAACTCCTCGACGCGGGCGAGGTGTTCGCCTTCGGCCTGTCCGAGAAGACCCACGGCGCGGACATCTACAACACCGACATGCTGCTGGAGCCGTATGCCGACGGTGACGGTGCGGGCGGCTTCCGGGCCACCGGCTCGAAGTACTACATCGGCAACGGCAACGCCGCCGGACTCGTCTCCGTCTTCGGCCGCCGCACCGACATCGAGGGCCCGGACGGCTACGTCTTCTTCGCGGCCGACAGCCGCCACCCCGCGTACGACGTGGTGAAGAACGTCGTCGACTCCTCCAAGTACGTCAGCGAGTTCCGCCTCACGGACTACCCGGTCGGCGCCGATGACGTCCTGCACACCGGTCGCGCCGCCTTCGACGCCGCCCTCAACACCGTCAACGTCGGCAAGTTCAACCTCTGCACCGCCTCGATCGGCATCTGCGAGCACGCGATGTACGAAGCCGTCACCCACGCGCAGGGCCGCATCCTCTACGGCCGCCCCGTCACCGCCTTCCCGCACGTGCGGCGCGAGCTCACCGACGCGTACGTCCGCCTCGTCGGGATGAAGCTGTTCAGCGACCGGGCCGTCGACTACTTCCGCTCCGCCGGACCCGACGACCGCCGCTACCTCCTCTTCAATCCGATGACCAAGATGAAGGTGACCACGGAGGGCGAGAAGGTCATCGACCTGATGTGGGACGTCATCGCGGCCAAGGGCTTCGAGAAGGACACCTACTTCGCCCAGGCGGCCGTCGAGATCCGCGGCCTGCCCAAGCTGGAGGGCACGGTCCACGTCAACCTGGCGCTCATCCTCAAGTTCATGCGCAACCACCTGCTGGAACCGGCCGACTACGCCCCCGTCCCGACCCGCCTCGACGCGGCCGACGACGCCTTCCTGTTCCGCCAGGGCCCGGCCCGGGGCCTTGGATCCGTACGGTTCCACGACTGGCGCCCGGCCTACGACGCGTACGCCGCCGTGCCCAACGTCGCCCGGCTGCGCGAGCAGGCCGACGCCCTCTGCGCGTTCGTCGAGACCGCCGCCCCCGACGAGCGGCAGAGCCGCGACCTCGACCTCCTCCTGGCGGTGGGCCAGCTCTTCGCCCTGGTGGTGCACGGCCAGCTCGTCCTGGAGCAGGCCCGCCTGACCGGCCTGGACGAGGACGTGCTGGACGAGCTCTTCGGCGTCCTCGTACGGGACTTCTCCGCGCACGCCGTCGAACTGCACGGCAAGGACTCCGCCACCGCGGACCAGCAGGCCTGGGCGCTGGGAGCGGTCCGCCGCCCGGCCGTGGACGCGGACCGGTCGGCGCGCGTGTGGGCGCGGGTGGAGGCGCTGGCGGGTGCGTACGAGATGAAGCCCTGACGCCTGGCTCGATCTGGCTGACCGGGTCCCGGATCGCGTGCAAGTGATCGTCTGAGGATCGAGCCGAACCCGCACCTCCTACCCGCCGTAGGGGTGCGGGTTCGGCCGTAGGCCGTCCTGGGTTTCCCGCGCTAACCGATGGCCTCGAAGGAGGCGACGAGGTCGGTGGGGGAGGGCAGCGCGGCAATCTCCGCCCGAGTGGCGGCGGCCCCCTTGCGGAGGGCCTCGTCGGTGAGCAGGCGTTCGAGCAGACCGGCGTCCACCGCGTCGCCGGTCGTACGGAGGGCGAAGCCCAGGCCGGTCGCGGCATCGGTGTTCATGAAGTGGTCGGCGCCCTGCGGGAGGATCAGCTGCGGGACGCCCAGGGCGGCGGCGGTGAGCATGGTGCCGGCGCCGCCGTGGTGCACGATCGCGTCCGCGGTGTCCAGGAGCTGCGCCAGGGGCACCCACGGCAGCGCCCGGACGTTGTCGGGAAGCGTGCCGAGCGGGCCCAGATCGGTGTCGCCGACCGCGAGCAGGAACTCGGCGTCGACGGACGCCGCCTCGGCGATCACCCGGGTGACCGGGTCGACGCCCGCGAACGCGGTCACCACGGTCCCGAGGGTGACGGCGATTCGGGGCCGGGAGCCACGGGCCACGAGATCGCGCGGAATCGAACCGCCACCGTTGTGCGGCACGTACCGGACGCGCCAGCCCGTGCCGTCTCCGCCGAGGGAGGGCGGAACGACGTCGAGGACGGTGTGGGTGGCCGGGCCTTCCACCCCACGGGCCCGATACTCGTCCGCCAGCAGTCCGGCGAGCCGGCCGACCATGCCGAAGCCGGACATCACGCCGAAGTTGTGGACCACGGCCGGTATGCCGAGGGCCGCGCAGACCAGGGGAGCGGCGGCTTGGAAGGCGGCGTGGACGATGACGTCGGGCCGCCAGGCGGTGGCGAGTGCGAACAGGTCGTCGATGGTGACCCGCCCGTGTTCGGCGAAGCCGGCCGCGGCGATCCGCTCGGTGTCCTCTGGGCTGTTGCCGTCCGTGATGAACTGCAGGTCCGAGCCGTTCGAGGCACGCTTGAAGGCCTCCAATAGCGTCGAGCCGTCACCGATCCCCACGGTGGGCAGGCCGGACTGCCGCATCTGGTCGTACGGGGCCGAAACCGCGAACAGCACCTGGTGCCCGGCGGCCTGGAGCGCCTGGGCGGTCGGCACCATGGGGAACAGATGGCCCACCGAAGCGGGGCCGGTGAAGAGGACGCGCACGCTGACACTCCTTGGGTCGAACCGTGAATTTCTGCTCGTTCAAGGCCACTTGAGGGTTCTGGCACCTGTTCGAACGAATCCGCGCGCGCCTCGGTTTCCACTGACATGATCGAATTTCGGCCTATTGCGGCGGGCCCTGTACGAGGAGGCGGGCCGCAGCGTGGTCCGCGCGGTCCACCTCGTCCGACGCGTCGATGTAGCCGTAGGCGTCGTCGCCGACGGGGATCCGCAGCGGCGTGGGGCCCTCGGCGGTGACGATGTCCAGGACCCGCGCGGCGAAGTACTCCGGGGCTCCGGTCTCGGGGCTGTCCGCGAGGCCCCGGGCCCCTTCGAGCATCTCGCGGTTGGTGGCGTCGTAGGCGGGGACCCGGTGGGCGGCCTCGGCCATGGAGGTTCCGTAGCGCGTCGCGAACATGCCCGGTTCGATGACGGTGACGCGGATGTTGTGGGGCGCGGCCTCCATCGCGAGGGTCCGGCTCATGCCTTCGAGGGCGTGCTTCCCGGCGGTGTAGGCGGCCAGCCCGGGGAAGGCCATCCGTCCGACCACGGAGGAGACGTTGAGGATGTGGCCGTGCCCCTGGGCCCGCATCAGCGGCAGGACGAGGCGCGCGAGCCGCCAGGGGCCGACGACCAGGGTCTCCAACTGGTCGCGGAGTTCGGCGTCCGAGACCTCCTCGACCGCGCCGAACAGTCCGACGGCGGCGTTGTTGACGAGGACGTCGATGCCGCCCAGGCGCTCGGCCGCGATGCGGACGGCTTCCTCGCAGGAAGCGTCGTCCCGCAGTTCGAGCGGGATCGGGACGATCCGCCCGGGCCAGGCGGCGGCCAGATCCTCCAGGTCGGCGGTCTTGCGGGCGGTGACGGCCAGTTCGTCCCCGGCCCCGGCCGCCGCGGTGGCGAGGGCGTGCCCGAGCCCCGAGGAGCATCCCGTGATCAGCCAGCGTCGTCCCATGGTTCCCCCGTGATGGCCGAGTTGCTGCGGATGTTGACGGCAGTTCATGTTCGGGGCGGATCCGGTCCGCGGTCATCCCCGCTGCGGGGGCGCGCGGAGGCGCGCAGGCGCACGTCCGGGCCCGCGCACGCGCCGGGCGGGCCCCGCGGGCCCTCCGCACGGGTCAGGAGTCCGTGCGGAGGAAGAAGTGATGGCCCGCGAACGGGACCCCGTCGGGGAGTCGTTCGCTCCGGGGCCGGACCAGACCGAGCGTGAGCAGCGCCAGGCGTTCCGCGATCAGCGAGAGCGAAACGACGTAAGGGCCCGCCAAGGGTTCGCGGTCGGAGCGCTAGGCCGTTTCCTTCGGATCATCTGATCGTTGGTTGATGTGTGTCGTTAACTGATGCCCAGTGGGCACGGATTGAGCCGTTGCTGCCGGACCGGACACCGAAGCGGGGCGGACGGTGGCGTGATCACCGGCAGGTGATCGACGCGATCGCGTTCAAGTACCGCACCGGCACACCGTGGATGGAGCTCCCCGAGCACTTCGGCTCGTGGAAGGGCGCCCACAACCGCCTGCGGAAATGGGCCGCCGACGGCACCTGGGAGAAGGTCTTCACCGCCCTGCTCGCCCAGGCCGACGCCGAAGGCGACCTCGACTGGGTCGTCGCGGTCGACTCCACCGTCGTCCGAGCCCATCAGCACGCCGCCGGGGCCCGTCAAAAGGGGCCCCGGCCGGCGAGCCGGACGACCATGCCCTTGGACGTTCCCGCGGCGGGCTGACCACCAAGATTCACCTCGTCGCAGACGGCCGCTGCCGGCCGCTGGCCTTCGTCCTCACGCCCGGCCAGGCCGGTGATGCACCCGCGTTCACCCAGGTCATGGCTCGCTTACGGGTGCCCCGGCCTGTCGGACGGCCACGGACCACACCGGAGACGGTCCTGGCAGACAAGGCCTACTCGTCCCGCGGGATCCGGGCCCATCTCCGTCGGCGCGGGATCCGCGCCGTGATCCCGCAACCTGCCGACCAGGCCGCCAACCGCAAGCGCCGCGGCAGTGGTGGCGGTCGTCCTCCGGCCTTCGACCGTGAGACCTACAAGCACCGGAACACCGTCGAACGCTGCATCAATAAGCTCAAGCAGGGGCGCGGGCTGGCCACTCGATACGACAAGACCGCCACCATCTACCTCGCCGGACTCCACCTCGCCGCCATCTTCATCTGGTCAGCGAGGTGATCCGAAAGGAACCGCTTCGTCGCCGGCGCCGGTGGGCTCGTCGATCGGCCAGGCGATTTCCAGGCGGTTGCCCGGGTCGTCCGGTGTCCCGGTCCACCGGCGGTAGACCATCCGGGCCGGCCCCGCGAAGGCGAAGTCGTGCTCGGTGATCCAGTTGGCGACGGCGTCGTACGCGCCGAGGATCTGCGGGAACGCGGCGTCCGCTCCCTCGACCTCCGTGCAGGCGAGGGTGCTCTCGGGCAGCTCGCGCACGATCATGCCCTCGGGCAGGTCCGTGGGCTGCGCGCCGTCCTCCCAGAACGGCAGGCACGCCTCGACGAGCGTCTCGTTCTCGTTGTCGCACACTCCGTGGAAGCGGACGAAGGCGGGCCCGGTGAAGGTGAGCGGGCCGCGGCCGGCGACCTCGTACATCTCCTGATAGGCACCGCGAAGGAAGGCGTCGAGCCCGGAGTTGTCCAGGGTTGCCCCGCGGACGAGGATCCGTTCGGCGGCGCCCTGGCGGACGGTGACATGGTGGGTCATCTCTGCTCCTTCGGTCAGTCGGCTCAACAGGCTGTGGACCAAGGAACGCTGTACCTCCAGCCGCCGTTCGGCCGCCCGCAGACGCGCCTGCAGAGCGGCGACCAGCTCATCCTCGCCGCCACCGAGCAGCTGGCGCACCTCCTCGACCGGGATGTCCAACTGCCGCAGCGCCCTGATCGACTGCGCCGTACGCACCTGATCACGCCAGAAGTACCGGTAGCCACTCACCGGATCGACGAACGCCGGCACCAGCACGCCACTGGCGTCGTAGTGCCGAAGCGCGGTGACCGAGAGGCCGCTGGCCTGCGAGAACTGCCCGATCGGCAGCAGGTTTCTCTTGTCCATGGCATTGACTGTGCCGTCTCTCGTAACCCGAGAGTCAAGCCCGTCCTCGAATGATGGCTGCACCGCCATCGCCAAGATGCGCCCGGCCATCCCCACGCGCCGAAGTTCCGCGACGGCCTGATCCGAAAGACACGGCCTAGGCGAGCGGGGCCGTTCCTGCCGCGCCCGGGCCCGCCGCGCTGCCGCCGGCCCGGGCGGCGCGGCGCAGGCGGGACCTGGCCGGATCCTGAGGGGAGTACGAGGACGTGCCGGTGTGTTCGCGCGGGTTCGGGCGGACGAACAGGGTGACGGTGACCTTCTCGGTGAACCCGTTGCGCCGCATCATCGCCGCGGAGGACGCGTTGCCGCTCTCCACGTCGGTGATGATCCGGGACGCTCCCGCGGCGAAGAGCGCGGCGCAGCAGTGCTCGACCAGGGAACTCGCGACTCCGCGACCGCGGGCGCGTTCCTCCAGGGCGATCCACTCCAGGTAGCCCCAGTCCTCGCGCTCGTCGTAGGACAGTGATCCGAGGACGAAGCCGAGCAGTCCCTCCTCGTCGCGGGCGATCCAGCAGGCGTCCGGCTGGGCGTCCCAGTGCGCGGCCACCGAAGACAGTGACCAGGACGTGTAGGGCATCGCCTTCACGTCGAAGGCCCGGTAGCCGAGATCGAGAACGGCATCGAGGTGGGTCAGTCGCAGGGGGAGGGTCTCGACTTCACTCATGAACTCGATGATGACATAGGTGCATATGTCTGCCCGTCACCTGAGGGAGAGGGCCTCGGGGTCCGCCGTCGGATCCTGGGCGTACTCCAGGGCCTCCGCCTCCGCCTCCGCCGGCGTCTTCGGGCCACGGGCCAGGACGTAGAGGAACAGGACGCCCATGACGGCGACGCCCGCCCACATGGCCTGCTGCCAGCCCTCGACGAAGGACTGCCGGGCGGCGTGGACGAGGGCCTGCGCCTGGGGGCCCGCACCGTGCGCTGCCTCGACGGCGTTGGCGAGGCCCTCCCGCGCGGCGTCGGCGGCGCCCTGCGGGATGCCCTGGAGCCGCTCGTCGACGGCATCGCGGTAGCCGGCCGACAGGAGCGCTCCGAGCAGGGCCACTCCCAGCGCGGTGCCGAACTCGCGGGTGACGTCGTTGAGCGCGGAGGCCACGCCCTGGCGCTCCCGGGGCAGGGAGCCGGTGATGGCTTCGGTGGAGGGCGTCATCGCCAGGCCCATGCCGATGCCCATGGCGAGCATGCCGGGAAGGACGGACAGGTAGCCGCCGTCGACGGAGACGATGCCCGCCATGAGGGCGAGGCCGGCGCCGGCGAGCAGGATGCCGGCCGCCATGGCGCGGCGGGCACCGGTGCGCGCGGCCAGCCGGGGAGCCAGGCCGGAGGCCAGCATCATGGCCACGGCCATGGGCATCAGCGCGAGCGTGGAGATGAGGCCCGACCACCCGAGAACGGCCTGGAAGAAGGGGAAGAGCACCACGAAGATCCCCGCCTGCACACCGAAGACGGTCAGCAGGGTGAGGGAGCCGCCGGCCAGCCCGCGCTCGCGGAACAGCCGTACGTCGAGCAGGGCGGCGTCCCGGAGACGAACCTCCCGGACCACGAAGGCGACGGCGGCGAGCAGCCCGGCGACGAGGCCGGTCAGGGTGGTGGGATCGGACCAGCCGCGCTCCGGCCCTTCCTGGAGGGCGAAAATGAGGCCGGCCACGGCGACGACCGAGGTCAGCGCGCCGACGGTGTCGTACGCATGCCCGGGGGTCTCGCGGGAGTCGGGGATCACGCGCAGCGACATGACCAGGGCCACGACGGCCAGGGCGACGGGCAGCACGAAGAGGTAGCGCCAGTTCGCCACGTCCACGAGCGTCGCGGAGAGGAACATGCCGAGGACGCCGCCGCCTCCGGCGACCGCGGTCCACACACCGATGGCCCGGCCGCGCTGCTCCTCGGGGAAGGTGGAAGTGATCACGGCGAGGGTGATGGGCATGATCATCGCGGCGCCCACACCACTGAGCAGGCGTGCGGCGAGCATGACCTCCGTGGACGGGGCGAGGCCCGCGACGGCGCCGGCGACGCCGAAGACGGCCAGGCCGGCGATCAGCGTGGGCTTGCGGCCCAGCCGGTCCCCGAGTGCTCCGAGCGGGAGCAGCAGGGCGGCCAGCGTGAGGGTGTAGAGGTTGATGATCCACAGGACGGTGCTCTGCGAGGCGCCGAACTCGACGGCGAGGTCGGGCTGGGCGACGTTGAGCCCGGAAACCGAGGCGATGACGGCCATCAACGCGATGCATACGGTGATCAGGACGGTGCGCAGCCGGCGTGCGTCCGGCCGGTCTTGGCTGTCGGCGCCGCCGGGTCCTTCGGCGGCTGCCTCCCGTGGGGGCTGGTGCGAACTCATGGTTTCCTCCCGGAAAAGGGCATGCGGAAGGCAGCGCCGGACCAGGTCCGGCGCTGCCGGGGTGGGGTGGGGCGGGAGCGGGCGTTCGCGCGCCCGCCGGGCGTCGGGCGTCGGGCCGTAGTGGGCCTCAGGCGGTGGCGGTGGTCCCTGCCGGGGCGAGGGCCGCGACTGCCGCGTCGGTGTCGGCGACGGCGAGGAGCGCGTTGACGTGGGCGCCGGCCAGCGCCCCGGCCGCGGCGGAGGCCCCGACCTGGGCGATCGGGTCGGTGACGTTGCCGGCCACCCACACCCCGGGCACGTCGGTGGCGCCGGCCGCGCCGGAGATGAAGCGACGGCCGCCGCCGGGCAGTTCCTCCATCGGCAGGCCCAGGCCCGACAGTCCCTCGGTACGGGCCACGAGCGTGGTCGCCACCGCGAGGACGCGGCGGTCGACGACCCGGCCGTCGGCCAAGCGCACGCCGCGGATGCCGCCGTCGGCGTCCCCCACGACCTCTTCGACCGGGGTGTCGATGACGCGGATGGTGCGTGCGGCGAAGCGCGTACGTGTCTCTTCGTCCAGCTCGGTGCCGTCCGTGAAGTAGACGAGGTCGTCGGTGAGCTGACGGAACAACAGGGCGTGGTGGACCGATGCGGGGCCGGTGGCGAGGACGCCGATCGGCTCGTCGCGCACCTCCCAGCCGTGGCAGTACGGGCAGTGCACCACGCTGTGGCCCCAGTGCTCCGCCAGTCCGGGCAGCTCGGGCAGGACGTCGCGCAGACCGGTGGCCACCAGCAGGCGGCGCGCCGTCAGGACGCGGCCGTCGGTCAGGGTGACGGTGAAGCGCAGGTCGCCGTCGGCGGACGGATCGGCGTGCTCGGCGGCGCAGACCTCGCCGGAGACGACGAGGCCGCCGTAGCGGCGCACTTCCTCACGGCCCCGCCCGTACAGTTCCGCCGGCGGGGTGCCGTCCAGGCCGAGCAGGCCGTGCACGCCTTCGGCGGGCGCGTTGCGGGGGGTGCCGCTGTCGATCACGACGACCGAACGGCGGGAGCGGGCGAGCATCAGCGCGCCGTTCAGACCGGCGGCGCCGCCGCCGATCACCACGGCGTCGACGGTCCCGTCCGGCAGTGCGTCGGTCGCGTGGGCGGTGGTCGTCGCGGACATGGCGTCGGTTTCCCTTCGGGAGGTTTCGTGCCGGCCCCGTGGTCCGGGGCCGTCTGCGTACGACGCTAACCGCGACTTGCAGGGCGGGCATACAATGTTGCCTATGACGCAAGAAGACGGCGATCTGGACAGCCTGGTACGCAAACGCATCCGCGCGCTGCGGGTGGCGCAGGGCTGGTCCCTGGAGGAACTGGCCACGCGTGCCCGGCTCAGCCAGTCCACGCTCAGCCGCATCGAGAACGGCCAGCGCCGCCTGGCGCTGGACAGCCTGGTCACGCTCGCCCGCGCGCTCGACACCACCTTGGACCAGCTCGTGGAGACCGCGACCGACGATGTCATCACCAGTCCGATGATCGACGCCGCTCGCGGGCAGATGCGCTGGCCGATCAAGGGGGAACCGGGGATGACGGTCATCCGCCAGCGCATGACCGAGCCGCCACCCGACAACCCCTCCCGGATGCGCGCGCACCCCGGGCGCGAATGGCTCGTGGTCCTGTCCGGTACCGCGATCCTGTTGCTGGGGCACCGCCGCTTCCGCATCGAGACGAACCAGGCGGCCGAATTCCCCACGATGATGCCGCACGCGATCGGCGCCGAGGGGGGACCGTGCGAGATCCTGGGGATCTTCGACCGGGACGCCCGCCGCGGCCACCAGAGGGACAACGGCATCGGTGACGGGGGAGGCGACGGGAACGGCGAAGGCGCCGGTCAGGGGCCGGATCATTGACGAGGCGCGGGCGGGCGGCTCCTTGAGGTCCTCCATGTCCTCCATGTCCTCCAGGTCGGTCCTGGCTCCCCCTGCCCCGTACGGGTTGTCGGGCGCGGGCGTCTTGCGCGTCCTGGGGGCCCCGAGGCCATCTTCTTGCCTAACCGGCAAGATTGCATGCGGCAAGCGCATGGGCGTCCTACCGTGGATCCATGACCCACGCACAGCACGCACCGCAGCACGGCCACGCCCAGCACGCCGGCCACGGCCCCCACGGCCATGACCACGCCCAGGTCGACGCCCATGCCCACCACGACGCCCACGCCCACCACGAGGCCGACGGCCAGGCGGAGATCCTCGACCTCGACGCGGAAGTACTCGCCGAGCACATCGCCGACATCACCACCTGGCTGCCCCTGCACGAGCCCCCTCGCCACATCGTGGACCTGGGCTGCGGCACGGGAGCCGGCACCTTCGCCCTGCTCGACCGCTTCCCCGACGCGCACGTCACCGCCGTCGACTCCTCGGCGGCGCACCTGCTGCGCCTGCGCGAGAAGGCGTGCGCCCGAGGCGTCGAGGACCGCGTCCGCACCGTGCAGGCCGACCTCGACGAGACCGAGTGGCCCGAACTCGGTACGCCGGACCTGGTGTGGGCCTCGGCCTCGATGCACCACATGGCCGACCCGGACCAGGCCCTGCGCACGGTCCGGGAACTGCTCGCCCCCGGCGGGCTGTTCGCCGTCGTCGAGCTGGCGGGCTTCCCGCGCTTCCTGCCCGAGGGTGCCCCCGAAGGCCGGCCCGGACTGGAGGAGCGCTGCCACACCGCGAGCGAGTGTCACCACGCCGAGCACGTGCCGCACCGCGGCGCCGACTGGGGGCCGAAGCTCACCGCGGCCGGATTCGCCCTCGACGGCGACCGCGTGATCGACGTGAACATCGAGGGCTCCCGCAGCGAGGCGGTCGGCGCGTACGCCCTCAGCAGCCTGCAGCGCCTGCGCCGCAGCATCGTCGACACCCTCGTGCCCGAGGACCTCGCCGCGCTCGACCGGCTGCTCGACACCGACGGCCCGGAGAGCATCCTGCGCCGCGACGACCTCGCCGTGCGCACCGAACGCTCCGTCTGGGCCGCACGCCGCAAGAACTGACCCGTCCCTCTACGGCCGCCCCGTCCCCTCCGCGGCCGATCCGTCCCGCTCCACGGCTGCCGACCGCGTGCACCCACCGGCCGATGCCCACCGGCCGACTCCCCGAGGCGACCCCCGCCCGCGCGCGGGGGTGTCGCTCGCGGACCGGCCGGAGCCGTCCGCCTAGCCTGCTCGGGTGGCACGAACCCGGCTGTACCGCGATGGTGTCCTGGCCCTGGAGGGGTTCCCCACCCAGGACCTCTCCGCATACGCGGGGCGGCCGGACTGCCACGTCTGGCTGGACCTCTGCGATCCCACCGCCGCGGACTTCGACCTGATCACCGAGCAGTTCGGGCTGCACGAACTGGCCGTCGAGGACGCCCGGCACGCGCACCAGCGAGCCAAGCTCGACCGCTACCGCACGCACCTCTTCCTCAGCGCCTACGCCGTCTACACCGACACCCCCGACGGTCCCCTGCGGGCCCGGGAGATCTCCGCCTTCATCACCGCCAACGCCCTGATCACCGTCCGCGCGAGCGGCCACTTCGACATGGACCGCGTCGTCGACTACTGGGACGACTCCGCCGACCTCGCCAAGGAAGGCGTCGGCTTCCTGCTCCACGGACTGCTCGACTGCCTCGTGGACGGCCACTTCAAAGCCGTCCAGCAGCTCGACGAGCAGATCGAGGCCCTGGAGCAACTGCTCTTCGAGGACGGCCGCGACGAGGTTCGCACCGTTCAGCGGCGCTCGTACGACCTGCGCAAGGACCTGGTGCTCCTGCGCCGGGTCGTGCTGCCCATGCGCGAGGTCGTCAACACCCTGCTGCGCCGCGACCTGCACACCGTCAGCCCCGCGATGCTGCCGTACTACCAGGACGTCTACGACCACGTCCTGCGCGCCACCGAGTGGACCGAATCCCTGCGGGACCTGGTGAACTCGGTCATGGACACCAACCTCAACGTCCAGGGCAACCGGCTGAACCTGATCATGAAGAAGGTCACCAGCTGGGCCTCCATCATCGCCGTCCCGACCGCGATCACCGGCTTCTACGGCCAGAACGTCCCCTTCCCGGGGGACGGCACGCACACCGGCTTCCTGGTCTCCTCCGCGCTGATGCTCACCCTCTCGGTGGCCCTCTACCTCGGCTTCAAGCGGCGCGACTGGATCTGAGCCGTGCGCGATGATCACGGGATGAACGAGATCATCTTGATGTCGGACCCGAAGGTCGCGGCGATACCCGTCGAGGAGTGCGGCGAACGCCTCGTCGACGTCCGCCGCGGCGGCCATCTGCTGGTCGACGCGCGCAAAAAGGACCCGGCGGACGCCTTCGCGCACCTGCGGGAAGGCGTGCTGGCACGCCTGCTCGACGCCCAGCAGGCCCTGCCCCGCGGACTGCGGCTCCTGTTCGTCGAGGGGTACCGGCCGCCCTCGCTCCAGCGCGCGTACTTCGAGGAGTACGCCGGCCTGCTGCGGGCCGACAACCCCGGGTGGAGCGAGGATCGGATCCATACGGCCGCGAGCCGCTACGTCTCCCCGCCCGCGATCGCTCCGCACAGTGCCGGTGCGGCCGTGGACCTCACGCTCGCCGACGCCGACGGCCGCGAGCTGGACATGGGCACGCGGATGAACGCGGACCCGGAGGAGAGCGGGGGCGCCTGCTACACGCACGCCGCCGGCATCGGCGGGGAGGCCCGCGCCAACCGGGAACTGCTGGGCGCCACCCTCACCGCCGCCGGGCTGGTGAACTACCCGACGGAATGGTGGCACTGGTCCTTCGGGGACCGTTACTGGGCTCTGCTCACCGGGGCGACCGCGGCGCTCTACGGCCCGAAGGAGATCATTCCTGCGGCCGGCGCAGCAGCGGGGGAGCCGGGTGGGGCAGGGGACTCGCCGCGGCCGGGCTCAGGCCGTCCATGACCAGGGCCACGTAGCGGCGCCAGCCCTCCTCGGCGGGGTCCATGGTCCACAGCACGCTGACGAGCATGCCCATGATCCTCTTCAGATCGTCGGGCACGAGGTCGCCCCGGATCACCCCGGCCTGCTGCCCCCGGGTCACCAGCGGGTCGAGCGCGGCGAAGAACCGGGCGCTGACCTCCGCGGAGAGGACGCCGGCGTTCCGGGCGGCCGTCAGCACGTGGTGCTCGCCGGCCGCCGAGGCCAGGGCGGCTTCGAGTACGACGGTCAGGCCGCGGCGGGGGTCCTCGTCGGCCAGTCCGCGGTCGATGACGGGGAGGACGTCCTGGGCGAACTGCTGGTCGATCACGGCCCGGAGCAGGGCGGCCTTGTCGGGGAAGCGGCGGAAGAGCGTGGCGATCCCCACCCCGGCCCGTCGTGCGATCTCGTCGAGCGGGGCATCGGGTCCCAGCTCGGCGTACACGTCGCGGGCCGCTCTGACGATCTTCTCGATATTGCGCACGGCGTCGGCGCGCAGGGGTTTGGGGCTTTCGGTCGGCACACTGCCGACCATACAACTGATAGTCGACGATCGGATCAGGTTGACACGTCGTACACCCCGAACTGATAGTTGACTACTGATTGTGGTGCACGCCGACCTCGTGCCCACGCTCCGCCGGGCAGACCCCTCCGTACCTCGTGCGCCCCGTGCCGTCCGGCCGGCCGGGCCTGCGGCCCACGCCTTTAGGACCCTTCATGCAACAGCCGCCCACGGCCGCCCCCCGCACCGGCAAGGTGATCGCGACGCTCGCACTCGCGGGCATCGCCGCAGCCGTCATGCAGACACTGGTCACGCCGCTGCTGGCCGACTTGCCGAACATCCTCCACACCTCCCACTCCAACTCCGCATGGGTGGTCACCGCCACCCTCCTGGTCGCAGGCGTGTGCGTACCGATCAGCGGGCGCCTGGGCGACATGCTCGGCAAGCGCCGCATGCTCCTGGCCTGTTGCATACCGCTGATCGCCGGATCGGTGGTGTGCGCGCTGGCGGGCGGCGTCGTCCAGATGATCATCGGGCGCGGGCTGCAGGGCGTCGGCATGGGCATGATCCCGCTGGGCATCGCCCTGCTCCGCGACATCCTCCCCGCCGAGAAGCTCAGTTCCTCCATCGCCCTCGTGAGCGCCTCCATGGGCATCGGTGGCGGCATCGGCCTCCCGGTCTCCGCGGCCGTCGCCCAGTACACCAGCTGGCGCTTCCTGTTCTGGGGGTCCGCGGTGCTCGCCGGCTGTGTCGCCGTCATGATCGTGGCCTTCGTCCCCGATGTTCCGGCCGCCGCCAAGGGGCAACGCTTCGACGTGGTCGGCGCACTGGGCCTCGCGGCGGGCCTGGTGTCCCTGCTGCTGTTCGTGTCCAAGGGCGCCGACTGGGGCTGGGGATCCGCCACCACCCTCGGTCTGATCGCCACCGCCGTGGTGGTCCTGGCCGCCTGGGGGTGGTTCGAATGGCGCACCACCGACCCGCTGGTGGACCTGCGCACCACGGTCCGCCCGCGCGTCCTGCTGACCAACCTCGCCTCCGTCTCCATCGGCTTCGGCATGTACGCGAGCATGCTGGTCATCCCGCAACTGCTGCAGTTCCCCGCCGCCACCGGCTACGGCCTGGGCCAGTCCATGCTGGCGGCCGGCATGTGGATGCTCCCCGGCGGGCTCATGATGATGGCCGTGTCCCCCCTCGGCGGGAAGCTCACCAACTCCCACGGCCCCAAGGTCACCCTCGTGTGCGGGGCGCTCGTCCTGGCCGCGGGCTACGGCGTCGCGCTCCTCTTCTCCTCGACCGCCGTCGGGCTGATGGTCGCCGTCATGGTCGTCAACAGCGGGGTCGCCCTCGCCTACGGAGCCATGCCCGCTCTGATCATGAGCGCGGTGCCGCTGACGGAGACCGGCGCGGCCAACGGCTTCAACGCCCTCATGCGCTCGCTGGGCACCTCCGTCGGCGCCGCCGTCGTCGGTGTGGTCCTGGCCCAGATGACCACCACGGCGGGCGGATTCACCTTCACCTCCGAGGCGGGCTTCCGCACCGGCCTGCTGATGGGCGGCGGCTTCGCCCTGCTGTCCGGGGCCATCGCGGCCCTGATCCCCGCCCTGCGGCCGCAGCAGCTCGAACTGCGGGACCAGGCGGGCCCCACGACCGAAACGGCCCCCGCCTCAGTGAGCAAGTAGCGCCGGCGCGCAGCCCGTTCAGCTCATCGGGCCTCTTCGACGTACGACGCCAGGTGGGCCAGCGAGGAGGCGATGCCCGCCTCGTGGTCCGCCCGGTCGATGCCCGGGGGTACGTCCGTGGCGGTGAAGGTCACCTCGGTGCCGACGGCGGAGGCGGCGAGGTGCCAGGTCATCGTCATGGTGCCGGCGTAGGAAGGGTCGTCGGACTCGAACACAGCCTGCTGCACCACGCGTTCCGGCGGCACCAGCCCGGTGAACCGTACGTCGACCACATCGGTCGCGTCGGACGTCTTGCCCGGGCCCGCGCCGGGGCTTTCGGCGGGATCGAGGTAGGTGAGGACCATTCGGAAACCGCCGCCGGGCCGCGGGTCCCACTGCTCGATCCGCCCGCTCATCCCGTCCGGCGGGAGCCAGGCTTCGAGGGACTCGCGGTCGAGGAGGGCGGCGTAGACGGCCGCCCGCGGCGCGGCGACCGTCCGGGTGACGCGGTCGGTCCTGCCGGTGGGTCCGTCGCCGGCCAGGCCCCCGCGGGTCGGTGCACCGTCGGCGGGGGCCTCCAGGGTGCGGAGATGGGCGGTCACGGCCGCGGTGGTGCGCGGTTCGTCCCGGCTCGCCAGTAGGTCCAGCAGGGCTCCGCGCAGGACCGACAACAGCAGGGTGCGCTCGGCGAGCCCCTCGGGCGTGTCGCGGCGGTCCGGCGGCTGGGCGGCGGCGAAGACCTCCAGCCAGTCGGCGATCGTCCGCTCCGCGAACCCCGCCCAGGGTCCCGCGCCGTCGCCCAGCGAGCGCGCATAGCCCTCGACCCAGAGGGTGAGTACCTTGCGGTGCCCCGGGTCGGCCAGCCAGCTCCACACCAGTTCGCCCGTGCGTGCGAGCCCGTGCTCCGGCCGGGCCCGGTGCACGGCTTCGAGCATCCCCGTCTCGTCCTGCCGCGCCCGCGCGAGCAGCGCCTGCACCAGGGCGTCCTTGCTGCCGAACAGGAAGAGGAGGACGCGCGGACTGCTGCCGATCGCCTCGGCCAGGGGGCGCAGGGACATGTCCGCCAGCCCGTGGTCGAGCACGTGGGCGTAGGCCAGCTCCAGGAGCTGCTGCTTGCGGGCGGAGCCGTCACGGGCGGAAGGGGTCATCCGGACATTATGCTTTACTGAAACGGTCGTTTCAGTAGTTCGATGGCGCAGTGATGCAGTGCCGTCATGCGTGAGAGAGGGTCCCCATGAACGAGGTCCGCGCGGTGATCCGGCCCATGGGGGAGCCGGGCGATCTCGGCTGGGTGGTCATGGCCCACGGCGAGCAGTACGCGAAGGAATTCGGCTGGGACATCAGCTTCGAGGCCCTGGTCGCGCGGATCGTCGCGGACTACGCGGCCGGCCGCGATCCCTCCCGCGAGGAGGCCTGGATCGCCGAACTGGACGGCCGCCGGGTCGGCAGCGTGTTCTGCGTGGCCGGCAAGGAGGGCGACGAGCGCGAGCGGAGCACCGCCACACTGCGGATCCTCCTCGTGGACCCCGCCGCCCGCGGTCACCGCCTGGGCTCGCGCCTGGTCGCACAGTGCGTGGACTTCGCCCGCGAGGCGGGGTACGAGCGGATCCGGCTGTGGACGAACGACACCCTGGTGGCCGCGCGCGGGATCTACCTGGCCGCCGGCTTCCGGCTCGTGGAGGAGGAGCCGCACCACAGCTTCGGCGCCGATCTGATCGGACAGGTCTACGAGCTCGACCTGTCGGCCTGAACGGCGCCCCACCGGCCGGTCCCCGGCAGGGTGGCTCTCCCGGACCGGCGCGCGGCGAGCGCCGGCCGCCGTCGCCGACAGATAAGGACGGCGTCCGAGGGTAGACGCGGGCCGAGGCACAGCTGCGGAGCCACCCGGTTCGCCGCTTTCCCGACGCGCGAGTGAGGACATCATGCTTTTCGCCGGACTCATCCTCCTGCTCATCGGATTCCTGACCGGAATCTCCGTTCTGTGGACCATCGGCGTCATCCTGCTCGTGGTGGGGGCGGTGCTGTGGCTCCTGGGCTCGGTCGGACACGCGGTCGGCGGCCGACGTCACTACTGGTAGCCGGCGGCGGAACCGCCGGACCCCGGCCCACTGGTGGCCCGTCCCGTTCGGGGCGGGCCACCAGTCCGTTTCCGGGCCAACTCGCCCGTGTGATGCGCCCGTTGCCGGGTATCCGCGCAGCACACCCGTCAGGCGGACATCGCGGGGCGCACGGCGCCCGGCCGGCCCGCGGGTAGGCGGAGGACTCGAAGGAAAGGGAACCCCGACCATGACGACGACGATGACGAAGATGACGAAGAAGATGACGACGGCGACCGGATTGAACGCAAACAAGTCCGTCCCCGGCGCACGGGCGCTCCGCCGACAGGCCGCCCGGACCCGCAAGGAACTCGGCCGGACGGTCGAGGCGCTGGTCTCCAGGGCGGGCTCTTCGTCGCGGGTCCACGAGACCGCCGAGCGGCTGCGGGGGACGGCGGCGTCGCACGTCGGCCGCCTGGTGGAGGACAAGAACCTCGATTCCGTACGGGGCAAGGCCGTGCGGGCCGCGACCACGGCGCGGAGCCACCGGACCGCGCTGCTCACGGCGGCCGGCGTACTGGCCGCGGCCCTGCTCGCCCGGCGGAGCCGCCGGGCACGGCGGGGGCAGGCCGTTTGAACCAGGCGTTCCGGGTCAGACGCGATGGGATCACGTATCCGAATCCGGTCCGGATCCGCTCCGAATCCGGGCCGTCTCCGATGGAGGTTCCGAGGTGGGAAATGTGTCGCGTCTACCGGGTCGCGCCGAGCACCACTGGCTGTGGCAGGAGGACGCCGCCTGCCGGGAACTGGGCTCGCGGCTCTTCTTCCATCCCGCGGGCGAGCAGCGCGTGGAGCGGGAGGCGCGGGACTCGGCGGCGAAGGAGGTGTGCGCCCTGTGCCCGGTGCAGCCCGACTGCCTGCGGCACGCGCTGAAGGTGGGAGAGCCGTTCGGCGTCTGGGGCGGGCTCACCGCGCACGAGAGGCGCGGACTGCGTACGACGGGAGCGCGGAGGCAGGCACTGTCCTCCACCGCCTGAGCGCCTGCGCGCGTACAGGGACCCGCAAAGGGACCCGCAAAGGGAACGGCCCCCGAACTCCGGGGGCCGTTCCCTTTGCGGCCTTCCACCGCCCGGCGCGCTCTCAGCAGGGGCGGACCGGCTGGAGGTTGTGCACGTAGCGGGCCGAGACCCAGCCCTTCGAGCCGTGCAGGCGGTACCACACCGGGTTGCCGTCCACCCAGCCCCCGCGCTTCTGGCACACGAGGAGCACCCGCTCGTGCGGATGCAGCTTCTTCACCACGTCCGAGTACACGGTCGGCTTCTCGCGGACGTTCAGCGGTGCGCGGGACTCGACCACGCCCACGGGGCCGGACTTGACCTGCCCGTACCCGGCGGCGAGCCCGCCGGCCGCCCAACCGGCCGTGCTCAGCGGCCCGATCAGTACTCCGGCCGCCAAGGCGTACGTCAGCAATGCCTTCTTCACCATCGGATCCACTCTCCCTGTGTCGCCTGGCCTCGGGGCCGGCAGCTCGCGCGGCCGACGCCCCGACCGACTATCCACCGATCGGGCGGCGGATGGTCGGCGGCCCGTGGGGAACACGCCCCCGATGCTCCGGATGGCCCAGAGTCCTCCGCCGTGGCCGCCTGACGGGCGGCCACGGCGGAGGACCCAGGAGACCCGGATGGCGACACCGGGCCCCGGCACTCAGGTCGCGAGCAGCCGGTCCACCAGCGAGCGGTAGGCGCGCAGGGCCTGCCGCAGATCCTCGGTGGCGACCTGTTCGCCGCCGTTCCACCGCTTCTCCAGCCCGTCCCGGCGTGCGGACAGGGTGTCCGAGAACTTCAGCATGACCTCCGACACCAGGACGTCCGCGGACCGGACCGCCTCCCGCGGATCGTCCACGAACCGGCCCTGGATCTCGTTCCAGGTGGTGTGGTAGCGCTCCGCCTCGGCGTCTCCCAGGAACGGTTCTTCCTCGCTCTGAGACCCTCGATGTGATTCCGTCCCGCCGGTGGGCTCACCGGCGGGCCCGTTCGCGGGAGCCGCCTTGGGCGGTGCGGGCGGCGTGGGCGGCGGCGTGGGACGAGCGAGGTCCTCCGCCGTGAAGACGGGATCGGACACCGCCCCACGTCCGGACTTGTCCTCGTAGATCTTCTTCATGTCATCGGCTCCTCTGGTCGGAGAGCAGCTCCTCGAACAGGGCGCGGTAGTGCACCATCGCCCCGCGCAGCTGCTCCGTGGTCGCTTCGCCGGTACCGCCGCGCACCTTGGTCGCGTGGGCGGCCCGGTACTGCTCCAGCGTGTGGCCGTGCTCGACGGAGAGGTCACGCACCTGTTCCCGGTGCCCCTCCGTGGGATAGCCGCGCTCACCCATCAGCCGGGTCACGAGCTCGTCGGCCTCGTTCACGGAGCGTTCCGGCCCGTCCACGAACCGCTGCTGGACACCGGTCCACTCCTGCGCGTACTCCTGCCTGCGCTCGGGCGGCAGCTCCTTGATGCCGAGCCGGCCGTGCCGCTCCTCACGGGCCCGCAGCTCCCGCTCGGCGGCCTTCCTGTCCCCGCGTTCCTCTACGGTGCGCTCGTACTCCGGGCCGAACCGCCGGCGCAGGTGGCGTCGTCGGGACAGTGCCCACACCAGGGCGACGAGGGCGATCACGACGACCGCCGCCACGACGATGACGGCTATCAGTGCGTTGGTTGACATCTCCGGCCTCCGTTCGGGGGCTTTACGTCTCAGTCGGCGCGGTTGCCCTGCCGGCCGGCGGGCAAACCCGCACCGGCACCAATGCGGCCAAGGTTTGAACCCGCCCGCATCGAGCAGGCGCCCATGCGAAACGAATCCCCGAGACGGAGGAGGGACGTGGCATGACCGCGGACGCACGCGAGAACCAGGACGTCGTCGCCTTGATCCTCAAGGACCACCGCACGATGGAGGAGCTCTTCCGCCGTATGCGCAGCGTGGAGGCCGACAGGGCGGGCGCGCTCGCGAAACTCTCCGCGCTCCTCGTCGCGCACGGCGAGGCGGAGGAGGCCGAGGTGTACGGGGCCCTGAAACGGTTCAAGGACGTCGACAACGCGGAGGTGGACCACGGGACCGAGGAGCACGCCGAAGGGAACGAGGCCCTCCTGGCGCTGCTGGAGGTGTCCGAGGTGGGTTCCGACGCGTGGGACGGGCGCCTGGAGGACCTGGTCAAGGCGGTCACCCACCACCTCGACGAGGAGGAGCGCACCATCCTCAACGGAGCCCGCGAGAACGTCCCGGACGAGCGGAGGGCCGAGCTCGGGGCGGCCTTCCTCCGGGAGCGGGAGAGGCAGCTCGCCGCCGACTGCGGCAGCGTCGAGAACGTGCGCGCACTCGTAGGGGGATGACGGCCACGCTGGTGCGCCGGGGCCCGGCAAGCCGGCCCCGGCGTGCCGCGGGCACGGCACTGGGCCCGGACTCATCGAGTCCGGGCCCAGTCGCGTGCACGCGTCAGATGATGCGGCCGCCGAAGCCGCCGATGGAGTAGTAGGTCCCGAGCTCCTCGCGGTAACCGACGTCGTCGAGGTGCTTCTCACGGTGGAACTCCGGAGCGTCCTTGATCTGCTCCTTGGTGCCGTCGACGTAGACCTTCTCCCGCTCCACGTCGACGATGATCACCGTGCTCGCCGGGAGCAGGACCTCCTTGCCGAAGATCCACATCCCGGTGTCCACGACCAGGTAGGCGTCACCGGCCTCGTCGGAGTGCTTGTCGACCTTGCCGATGCTGCCGTCGGTCGCCTCGACCGTGTAACCGATCAGATCGGTACCGGTCAGGTGGCCCGCGGTCGACCGGTAGCTCCACACATGCTCAGTCACGCGAAAACAACTCCTTCGCCAGACAGGGGGCGACGAGGCTGGGCCTGCCGTCCCTCTCTTTCGATGTCGTACGGGGCACTGTCGGCGCCCCGCGCGAACTCGCCTGCCCCGGCTTCGCCCGTTCATTCGCTCCCGCACCCGATGGTGTGGCGGCCCGACGGTCCGTACCCGGCCCTCACTTCCGGGCGAGTACAGGCCCCTTCACAGGGCAGACGAGGCGGCATGACATGGAGACACGCGCTGCGGCGCGGTGAGGGGACCGACAGCGGAGCCGTGCCAGCCGGTTGGCGACGACGCGATCCGGTGCACCCGGCCATCCGGGCGCTGGCCATGGTGGCGGCCTTCGTCGGGACCGTCCTGTTCAGCGTGGTCCTGGCGCGGCTCACGCTGGAACCGTCCGCCGCCTCGGTGGACCTGGTGCACAGCAACGTCCGCCCCGGCCATTCGATCAGCGCCTACCTGGACGGGGCGTCGACCTTCGAGGCGGTGCGCCAGCTGGGCGGAAACCTGCTGCTGGGCCTGCCGTTCGGTGTGCTCCTGCCCGTCCTCATGCCGCCGGCCCGGGGACTGCTGCGCGTCGCCGCGGTGACGGTCTGTCTGATGACGCTGGTCGAGCTGATCCAGGGCGCCCTCGTCACGGGACGCGTCTTCGACATCGACGACGTCATCCTCAACACCGGCGGAGCCCTCCTGGGCTACCTGCTGATCGGCCGCAGGCTGGGCCGGGCCGTGCACCCGCGCCGCAGGCACTGGTGGCACCGCAGGCCCCGGCCGGGCACGGCCGTGCCATCGCCGAGGCCGGAGCCGGAGCCGGAGGCGGTCTCGAAGCCGGAGCCGAAGGCGGTCCCGAAGCGGGCCTCGAAGCCGGAGCCGAAGGCGGCCTCGAAGACGGTCTCGAAGCGGGCCTCGAAGCCGGAGCCGAAGGCGGCCTCGAAGGCGGCCTCGAAGCCGCGTCTCGCGGGCTGGCGAAAGGCCCTCCAGCGCGAGAAGTGACCCCCGCGCGCGGGCCGGAGCGACCTCGGCCTCCCCCCGGAGCAGGACCCGCGGCCGACGGGCTCCCCGTGTCAGGTCCCCGTCGTGGGGCAGGCGCGCGGGAGTCCGTGCCGCTTCCACCCACTGGGGAGACATGAACACCGTCCTTCGCCTCCTGACCGTCCTCGGGGGATCGATCCTGGTCACCGCCGCGGCCGGCTGGGCCGTCGACCGACTGCTCCGCCGCGCCGCCGCGCGACACCCCGAAACGCCGCTGTGGAACCTGCTGCGCCGCTGCCGCCACGCCCTGCAGATCGTCCTGCTCGCCGCCCTGTTCAAGGGCGCCTACCGGCAGACGCAATGGCCGCCGCTGCGGGACAACGCCGCCGCCGTGGGCCGGATCCTGTCGCTGGCCCTGATCGGCGCGGGGGCCTGGCTGATCGTGACCGTGGCCTCCGCCGCCGTCGAGTCGGGGTACGCCCGGTACGCCACCGGCACCCGCGACCCGGCCCGCGTACGCCGGGTCCGTACCCAGGTGACGCTGATCACGAGGGTCGTGACGGTCGTGGCGGCCGTGATCGCGGTGGCCGCGATGCTCCTCACCTTCCCGAGCTTCCGCGCGCTCGGAACCTCCGTGCTCGCCTCCGCCGGGATCATCGGCATCGTGGCCGGCGTCGCGGCCCAGTCCACCCTCGGGAACCTCTTCGCGGGTTTCCAGATCGCCTTCGGCGACCTGGTGCGCATCGGGGACACGGTCGTGGTCGCCGGCGAGTGGGGGGTGGTCGAGGACGTCACCCTCACCTTCCTCGCCGTACGCACCTGGGACGAACGCCGCATCACCATGCCCGTCTCGTACTTCACCACCCGGCCCTTCGAGAACTGGTCGCGCGGCGGAGTCCAGATGACCGGCACGGTCTTCCTCCACTGCGACCCCGGCGCGCCCGTGGACCTCATACGGGACAAGGTCCACGAGATCCTGCACGACTGCCCGGAGTGGGACGGCCGCGGCTGGGACCTCGCCGTCACGGAGACCACGCCCTCCACCATCGTGGTGCGGGCCATCGTCACGGCCAAGGACGCCGACGACCTGTGGACGGTGCGCTGCGCCGTACGCGAGAAGCTCATCGCCTGGCTGGCGGAGAAGCACCCCGGCGCCCTGCCCCGCATCCTCCTGGACCGGGCTCCGGCGGCGCACGACACGAAGGACGGCCGCCCCTTCTGACGGAACTCCGGGCCGGAGCGGGCCCGTACGGCACCCGACCGGGGCCTACGGGCCACGGCACTAGCGGTGCCGGACGAGGGTGTCCACGAGGACGATCAGCGCGAAGGCGATGACGAGCAGGTGCACCCAGGAGGGCCCGATCGCCGGTGGCAGGGCCAGGGAGGTGAGCTGATGAGAGGTCATGACGCGCTCCTGCCCCCGGCGGCCGGATCGACGCCCCCCTCGCGGGAGGGCGCGAGACCGGAACCGGCGGGCGCGGCGGCCCCGGGCACGCTCAGCGGGCCGTGGGCCTGCCGGACACCAGACGGGCCGCCTCGATCTCGGCCCAGACGGACTTGCCCTGCTCATGGGCGTGCGTGCCCCAGCGGTCGGACAGCCGCTCCACGATGTGCAGGCCGTGGCCGCCCGGCATGCCGCGCCGCGGGGCCGGGTTCAGGAGGGGCAGGGCCGTCGTGCCGTCGCACACCTCGATGCGCAGCGTCTCCCCGGCCGTGAGGACGAGTTCCCGGCAGCCGTCCGCATGCAGGGAGGCGTTGGTCAGCAGCTCGGACACGAGCAGCAGGGCGTCCTCGGCGGTCTCGGTTCCGTCCCAGCCCCAGTCGCGCAGGGCCCGGCGCGTGAAGTCGCGGCCCTTGGCCACCGCGCCCCCGACGCCCGTCAGGGCGAGACGGCGCCGCTGGCCTCCACCGGGAAGGCCGGCGCTCACTGGATCTCCCGTTTCCTGTCCGATGGTCTCCACCGTGCTCTCGCACCCCCGTGCCGACGCTGCCCTGTTCGCTGTTTGCCGTGCGTTGCTACCGGGACCCGCCGACGAGATCGTGGCCGGTGTCCCGGACTGTCCGTATGCCCCCGAGCGGCCCGGGGACACCCGAGCCCGCCCCCGAGTGTAGGTGACCTCAGGTGTCAGGGCGTTGCCATGTGGAGTCGCAGCGTGAAGCCGCCGTCCAGGGCACGGACCTCGACGAGATCGCAGAGCTGGTGGATCATCCACAGGCCGCGGCCGCCGTCGGCCGAGGCCAGCGAGGGGCGGCGGCGCCCCGCGAGGGGGTCGGCCAGGCGGCCCGCGTCGTGGATCTCGGCGACGACTCCCGCACCGGCGCCGGTGGTCGTCCACAGGCGCAGCGTGCCCTTCCCGCCCCCGTGGGACAGGGAGTTCGCCGCGGCCTCGCTGACGGCCAGGAGCAGATCGCCGCGGCGCGCCGGGGTCAGCGCGGTCCCGCGGGCCCAAGTCTCGGCGTACTCGCGCACCTCGGCAAGTCCTCCGTGGGCGTACGCGAACCGGAGCGCCTCGCCCTCGGGTTCGGGCAGCGCCCGGTCGCAGTCCGCCGAAACCCGCGCGGCGTCGGTGTACGCCGGGCTCGGCAGGTCCAGGCCGCCCTCGATCAGCGTGGGGTGCGTACGCCGGGCGTCGGCCAGCACCTCGGGCGCCAGGCCCCGTACGTCGTACGGGCACAGGACGGTGGCGTGCCGGCCGGCGAAGGCCGTGTTGATGAGGGCCTCGTGCCGGGTGGCCTCCAGGACCTCGGCGGGGGAGCGGCCGGGCCAGATCGGCTCTCCGACGATCCGGGCCGCCCGGCTCGCGTGCAGGTCGGCGAAGTCCTGCAAGCCGGCCAGGATGCGGCCGGGATTGCGGCCCAGCTCCGTCATGTCCGTCCAGGTCACGCCCGCCGCGCTCGCGCCGAGGCTCTCGCGCAGGGCGTCCAGATGCGGGCCCGGTACGGCGACGAGGACCGGTTCGTCCGCCGACAGGGCGGTGCGCACGAAGGCGCCCACGCCGGACACGTACGTGTCGAGGTCCCGGTAGAAGAGGGCGGGATGGACGAAGGCCCCGGGCCCGGCGGGCTCAGGAACAGTGATCATGCTGCGACCTCCAGCGCGGCGCATTCGTCCGGGAACATCTCCACGACCTTGCGGAGCGAGTAGGGCGGGTCGTGGAGCAACAGGCGCCGGCCCTGCCCGCTGAGGGCGGCCGCCGCCCCTACGAGGGCGGCGACCGCGGCCGTGTCGAGGAAGACCACGGCGGAGAGGTCGAGGTGGACGACGGGGCCGGGAATCGCGGTCACCGCGCCGAGCGCGGCGGACAGGCACTGCCGGGTGTCCAGGTCGCAGCTGCCGCTCAGGCGCGCGCCCGGACGGTCCTGCCACGGCCGGGCGGTCAGCGGCGCCGGCGCGACCGCGCCCGCCTCCGCTGCCGCCTCCGCGCCGGATGGGGTGTTCATGGTCCCTTCCTACACCGCGAGCATGCCGGTGCGCAGCCGAGCCAGGGTCCGGGACAGGATGCGGGAGACCTGCATCTGCGAGACGCCGAGCTCGGCGCCGATCTCCGCCTGGGTCTTCTCCTGCCCGAAGCGCAGCTGCAGGACGAGCCGGTCGCGTTCGTCCAGCTGCTCCAGCAGGGGTGCGAGGGTGTGGAACTCCTCGAAGAGTTCCATGCCGGGATCGACGGCGCCGTGGCGTTCCGCCGCCGGCCGGGCGCCGCGGCTCGCCGCGGACGACGTGTCGCCGTCGACGGCGGTGGCGTCGAGGGAACTGCTCGTGTAGCCGTTCGCGGCCACCAGCCCCTCGATGACCTCGTCGTCGGACAGCTCCAGGTGCTGGGCGAGCTCCTTGACCGTCGGCGCCCTGCCCAGGACATCGCTCAGGGCGTCCTGGGCCTTGGCGAGTTCCGTGCGCAGCTCCTGCAGGCGGCGCGGTACGTGCACGGCCCAGGTGGTGTCGCGGAAGTAGCGCTTGATCTCGCCGGTGATGTACGGGAGGGCGAGGGTGGAGAACTCGACCTCGCGCTCCGTGTCGTAGCGGTCGATGGCCTTGATCAGGCCGATGGTGCCCACCTGGATGACATCGTCCATGTCGAGACCGCCACCGAGCACGCGGGCCCTGAAGCGCCGCGCGGCGAACTGGACGAGGGACAGGTTCATCTCGATCAGGGTGTTGCGCGTGTACTGGTACTCGCGCGTTCCCTCCTCCAACGTGCGCAGCCTCGCGAAGAAGAGCCGCGAGAGCTCCCGGGCATCACCGGGTGCCATCTCCCGCGCGTTCTCCACCCGGAACAGGTCCGCGTCCTGCGTGGGCGCTCCCGCGGACTCCTGGTCACACGCGGGTACTTCAGCGTCTGCTGCACGAATGGGGCCTACAACGGTGGCCGAGCGATACATGGTGGCCGCTCCCTCCCGATTGACTGACGGCTGCCGGGTGCGCTTCTGCCCCGCCTGCGAGGGTCTACACACTTCGAAGCCGTCGATTCTTTTCGAAGGTGCGCGGCTCTTTCCGAAGCTGCGCGGCGCGGCACTGCCGAGGGTACCCACGGTGCCCTGCGGGGCGCTGGATAGCGTGGGGGCATGGCGATGACGGGGAAGCGACGGGTCCTGTACCGGCAGGGGAGCGGGTTCTGGCGGATGACGGCCAAGTGGGCCCTGTTCTTCGGGGCCCTGACCCTGCTGGACGGCGGGCTGCTCCGGTCCTGGGGCGATGGCCTGGTCTGGCCGATGATCGGGATCCTGCTGTGGGCGCCGATCGGGGTCGGCGCCGTTTGGTACCCGAGGAAGGACCAGCAGGTCGAGCTGACGACGCGTGGACTGCGGATACGGCGCAAGCGGCTGCCGATGGAGCAGGTGAACCTGCTGCACGTGGCGCGGCTGTGGCTGGAGGGGCGGTCGACCGCGGACCGCCAGCCGGTGCGGGAGTGGCGACGGTCAGACCGGGCGGTGTGGGTGCCGCTGCGGGACGGCGGGGCGTACGGCGTGGAGTTCCGCGACCCGGCCGCGTTCGCCGAGGTCTTCGGCGACTTCGCGGTCGAGGCGTGCGGCGGGCCCGACATCGTCCGGGCACGGGCCGCGACGGAGACCTACCCGGATCCGCGCCCGCGGCCGCCGCGCCGCACCTCCGATGACGGCGGTTCCTGGCCGGACTTCCTGGACGTCTTCAACTGAGGGCCGGGACGCACGCCGAGGGCAGCGGCGTAGGCGGAGCGGCGAGCAGGCATACTCCCTTGCAAGGACGTACGACTGACGATCCGGGGAGGCGGACATGACCGGAACAGGGGACGGATACGGGCAGAGCGTGGTCGGGGACGGCTACCCGGCCGGGCCCGGCTGGGTGGTGGTGGCCCGGGGAGAGCTCGACCAGGACACGCTGGTTCCCTTGGAGGAGGCGCTCATCGCGGCCGCCGGCCTGCATCCGCTGGTGGTTCTGGACGCCGGCTCCATCACCTTCGGGGACTCCTCGTTCCTGAACCTGCTCCTCCGGCTGCACCACCTCACGACCCTGCGCATCGCCGCTCCCGGCGAGCAGTTGCGGAGGCTGTTCGCGGTGACCGGGGCCGATACGGTCCTGTCCCTGCACGCGAGCGTCGAGGCCGCCGTCGGGGTGTGAACCCCGCGCCCACGGCTCCCGCGCACGCGATTCCCGTGCCTACGACTCCCGCGCCCACGGCTCCCGCGCATGCGGGTCCGGTCCGCCGCCGGGCCGGAAGCACGCGGTGATCGCCTTTCCGCCGTGGCACGCGTGGACGTCCAGGGAATCGGCCAGCGCCGTGACGATCCCCAGCCCGCGGCCCGACGTGGCATCCGGGTCGGCAGCGGGCTTCCGGTGCCGCGGCAGCCGCGGATCGGCGTCCGCGACGCTCACGTGCAGGCAGCTCCCGTCCCAGGTCAGCACCAGGTGCGCGGTGCCGACCGCGTGCAGGTGCGCGTTGGTGACGAGTTCGGAGACGCAGACCAGCACGGAGTACCCGGTGTCGGCCGCCGAATCGCTCCACGGCAGCGACGCCAGGTGGCCCGCCGTCCACTCCCGCGCCGCCCGGACGCCCTGCGAGACGGGAAACGAGCGGGCCCAGCCCACAGCCTTGACCGCCATCACCTTCACCCCGTTTCCTCCGTTGTGTGCGCATGTCACCGGTTCGTCTACCCGGAACCTTCCGGAGTACCCCGGACCCTGCCAAACCGCCGCGCCCCAGGCTTCGTTCGGGCCGAGTGAGGAGGCCTGCGGCCCGTCTGCCCTTACCGCAGGCGGGACGCAGGGTCCCCGGTGTGATCGACCGTGCCTTATGGTCCCTTCGGCGGCGCTAGCCTTCACCGGACCGGTGGTGCGGCGAAGACGGATCCCCGCGGAGTCGGGGCGCATCGGTGCGCCCGGAAACCGGGGTCCTTCTTGTCCCGTTCGTCGGAGTGTCGGTTTCGAGTGTGAGGTTGGGGCGGATGGCCGAGCGGGCGGGTACGGGTTCGGCGGGCGGGGTGCCCCCGCTCCCCGGTGAGGGCGGGATCGGGGAGGCGGAGCTGCGCAGGCTGCTGGCCGGGCTGACCGCCGTACGCGACGGGGACTTCCGTACGAGGCTGCCCGATGCGGCGGACGGGCTGCTCGGGGAGATCGCCACCGTCTTCAACGGGATGGTCAACCAGCTGTCCCTGTTCACCTCCGAGGTGACGAGGGTGGCCCGCGAGGTGGGCACCGAGGGCACGCTCGGCGGTCAGGCCGACGTGCCCGGGGTCGGCGGCGCCTGGCTGGACCTCACGGATTCGGTCAACTTCATGGCCGGAAACCTGACGGCCCAGGTGCGCTCCATCGCCCAGGTCGCGACCGCCGTGGCCAAGGGCGACCTCTCGCAGAAGATCACCGTCACCGCGCGGGGGGAGATCCTGGAGCTGAAGGAGACCATCAACACGATGGTCGACCAGCTCTCCGGATTCGCCGGCGAGGTCACCCGCGTGGCCCGGGAGGTCGGCACCGAGGGCCGGCTCGGCGGCCAGGCGGACGTCAAGGGCGTCTCCGGTACGTGGAAGGACCTGACGGAGTCGGTCAACGTCATGGCCGACAACCTGACCGCCCAGGTGCGCTCCATCGCCGAGGTCACCACCGCCGTGGCCCAGGGCGATCTGACGCAGAAGATCCGGGTGGACGCCCGCGGGGAGATCCTGGAGCTGAAGGAGACCATCAACACGATGGTCGACCAGCTCTCCGCCTTCGCCGACGAGGTCACCCGCGTGGCCCGCGAGGTCGGCACCGAGGGCAACCTGGGCGGCCAGGCCACGGTCCGGGGCGTCTCCGGCACCTGGAAGGACCTCACCGACAACGTCAACGTCATGGCCTACAACCTGACCGGCCAGGTGCGCTCCATCGCCCAGGTGGCCACCGCCGTCGCCCGCGGCGACCTCTCGCAGAAGATCATGGTGGAGGCGAAGGGCGAGGTCGCCGCGCTGGCCGGGGTCATCAACACGATGGTCGACACGCTGTCCGCCTTCGCCGACGAGGTCACCCGGGTGGCCCGCGAGGTGGGCACGGAGGGCCGGCTCGGCGGCCAGGCACAGGTGCCCAACGTGGCGGGCACCTGGAAGGACCTCACCGACAACGTCAACTCCATGGCCAACAACCTCACCGGCCAGGTCCGCAACATCGCCCTCGTCACGACGGCCGTCGCCAACGGCGACCTGTCGAAGAAGATCGACGTGGACGCCCGCGGAGAGATCCTGGAGCTGAAGACCACCATCAACACGATGGTCGACCAGCTGTCCGCCTTCGCCGCCGAGGTCACCCGCGTCGCCCGCGAGGTGGGCAGCGAGGGCCGGCTCGGCGGCCAGGCCGAGGTCGAGGGCGTCTCCGGCACCTGGAAGCGCCTGACGGAGAACGTCAACGAGCTGGCCGGGAACCTGACCCGCCAGGTCCGGGCCATCGCCGAGGTCGCCAGCGCGGTCGCCGAGGGCGACCTGACCCGCTCGATCACGGTCGACGCCTCGGGCGAGGTCGCCGAACTCAAGGACAACATCAACTCCATGGTCGGCTCGCTCCGCGAGAGCACCCGGGCCAACCAGGAGCAGGACTGGCTCAAATCGAACCTGGCCCGCATCTCCGGCCTGATGCAGGGCCACCGGGACCTGGCCGCCGTCGCCGAACTCGTCATGGACGAGCTGACGCCGCTGGTGGCCGCCCAGTACGGAGCCTTCTACCTCGCCGAGGACCGCCCCGACGGCACCGTGCTCACCCTCGTCGGCTCCTACGGGCGTTCCGCCGCCGCGGAGGAGGGCGCCGCCTTCGCCCTCGGAGAGTCCCTGGTCGGACAGGCGGCCCGCAGCCGCCGGATCATCGCCACCGACCAGGTCCCCGGCGGCTACGTGATCTCCTCCGGGCTGGGCCACACCACCCCGGGCAGCCTGATCATCCTGCCGATCGTCGTGGACGACCAGATCCTCGGCGTGATCGAGCTCGCCTCCTTCACCGCCTTCAACCCCGTGCACCGCGACTTCCTGGCCCAGCTGATGGAGGCGATCGGCGCCAACGTCAACACGATCGTCGCCAACGCCCGCACCGACGAACTCCTCGGCGAGTCCCAGCGGCTGACCGGCGAGCTCCAGGCCCGCTCGGAGGAACTCCAGGTCCAGCAGGAGGAACTCCAGCGCTCCAACGCGGAGCTGGAGGAGAAGGCCGCCCTCCTCGCAAGCCAGAACAGCGACATCGAGGCCAAGAACCTGGAGATCGAGCAGGCCCGGCAGGAGCTGGAGACCCGCGCCCAGCAGCTGTCGCTGGCCTCCACCTACAAGTCCGAGTTCCTGGCCAACATGAGCCACGAGCTGCGCACCCCGCTCAACAGCCTCCTGATCCTCGCCCAGTTGCTCGCCCAGAACCCCGCGCGCAACCTCACCCCCAAGCAGGTCGAGTACGCCGGCATCATCCACTCGGCCGGCTCAGACCTCCTCCAGCTGATCAACGACATCCTCGACCTGTCGAAGGTCGAGGCCGGGAAGATGGACATCAACCCCGAGCGGGTGCACCTGCCCCAGCTCCTGGAGTACGTCGACGCCACCTTCCGGCCGATGACCACGCAAAAGAGCCTCGACTTCACCGTCACCACGGCCCCCGGCGCCCCCGACGACCTGCTCACCGACGATTCGCGGCTGCGCCAGATCCTGCGCAACCTCCTGTCGAACGCCGTGAAGTTCACCGAACGCGGCGGCGTCGAGCTCCGCATCGAACCGGCCGCGGCCCCCGAGATCCCCGCCGGACTCTCCCGGCGCGGTCCGATCCTGGCCTTCCGGGTGCGCGACACGGGCATCGGCATCCCCGAACAGCAGCTGGAGTCGGTCTTCGGAGCCTTCCAGCAGGCCGACGGCACCACCAGCCGCAAGTACGGCGGCACCGGCCTCGGGCTCTCCATCAGCCGCGAGATCGCCCAGCTCCTCGGCGGGGCCGTCACCGCGGAAAGCACCCCCGGCCAGGGCAGCACCTTCACCCTCTACCTGCCGGTCAGCCGCGCCGACTACGAGGACGCCTCCTCCACCGAGACCCCCCTGGCGCTCCCGCCCGGGGCCTCGCACCGTGCGCTGGCGGGGCAGGGCGGCCGTACCGGCAAGCCCGCGCTCCCGGAGCAGCGGCGGCCCCGACGCCTGCTGGTGATCGAGGAGCGGACGAACGGCCTGCTCTCCCTCGTCGCCGAGAGCGCCGACCGGGACTTCGCCCCCGACCACCGGACGGCGGGGGAGCGGGGCGGCATCCACGTGGTCCACGCGACGAGCTCCCGCGAGGCCGCCGCCGCCCTGGCGGCGCACTCCTTCCACTGCGTGGTCCTGGAACTGGACCTCCCCGACGGCGAAGCCCTCCGCTTCCTCGACGCCCTCGACGGAGACCCGGCCCTCGCCTCGCTCCCCGTCCTCGCCCACAACAACCCGCGGGTGCGGACCGGCCAGGAGGAATCCCTGCGCCGGCGGTCCGCTTCACGCCGCGTGGAACTGCTCTCCAGCCTGGACGAGCTGCGCGAACGCATCGCGCTCCACCTGTCCGCCGAACAGCCCGGGGACGTCCTGCCCCTGGTGCAGGGCGATGCGCGGACCCGGCACGCCGAGCACGTACTCGAAGGCGACCTGTCCGGCCGCACCGTCCTCGTCGTCGACGACGACGCGCGCAACCTCTTCGCCCTCAGCGGGGTCCTGGAACTGCACGGCATGCGCGTCCTGCACGCCGAGGACGGCCGCAAGGGCATCGACACCCTCGTCCGCAACCCGGGCGTCGACATCGTCCTGATGGACGTGATGATGCCCGAACTGGACGGCTACGCCGCCACCGCCGAGATCCGGCGCATGCCGCAGTACGTGAGCCTGCCCATCATCGCGGTCACCGCCAAGGCGATGCCCGGGGACCGGGAGAAGAGCCTCGCCGCCGGAGCCAGCGACTACGTCACCAAGCCGGTGGACGCCGACGACCTCATCGCCCGCATCCGGCGAAGGCTCAGCCGATGACCGCGGACACCCACCGGCACGACGATGCCCGCCGGCCGGAAGCCCCTGACGGCGATCGGCCCACGGGCCTCGTCCCGCAGCAGGCTCCGACGCCCCTGGGGCGCCTCGTCGCCACCGTGGAACGGCTGCGGCGCGAGGTGCTGGAAGCACAAGCGGCCGCCGACGGGCGGGCCTTGGTCGAACTGGCCAAGGGCATCCTGATCGGGCAGCTGAGCTGCACCCCGGCCGCGGCGGCCCGCCAGCTCGACGTGCTGTGCCGCGAGAGCGGGATGTCCCCCCTCGAACTCGCCGCCGACATCGTCAACCAGGCCTCCCGCGACCACGTCAGCGAGATCGCCGCCGAGTTCGTCGAACGCACGGCGACGGGTGCGGGTACGGGGGCCGGCGACGGCGGCGCCGACCCCGCCGGGCAGTCCTCCACGGTGTCCGTACGGCTGCGCACCGCCGAGAGCGGGGTGCTCGCCGTCGCCGCCGACACCCAGGCGGTCGCCGAGTCCCTCCTGGCGAACGCCCTCGGCCCCCTGGGAGCGGTAGCGGTGGCCGTGTGGACGGCGGTCCCCGACGGTTCGCTGACCCTCGCGGGCCACGCCGGCTTCCCGCCCAGGGACGCCGCCCGCTGGCGCCACGTCCCCCCGGGCGTCTCCACCGTCGCCCGCCTCGCGCTGGCGGAACGCCGGCTGGTCACCCTCCCCGACCTCGACCGGGCAGGGCTCCCCTCCGTCGGCCGCGCCGCGTGGCCCGATGGCGGGCGCATCGCGGTGCCCACGGGGACGGGCGGACGGATCCAAGGCGTCCTGGAGATCTGCTGGCCACGCCCCCTGGAGCCGCAGTCACCCCAGATCGAGCGGCAGGTCGAGGCCCTCGCCGAACTGTGCGCCCGCACCATGGACGTCTCGCCCCCGCGCGACCCCGCGGCCGCCGACGCGGTCCTCCCGGACGTCGCCGAGCTCATCGACCTCGCCGAGGGACTCCAGGACCCGGCCGTGGTCCTCACCCCGGTCCTCGACTCCGAGGGCCGCCTCGCCGACTTCCGGATCCGGCACACCGGCAGCCGCTTCGTCGACCCGGTCGGACGACCGCGCGGAGACGTCAACGGCGCCCTGCTGCTGGAGGCCTACCCCCTCGCCGCCGGCGAGAACGGACTCTTCGACATCATCGAGCGCGTGCACGCCACCGGCGAGCCCTTCCGCGCCGAACGCATGAGCCTGACCGCGCTCGTCGACCAGATCCCGCTCACCTCGGTCGCGAACATCAGCGTCAGCCGCCACGGCTCCGCCGTCCTGCTGATCTGGCGGATCCAGGACGAGACGGCCCGGCTGGCCAACCTCCTCCAGCACGCCCAGCGCCTGGGCCGGATCGGAGGCTTCGAGGAGAACCTCGTCACCGGCGAGACCACCTGGAACGCACAGCTCTACGATCTCCACGGACTCCCGCCCACCGCGCCCCCGGTCCGGCTTCGCGAACTCCCCGGCTACGCACACCCCGACGACTCCGCGGCCCTGGCCCGCTTCCTGCGCGCGGTGCTCCGCCAGCGCCACCCCGCCTCCGTCAACCTGCGCCTGCGCAGACCCGACGGAATCACCCGCCACATCCGGGTCGTCGCCGAGCCCGTCCTCGACGCGGACCAGCGGCTGCACGCCGTGCGCGGCGCCTACCAGGACATCTCCGCCCAGCACTGGACCGAGGTGGCGCTGGCCGCGACCCGCGACCAACTCGCCCACACCGAAGCCGAGTCCGCCGAGCGGAGCCGCCTGGCCCTCCAGCTCCAGCACGCCATCATGCCCCCCACCCCACCGGCCATCGAGGCCCCGGGCCTGCGGGTCGCCGTCCGCTACCGGCCGGCGGAGATCGAGGCGCTCGTCGGCGGAGACTGGTACGACACCGTGGTCCTGCCCTCCGGGCTCATCATGCTGTCGGTGGGCGACGTCGCCGGGCACGGCATCGAGGCGGCCACCGGCATGGTCGTCCTGCGCAACGCCCTGCGCGGCCTGGCCGTCACCGGGGCGGGCCCGGCCCAACTGCTGTCCTGGCTCAACACGGTCACCCATCACCTGGCCAAGCACGTGACGGCCACCGCCGTCTGCGGCCTCTTCGACCCGAGCACGAGGGTGATGCGCTGGGCCCGCGCCGGCCACCTGCCCCCCGTACTCGTCCGCGGAGGGGAGGCGGAGGCCTTCCCGCTCATCGAGGGCCTGCTCCTCGGAGCCCTGCCCGAGGTCACCTACGTCGAGCGGGAAGTGCAGCTCGAACCGGACGACACGCTGCTGATGTACACGGACGGGCTGGTGGAGCGCCGGGACTCCTCGGTGCAGGAGTCGCTCGGCCACCTGATGCACGTGGCGGCCGGCGCCGCCGGGGACCTGGACGGCCAACTGGACCGCCTCCTCGCCGAGAGCCGTTCCGACACGGACGACGACACGTGCGTGATCGGCATCCGGGTCGGCTGAGGGCCCTGGCCGGGCCCCGGCGGGCCCCGGCCGGGTCCGCCCCCGGGCGACTACCGGGCGGCGATCCGAACGGAGTCGACGATCACGTCCTGCCTGGGCGCCCCGTCGCCCCCGCCGTCCTTGGTCCCCCTCCTCGCGATCCCGTCCAGCACGTGCGCGTTGTGGGTGATCCTGCCGAAGGGGGTGTAGGCCGGGGGCAGCCGGGTGTCCTCGTAGACGAGGAAGAACTGGCTGCCGTTGGTTCCCGGCCCCGCGTTCGCCATGGCGACCGTACCGGCCGGATAGACGGCGCCCGTCAGGTTCTCGTCCGCGAAGCGGTAGCCGGGTCCGCCGGCGCCGGTACCGGTGGGGTCCCCGCACTGCAGGACGAAGATGCCGGCGGTGGTGAGGCGGTGGCACGTGGTCCCGTCGAAGTACTTCCGGCCGGCCAGGTACGCGAAGGAGTTCGTGGTGCACGGGGCCTTCGCCGTATCGGCTTCGAAGACCACGTCGCCGTGGTTCGTGCGGAGCGTGGCCGCGTACGGCCGCAGACGACCGACATCCGAGGACGGAGTCCCCACGTTCCGGGCCGCCTTCCCGTCCGGCGTGTACGTACAGGTGGAGGCGGCCGCGGCCGGCCCCGTGGGCCCGGTCACCAGCCCGGCGGCGAGTGCGGCGCCGGCGGCCACGCGGAGAACGTTCGAGAGCATGGGGTTCCAATCCAAGAGGAGGGACCGGATCTTGATACCGGTGTCCCGCGCCGCCCGGGGGCGAAACGCCGTGCGGGTCCTCCGATCAGCGGACCCGAGCGGCTCGCACACCCGACCGAGCACTCAGCCGAGCAGTCCATCGATCAACCGGGGAGCACATGTGAACCAGCGGCCCGAGCCCTTGCCCTTGGCCTTGCCCTTCGAGATCCTCCCCGGCGCCGGCACGTCGCCGGTGATCCTGCACGTGCCGCACTCCTCGCGCGTCATACCGGAGTCCGTCCGCCCCGGAATCCAGCTGTCCGACCGGGCGCTCGCACGGGAGCTCGACCACATCACCGACTCCCACACCGCCGAGATCGCCGCGGCGGCCGCGGCCGGCTGCGCCGTCACGCCGTGGCGGTTCGTCAACGGACTGTCCCGGCTGGTCGTCGACCCCGAGCGGTTCCCCGACGAGCGCGAGGAGATGCTCGCCGTGGGCATGGGGGCGGTGTACACGCACTCCACCCACCGGGAGCGCCTGCGCCCCGAAGGCTTCGACGTCCGGCCGTTGCTCGACCGCTACTTCCACCCGTACGCCGACGCGATGACCCGGGCCGTGGAGGACCGGCTGGAGGCCACCGGCCGGGCCGTGATCATCGACGTGCACTCGTACCCGACGCAGCCCCTCCCGTACGAACTGCACGGGGACGGCCACCGGCCGCCGATCTGCCTGGGCACGGACCGCTTCCACACCCCGGCCGCCCTTCTGGCCGCCGCCGAGAAGGCGTTCGCGGGCTTCGGCGGCACCGGACTCGACAGCCCCTTCGCCGGTACGTACGTGCCACTGAAGTACTACGGCAAGGACGACCGGGTCGGCGCGCTGATGGTCGAGATCCGCCGCGACACGTACATGGCGGAGCCCGGCGGCCCCGCCGGCGCCGGCCTCGCCGCGCTGGCGGCGGCTCTGACGGAACTCGTGGACGACCTGCTCCCGTGACCCGGTGCCGATGCGCGACTCCCACGTGGCGCCGGGGGGCGCCGGGCGGTGGATCGCGGGGCACCGAGGCCTGCCGTTCCGCCTCGACCTGACCGTGCTCCGGGCATCGGCCGGCTGCCGGCCGGTCGCGGGCGCCGCGATGACCCCGACCCCGTCACCGGACGCATCCGGCTACCGGGCGGCGTACGCTCTGGGCATCGCCTGACGTCCACACCGCCCGTTCAGCTCACTGAGCGGCGTCCGAAGGCTCGTAGGAGAGGCTCGCCATCGGGGAATGCGTGGTCCAGCCCAGCGAGGAGTAGAGCGCCTGCCCCTCGGAGGTGCCCACCAAGAGCCCGGTCTTCGCGCCGGACTCGTACGCGATGTTCTGCAGGGTGCGCATCACCAGGACGCCGAGGCCCTTGCGCCGGTGCTCGGCGGCGGTCGCGACCTGGTCGACCACGGCGTGCGCGCCGGCCCGGGCGATCTGGCCACGGGCGGCGAAGTGCCCGTCGAGGGTGCGGACCAGCACCCGGCTGACTCCGTCCCGGGTCCAATGGGTGAGCGTGTATCCGGCCGGCACTTCAGGGTGCTCCGGCGCGAGGTGGCAGGTCATCAGGAAGCCGGGACCGTCGAGCCTCCAGCCGGGCCCGACCCAGGGCAGGACCGTCTGGTCCTCGGCGAACAGCTTCAGCCAGGTGCCCGGCGCGCTCGTCGTGGCCACGATCTTGCGCACATCGGCCTCGGAGGGCTCGGGGAGCACGTGCCGGGCGACGTGGTGGGGCTGCCCGACGTCGATCGTCCACCCCCACGGCTCACCGATCGGGTCCGAGCTGCCGCGGGAGACGACCCAGCCGTCGATCCACATCTGCACGAGCTCGCTGATCCTGGTGTCCGGCATCGCCGCCCGCCCCCTGACTGGTAATGACTGATATGGCCAAGGAGACCTTACGTGCCGGGAGTTGGATTTGGCCATAGGGGCCGGCCGTCCGGTCAAGGGTGAAGTCGAACGTAAAGTATT
Source organism: Streptomyces sp. NBC_00335 (assembly GCF_036127095.1). Taxonomy (GTDB): domain Bacteria; phylum Actinomycetota; class Actinomycetes; order Streptomycetales; family Streptomycetaceae; genus Streptomyces. The sequence goes on from NZ_CP108006.1 coordinate 8,350,976, forward strand.
CGCCCGATGACGATGAGTGACGAATCAGGTGTGCGGAGACTCCTGGCGGGCAGATAACCCCCATGCTCTCGGACATGATCGAACGGCTGCGGCTCCTGCCGCGCCCGCGCCGAACCCCCGTCTTCACCGCCGACTTCGCCTCTCCCACCCAGTGGATCGCCGGCCACTCGTGGGCCTATCCCGACGGCGGCCCGGTCAACCCGGGCGACAACAAACTGGACCACCTCACCGAAGACCCCGCCTACAGCCGGGCCGGGGTCTTCCGGGCGACACCGCGCCCCGACGGCGACTGGGACTGCGGGCTGCTCACCACCGAGGGCAGCGACGAGGGCTTCGAGCTGCGCACCGGAGACGTGCTGGAGGCCCGGGTGAAACTGCCGGTGCAGATCGGCGCCTGGCCCGCCATCTGGACCTGGCGCGACGGGGGCCAGGAGATCGACGTCTTCGAGTACCACCCCGACAACCCGGACCTCCTCGAACTCTCCAACCACGTCCGGGCGGCGCATCGCTACCACCGTGACCCGGCGGTCCGGCCCGGAGCGTGGATCGACCTGAAGGTCGAGTTCGGGAGGGGTTCGGTCGTCTGGTGGGTCAACGGCGACCGCGTCTTCAGCGACGGCAGGGGAGTGGGCCGCCGCTGGTCCGCGTACCTCATCGTCAACCTCTCGGTCTGCGCGGGCAGGTACCACCCGGCTCCGGAGCCCGGGGTCACGGAGCTGTCCTACGAGGTCGCGCAGTTGAGGGTCTACCGGACACACCGGGGGCTGCTCTAGGGCTGCTCCAGAGCGGCAACGCAGCTGAAGCGGCCGGATTCGAGGGGAATCCGGTGGCCGGGACGCGCCCTGGACGCTGAATCCGGGGTGCGTTACCTTCCGGCGCCATGAGACTTCTGGGAGTTGGCATGTGCGCGGCGGCTCTGCTGCTGGGGGTGGTGGCCGCCCCGGCGCAGGCCGCAGACGAGTCACGGGACCTCCGGGGTGCGCACTGGGCGTTGAAGGAGACCGGCAAGGACGCCCGCTTCCGCGGACTGGCGGCGGTCAGCCGGTCCACTGCCTGGGTGGCCGGCTCGAAGGGGACCGTACTGCGCACCTCCGACGGCGGCCGCAGCTGGCGCGACGTCTCACCGCCCGGCGCCGTCACGGAGGGTCTGGAGCTGCGGGACATCGAGGCCTTCGACGGCCGGCGCGCCGTGGCCCTGTCCATCGGCGAGGGCGAGGCCTCCAGGGTGCTGCGCACCGAGGACGGCGGCGCCACCTGGACGGAGACCTTCCGCAACCCCGACCCGCGGGCCTTCTACGACTGCCTCACCTTCTTCGACTCCCGCCACGGCCTCGCGATGAGCGACCCGGTGGACGGCAAGTTCCGCATCCTGTCCACGGACGACGGCGGCCGGAGCTGGCGGGTGCTGCCGAACGCCGGGATGCCGGACGCGCTGCCGGGTGAGGCGGGCTTCGCGGCGAGCGGTCAGTGCCTGGTCTCCGCCGGACGGCGCGACGTCTGGCTGGCCACCGGCGGAGGCCCCGTCGCGCGGGTGCTCCATTCCGCGGACCGCGGCCTGACCTGGCAGGTCGCCGACTCCACCCTCCCCGCGGGCGATTCGGCGCGCGGGGTCTTCGCGCTCGCCTTCAAGGACCGTACGAGGGGCCTGGCGGTCGGCGGCGACTACCGCACCGGGCAGGCCTCCCCGCAGGCCGGGGCGGTGTCCTCGGACGCGGGCCGCACCTGGAGCCCGGCGTCGACCCCGCCGCCGGCCTACCGGTCGGGCGCGGCCTGGTTCCCGTACGGCGCCCGCACGGCCCTGGCCGTGGGCCCGACGGGAACGGACGTGACCCGGGACGGCGGCCGGACCTGGCGAACGCTCGACCCGGGGTCGTTCGACACGGTCACCTGCACGCCGGACGGCGGCTGCTGGGCTGCGGGGGAGAAGGGCCGGGTCGGGCGCCTGGAAGGGGTGCGCGGACGCTGACCGGCGTCACCTGCCGCCGTGCGCCGCCCGCAGCCGGGCCAGGTAGAGAGCCGGGTCGGGGCCTTGTGCCCCGTCCTGGGCTCCGTGCCGGACGAGGGTCAGGTCCCCGCCCGAGTCGATGCGCAGCATGGTGGTGGCCGCGTGCGGGGTACCGGCGTGGCGCAGCGCGTCGGCGTCGACGACCGGGATGCCGGGCCCGAACATCGCCGTCGCACGGGCCGCCGAGTCCGCGGGCGGCTGCCCGGTCCGGTTGGCGCTGCTGACGTAGAGGTGCGGAAAGTCCGTCAGCAGCGGGGCCAGCGGCCGCCAGTGCGCGCCGAACAGCAGGAGGTGGCCGTCGCGGAGCGCGGGTTCGGTCCAGGGCGACGGCCGCGCCGGCGCGCGCACGGGCACCAGCAGCGTGACCAGTTCCTCGCGCAGCAGGGCGAACGTGGTGCGGAGCGCGGCCGGTGCCAGGGCGAGTTCCGTGCCGAGGTCGCTCCAGACGGCGTCGTCGTGGACCCACAGGGCGACTTCCTGGCCTGAGGGGCGGCCCTTCGCGTCATTGACGGCCGCGGGGGTGGTGGCGGCGACGACGTAGGTGAGCGGGCTGGGGTTGGGCAGGATGGCGGCCCCTCCGGCCCGCAGGGCGTCGGCGGCGGCGCCGGTGTACGGAAGGCGGGTGTCCAGCATGGGGTGAGTCCGTTCAGGGTGCGGGTTCGGGTGCGGGTGCGGGTGCGGGTGTCGACGTTGGTGTGGGCGAGGGCGAGGGCGTGGCGGCGGTGAGGCCTTCGAGGTATGCGGCGAAGTCCGCGTCGGGGACCTGGGCCTGGTTCAGGCGGTAGGCGCGGTCCTTGACCCAGGTCAGGGCCTCGCCGGTCCGGTCCGGATCCAGGTGGTGGCCCAGGCGTTCGGCGACCGCGCGCAGCACGCGCCGGCTGGCGAGGTGGGTCAGTACCACGGTCGGCGCGAGTCCCAGGTGGCGCTCGGGGTCGTAGGGCTGGAAGGTACGGGGGTGCGTGAAAGGGGTGCCGGTGGAGATCGTGGCGACCCCGGTGCCCACGATCGGAGCGGTGACGGTGAGCGGCACCCCGGTCTCCGCGGACACCATCCGGGCGATGCCCGGCAGCCGCGTGAGGTCCGGCTCCGTCCACCACGGCTCGCAGTCGGGCCCCAGGACGTACGCGGCCTTGGCCCGGTCGTGCGCGAGCAGGAAGAGCAGCTGCTCGGTGGCGACCATTCCGCTGCGCTCGGCCATGCCCAGCCAGGAACAGGCCGCGACCCGCGCCCCGCTCTCCAGGGCGGCCAGGGTGTTGGCGAGGCCGAGACCGAGGTCGTTGTGGAGATGGGAGACCAGGACCGTGTCCCGGCCGGCGCCGGCGGCGACCCGCCGGAAGAGGTCCCGGGTCTGCCCGGGCAGCAGGTCGCCGACCGTATCGGCCAGCACGATCGTGGCCGCCCCTTGAGCCGTCATCCGGCCGGCGTACTCGGCCACCAGGGCGTGGTCCGCGCGCGGCGCGTCCACCAGGCACACGTCCACCGCCGTGCCGCCGGCGCGGTCCACGGCCTCCTTGACCACGTCGAGTCCCCGGTCCAGGGCCGCACGGGCGTCCGTGTGCACCAGGGCGCGGGCGGTGGCCTCGGAGGCGGCCACGATCACCATGATCCGCCCGTGCGCCGCACCGCGAACCGCGCTCAGCGCCAGCCGTACGTCCTCCACCGTGCCCCGGCAGATCGCGGACGGACTCACCGACTCCTGTGCCTCCAGGGCGACTTGCCGGGTCGCCTCGAACTCCTGCCCGCAGACGGAGGGGAACCCCGCGGCGAAGACCACGTGCCGGGGGCCGTCGGTCCCGAACACCGCCCCCTGCTCGCGGGCGAGCCGCACCCGGAAGTCGGCGCTCATCAGGGTCTTCGCCTGCGCGCCGTCCCGTGCCGACTCCTCGAACAACACGACCCGTCCGGCCCCGGCCGACTCCCGCACCACGTCCACACCCACGTCCAACAACGTCCAAGCTCCCTGTTCAGCGCGGTACTTGCGCGCCCGCGCGCGCCGCGGAGATCCACTGAGAGCGATCGTAGGGGGCTCGGCATCCATGGATCCGCCCATCCTCGGACGTTCGATTCTGTGATCGAAATCGAGGTGCGCGTCGCCTCCGAAGGCTGACAAGCTGCGCCGGTGAACCGTGAACAGATCTCCAGGATCGCGCATGCCGACCACCCGATTAAGTCCCCGCTCGACGACGACTCGGTACGCCGGCTTCTGGAACGGGGCCTCCCGCGCGGGGACGAGCGGGTGCTCGATCTCGGCTGCGGCGGCGGGGAATGGCTGCTGCGGGCTTTGGCCACCCGCCCGGACCTGCACGCCGAGGGCGTCGACATCTCCGAGGACGCTCTGGCCCAGGCCCGACAGGCGGCGGGCCGCCTCGGTCTCGAAAAGCGCCTGGTCCTCCACCGGCAAGAAGCCGCCGACTTCGCCGCCCCGCAGCCGTTCGACCTGGTGCTCAGCGTCGGGGCCACGCACGCCTTCGGCGGTCTGCTGCCCACCCTCGCCGCCGCGCGCGAGCATCTGGCTCCGAGCGGTCGGGTCCTGATCGGCGAGGGATTCTGGGACCGCTCCCCGTCCCCGGAGGCCGTCGAGATGTTCGGGGACCTGGCCGACCTGGCGACCACCGTGGACCAGGTCGTCGCCGATGGCTGGACCCCCGTCCACGGGCACGTCAGCACCCGCCGCGAACTGGACGATTACGAGTGGGCCTGCTGGGGGTCGCTGGCCTCCTGGGCAGTGGACCACCCCGCAGATCCGGACAGCGCGCACGTGCTGGCGACGGCCACGGACCGCCGCACCGAATGGCTGCGCACCTACCGGGATTCCTGGGGCTTCGTTTCCCTGGTCCTGTGCCGGACGCCGAGCTGAACCAACCCGCTCGGCGGCGTCACGCGTAGCCGACCGTGACCTCCTGGAAGCCCAGGGAGTGGAGCAGGCCCTCCAGCATCGTCGTGGTGTTCTTCTCGGTGCGCTCGACGAGGCCGCTGTCGCGCGCCGCTTCCGTGATGTGCTGAACGGCCAGGCGCTGTACGGCCTGTTCACCGGCCGGATTGTTGGTGAACAGGTCGCCCAGCCGGTCCAGCAGTCCCCGCTGCTTGGACACGGCGTACGAGCGGTCCAGGTCCAGCGCCGCCGTCCCGAGGACGGCGTGGGGCAGGCGGAGCGAGACCTTGGTGCGCTCCTCGTTCACGGTGACGGCCTGCTCGCCGAGCCCGCCCAGGTCCACGTACCCGCTCACGGAACCCGCTCCGACGTAGAGGGTCCGGGTTCCACGGATGGAATCCGGCAGGAAGGCCGCGTCCTTCTCCAGGTCCACGACGACCTGGAAGTTGCCGGCGGCTCCCTCGTAACGGTGCATGTCCTGAATGGACTTGAGCAGGACCGGTCCCGAGCGGTCCACGGTGTCCTCGCGGAACAGATCGCCGAAGCCGGGCAGCAGACTGAACCGCCCGGCCAGCACCAGGACCACCGCCAGCACTGCCAGCCCGGCAACGGCCCGTCCCCACCACGGCATCCGCCGCGACTCTCTTCGCGGTGCGGGTTCGCGCTCCGCGTCGTGCGATGAGTTGTCCATGCCCTGCGGATGCCCGCCCGACGCGGCCCCCATTCTCCGAACGATCGGCCGGACACGGGGCCGGATCCGCCGCCAGGGCTACCAGTTGCCGCCCGGCGCGGCCTCGGCGTGGGCGGAGCGGCCCGGGGTGAAGGACATGCGGTTCCAGGTGTGGCGGCGGCCGCGGATGGCCACCGAGTAGGCGTACATGACCTCGGGGTCGCACATGCCGGGAATGTAGGAGTCGCCGAAGTGGTGCGCGTCGAAGCCGGCTTCCTTGGCGTTGAGGGCGAGTTGCGGCACCACGTTCGCGTGGGAGCCCTCCTGGCTGGTGCCGATGGCGCCCATGACGATCGCACCCGCGTCCTGGACCGCGGCGACGGCCGTCGCGGCCAGTTCGCGGGTCACGCCCGGCAGGGTTCCCGGCAGCGGGGCGACCACGCCGTCCGCGCCGGCGTCGACCAGGGCGGTCAGCCGCGCGGGAGTGACGCGCTCGGGGCAGCCCGCGTGGTGCATCTTGCCCGACCACAGGGCCGCGTCGTCACCGAGCCCCTTGCGCAGTTCCTCGGTGACCCGCGCCATGCCGTCGTAGGTGCCGCCCGTTCCCGGATTGGCGGTGATGCACAGCAGTGCGGCACCCATGTCGACGAGGCGCCGGGCGTGCTCGGAGGTGGCGCGGCGGATCTCCGGGACGTCGCCGGGCTCCAGGTTCACGCCCACGGGGCGCCCGATCAGGCGGGCGAGGTCGGTGAAGGACGTGAAGGTGCCGAGGCCGGGCATGACGAGCCGCTCCCCGTCCCAGGCGCGCTCGATGAGGTTGAGGATGACGATGTCGGCGCCGAAGGCGGCCACCAGCTCGGCGTTGTGCACCCCCCGCCCGTCCGGGTGCGGGGAGAGCGCGGCGCGCTCGGCGAAGACCTCGGCCACCATGGTGCGGCCCTCGGCGGCGGCCACCGCCCGGGTCAGATCGCGGCCGCGCAGGGCGGCGAGCGCGTCGCGGTCGAGGTCGAGGATTCGCTGAGTGGTCATGGCTACGACCCTAGCCACCGGGCACCCGCGCCCCGGGCCGCCATTGGTCCGCCCGAGGGGGGCCGTACGCCCTGTCGTCACAGGGCCGTCGTCGCCCGCAGGTCGGCCCCGCGGTGTCTGGGGCGGGAGGTCAACCCGGGCAGGTAGGGGAGGCCGGACGTATGCGGCCGGTGCGGAGCGCTGAGGGGATGGATCAGGAGCGAGGCGATGGAAAGGCACCGACCGCGAGCCCCTCCAAGAGGTCAACCCTCCCCAACCGCGATGATTTGACCCGCTCCGTGGGGTGAAGGAAGGTCGGGGCATGGATCAGATCTTCGAGAAGTTCCGGACCCTGCCCGTCGAGGAGCAGCTCTCCCCGGCCCTCACCCGCCGCAGGTACGCGGACTTCCCCGTCCTCGTCGTGGACCACCCGCGAGCCGGACAGGCGTGTCTGAGCATCCAGGGCGGACAGCTCGTCACCTGGCGCCCCGCCACCGCCCGCGCCGACGACCCCGGCGTGCTGTGGTCCGCCGATCCGGACCTGTGGCGGCGCGGAACCGCCGTGCGCGGAGGCGTCCCGCTGTGCTGGCCGTGGTTCGGCCCGGCCGGCCCCGCCGGCTCGCCCTCGCACGGGTTCGCGCGGACCACCGACTGGGAGCTGACGGCGTGGGAGGAGGACGCGGACCGGGTCGTCGTGGAATGCACGCTGCGTCCCTCGCCGGCGACCCGCGCGCTGTGGCCCGAGGAGTTCGTCCTGGTGGCGCGGTACACCCTGACCGACACCTGCCTGATCGAGATCGAGGACCGGGGCGACCACACCGCCACGGCCGCCCTCCACACCTACGTACGGATCGGCGACCTCGGACGGGCACACCTCGCGGGCCTCGGCCCCGAACACACCGACGGGCTCACCCGGCGCCGCTACGAGGACGAAGACGGCACGCTGACCCCGGTGGACCACGTCGAGCGGTTCCAGACGGTGCCGGCGCCCGTCACCACGGTGCGGGACGAGGTGCTGGGCAGGATCGTCGCCCTCGCCCACCACGACCACAGCGACGTGGTGGTCTGGAATCCGGGCGCCGAACTCGCGCGGGGCATGGCCGACATCGCGCCGCAGGAGCACCGGCACTTCGTGTGTGCGGAAACCGCGCGGGTGGGACGGCCGCTCGTGGCGGAAGAGGGGCGGCCGGGTCGACTGTCGGTCGAACTTCGGATGACGGAGCAATGAGAGAGAGGACGGCGAGAGCGGGCCGAGGGGGAGCGGTATAGGGGGAGAGCGGTATGGAGGGAGCGCGGCCAGAAAGGGGCGAGCGGGGACGGCCGAGGTGGGTCACCGCTCGGTCAGGGCCGTGGCCACGAGTGCGGCCGCCCGGGCGATGAGCGGATTGTCGGCCGGCGCATCGGGGTGGGGCTTGGTCGTCAGGACGGCGATGACGAGGGCCGGCCGCCCGGGGGGCCAGGCGATGCCCACGTCGTTGTTGGTGCCGTACTCGCCCCCGCCGGTCTTGTCCGCCACCGTCCAGCCCTCCGGCAGACCGGCCCGCAGCCGCTCACTGCCCGTGGTGTTGCCCAGCAGCCACCCGGTGAGCCGCCGCCGGTCCGCCGGCTCGAGTACGGAGCCGAGGACGAGGCGCTCGTAGGTCCGCCCGATGGCGTACGGGGTGGTGGTGTCGGTGACCCGCCAGGGTTCGGCGCTGTTCAGCTCCGGCTCCCACCGGTCCAGGCGGGTCGTCGCGTCCCCGGTCGAGCGGGCGAAGCGGGTGACCGCGGTCGGGCCGCCCAGCTCGCGCAGGAGCAGGTTGGCGGCGGCGTTGTCGCTGAAGCGGATCGTGGCGTCGCTCAGCTCCGCGATGGTCATTCCATGGGCGAGGTTCTCCGGCCGGCCGGTGATCGGCGCGTACCCGGAGGCGGTGGCCTCCTTCGCGGTGTAGCGGACGCGCTTGGCCAGGAACTCCCCGTCCCGGTCGAGGTCGCGCAGTACGGCGGCCACGGCCAGGGTCTTGAAGACCGAGCAGATGGGGAAACGCTCCTGCGCCCGGTACCGCAGGGTGCGCCCGGTGGCGGTGTCGTGGGCGTAGACGCCCAGGCGGGCGGCGTGCTCCCGCTCCAGGTCCGCCAGCGCGTGCGCGATCCCGGCGCTGCCGCCGGGGGACGGGGTGGCGGCCAGGGCACTCCCGCCCGCCACCGGCATCGAGGCTGCCACTGCCACTCCGGCGCCCCACGCAAGCAGGGCGCGTCGGGACGGGGCCTTCCCAGTGGTGTTCACGGTCGTCCTCTTCCTCTCCGGACCAAGATCTCAACCATTCACCACGCATGTCCCTCCGCGACGGTTCCAAACGGCGGGTTTCCGGAAAGCGGCGCTCGACGCCCCCCAGGCCTTCGATCCGGGGGCCGAATCGGTCCGGTCACCTTCCCCCGAAGGGGGTACGGGCGGCCACGGAGGGTGAGATTCGGGGCTCCGGGCGGTGACCCGCCCCACAGGACCTTGGTCACATACGAGGCGGGATAGTAGTCCTTAAACGTCCCTTACCGGGCCCCTCGCATCGCTCCCCACCAGGGGTAATGCCTGCCCAGCCGGTGGGGGGCCATTGCGCCCCGGCTGCGAGGACCACTAGTAAGAGGGGTCGTTGCCAGGCGAGCTCGACCCCCGTAGAACTGGATGAGTCGCAGGGCGGACGGAGATCCCCCGGATCCCCGCTCCCGCCGACGAACCCCTCTCCTTCGTGTGAGTGGCTCACGCATGCTCCGGCATGCTGCGGCAGCCCTTGTCCCCTGCGAAAGGCCCGTCCGTGTCCAACGCCGTCATCCGCCGCATCGCCGCTTCGAAGAAGACCCTCACGGGTACCGTCCTCGCCCTGGGCGTCGCCGGTTCCATGCTGGCCGCGGTTCCCGCGCAGGCCGCCCCGATGAGTGCCAAGGCGATCGCTCAGCAGATGATCAAGGACCCGGCGCAGTTCGCGGCGTTCAACAACATCGTTTCCCGTGAGAGCGGCTGGGACCACACCGCCACGAACTCTTCCTCGGGTGCTTACGGCCTGGTCCAGGCCCTGCCGGCCTCGAAGATGTCCTCGGCGGGCTCGGACTGGAAGACCAACCCGGCCACCCAGATCAAGTGGGGCCTGGACTACATGAACTCCCGCTACGGCAGCCCCGAGGGCGCCTGGAGCTTCTGGCAGAACCACCACTGGTACTAAACCACCAGCGGATCGCGGGGACACGAAAACGCTTGGCCGGACCCCTCCGGCCGGGCGCTTTTGCATGCGCCCGCGGAGGCAACGGCTCACCCTTGCGCCGGTGCCCCGCCCCTTTCGGCCCGGTCCACCAGTCGGGAGAGCTCCGTCCGGGAGCGCACTCCGAGCACGGCGAAGACGTTGCGCAGGTGGTGGTCGACGGTGCGCGGGCTGACGGAGAGGGTCAGCGCCACCTCCCGGTTCGTGGCGCCCTCGGCGACACAGCGCGCGATCCGCAACTGCTGCGGTGTGAGCAGGGCCAGCCCGCCCGCCGGCGCCGGTGCGGGTGCGTCGCCGGTGGCCCGCAGTTCGGCGCGGGTCTGCTCGGCCCAGGCCGGGGCCCCGCAGCGCTCGAAGGTGACCAGCGCGTCCCGCAGCCGGTTCTTCGCCTCGGCCGGACGGCGCCGGCGGCGCAGCCACTTTCCGTACAGCAGCTGGGTGCGGGCCCGTTCGAAGTCGCCGTGCACCGTCTCGTGCTGTGTCAGTGCCAGGGCGTAGAGCGCATCGGCGGTGTCGTCCGGCGGGGCGATCAGGGCGCGGCACCGGGCCAACTGCGCCGGTGCCTGAGGATCGGTGCCCAGGGCGGCCCAGAGGGCGAACTCCTCGACGGCCGCCTTCGCTTCCGCCGAAGCCCCGGACTGTACGGCCGCTTCCACGAAGCACGGCAGGGCGAGCATGCGGACGGCGAAGTGGCCGCACCCGGGCCCCGGCCTGGTCAGCGGGCCGAGCCGGGCGGCGGCCTCGAAGGGCCGGCCCCGGCACAGGTCGGCGCGCGCCGAGGCCCATTCGGCCAGGGTGACGGCTTGCAGCAGCCCGTGCGGGCGCGCGATCTCCACGGCCGCTCCCGCGTGCGCGGCGACGGCTGCCGCGTCGTCCTCGACCGAGGCGACCAGGGCCAGGATCGCGTGCTGACCTGCGGCCACGTTGCGCTGGCCGGCCCGGTGGGCGGCGCGGAGGCCTTCCTGTGCGTGGGCCCTGGCCCGCGCGTGCTGGCCGGCCCGCAGCTCGGCGTACGCGAGGTGTTCGAGGATCCGCGGGGTGAGGGAGGCCAGCCCCCGCGACCGGGATACGGCCAGGGCCCGCGCGTTGGCCCGGCACGCCGCCGCGATGTCGCCGAGTACGAGCGCGGCCACCCCGGCCCGCAGCAGCCGGGTGGGGTCGTCGTCGTCCCGCGCACGGTCGAGGACCCGGCGCAGCGGTGATCGTGCCTCGGCCAGGTGCCCGACGATCGCCGTGCGCAGTCCCGCCCGGTAGTCGAGCATCGGATCCACGCCCCGGCCGGGCGCGAACGGGTCGGCCGGCGCCGCCGGTGAGCAGGCGAAGGCGGGGTCCCGTGGTGGAGCCGGGAGCGGGGCCTCGGCGAGGGCCGCGAGGCAGGCGGCGGCGTCGCCCGCGGCCCAGGCCGCGTCCATGGCCTCCATCCTGGCTTCCAGAGCGGCCTCCGCGTCGGACGGGTCGAGCCGCTCCGCGGCCATGATCAGCGCCTGATAGGCGTCGCCGACCGGCCCGTCCCGCAAGGCCATGCTGCCCCGGACGAGCTCCGTGCGGCCCTGCAGCGCATCGGGGGACGCGCCCTCCCGGGTGGCCGCCAGCAGCCGGCGCGCCCTGCGGGCGTGCCCGGCCAGGCGGGCGTAGTCCGCCGCGGCGGTGAGGCGGGCGGTACGGGCATCCTCGTGGGCGGTGAGTTCCGCGGCCCTGGCCAGGGCGGCCGAGCGTTCCATGCCGGACGTCGGCGTGCCGGGAGCGGCCGCCTCGACGAGGCCGGCCGCGAGGACGGCGTCGGGCCCTTGCGCGGCCAGTGCGAGGTGCAGCAGGTGGTGCAGGCGGTGGCGGTCGGAGTCGATGACAGAGGCGAGCAGCGCGTGGGCGGCCCGCCGCTGCGAGGACGGCGCGCCGGAGTACACGGTCCGGCGGAGCAAGGAGCCTGCGAAGGCGATGCGGTCCCCGTCGTGGTGCACCAGCCTCGCCGCCTCGGCGGGGTCCAGCGCGGCCGGGTCGAGTCCGGCCTTGCGGGCGGCCAGCAGGACCAGGGAGGCATCCGCCCCGGCCGCGTCGGGATCGGGCTCCTGCGCGGCCGCCACCAGGAGCAGGAGCTGTCGGGCGGGGGACGGCAGCGGGGCGAGGCGGCTCCCGAAGACGGCCCACAGGGCGCCGCCGTCCACGAGCGGGCGCGGCAGCGGCCGATGGCCGCCGAGCTGATCCGGTGTCAGGCGCTGGGCGAGGGCCGTCAGGACGGCCGGGTTGCCTTCGGCCTCCGACAACAACTCCGAACGTACGGCAGGGTCCAGTCCCCCACCGGTGAGGTCGCGGAGCAGGGCGGTCGCCGCACCGTCGTCGAGCGGGCCGAAGCGGACCACGGGCAGTCCCGCGAACTCGGGATCGTCCGCCCGGTGTTCCGCGACCGAGAGCAGGAGTCCGATCGGGCGCGCGGGGTCGGGACGTCGTGCGGCCGAGCCGAGGACGGCCCGCGAGGGCGCGTCCCACAGATGTACGTCGTCCACGCAGACGAGCAGGGGATGTTCCTCGGGGACGTACTGCCTCAGCAGTTCGGGCAGTCCGGCCGGCCGGACCGTTCCGAACGCGGCCCGCGGCGGCGCCGCGCCCCTACTCTCGGCCGCCGCGCACAGCAGTGCGTGCATACCGTCGTAGGGGCGGGGCTCGCCGGGGAGGCGTCGGGGGCGAAGGACCGGCCCGAGCGTGAACGCGTCGGCGGCCCAGGTGAGAAGAGCACTGCGGCCCAGGCCGGGCTCCGCCGCGAGCAGCAGCGCCCCGCCGTGTCTGGGCCGGAGCTGATCCGACAGGGCGGCCACAGCCGCCAGTTCGGTCGTCCGGCCGTAAATCCGGCAAGGAGTTGCCGCAGTCGTGTGTCCGGTCACGCCGGTGAGGTTACTGCCGTGTAAACAATGGCGGAAGACCGTACGCAGCAGGTGGGAGGCCGAAGCGGAACGGCCTCCCACCTTTCGGGGGTGGTTCAGGAGGTGTGGGGGCAGTTGCCCCGGTACTCCTCGATGGTCAGGCTCGGGCTCGGCACCGGGCAGAGGAACTGCTCGAAGCGGGTGTCGTTGTCGATGAACCGCTTCAGCCACGAAATGCTGTACTTCGCGATCGTGGTGTCCGAGCTGTTCGGGGTGAAGTGCGTGGCGTTGTTGAGTTCCAGGTACGCCTTGTCGAGCGAGCTGGGCAGGCTCGTGTAGAAGGGCTCGGAGTGCGTGGCGACCGGCGCGACCGTGTCGCCGTCGGCCCCCACGATCAGGGTCGGGGTCTTGATCTCGGGCCAGGACTTGTCGGTGTTCCAGCCGGTGAGCGCGATCGCCGCCTGCAGCGAAGTCCGGCTCTTCGCGGCCTCCAGCGTGCCGCCGCCACCCATGGAGTGGCCCATCACACCGAGCCGGCTGCTGTCGATCCTGTTGCGGACGCTACTGCGCTCCGTCAAGTAGTCCAGGGCGGAGAGCAGTTGACGTCCCCTGCTGTCGGGCTGGTCGAGGGTGGTGAGCGTGTCGATGGTCATGACGATGAAGCCCTGGGAAGCCAGTCGCGGGCCGAGCCAGGCGATGGAGGACTCGTAGGCGGTGAAGCCGGGCGAGATCACCACGGCGCCGAAGGTCCCGTCCGCGGTGGACGTGGGGTAGTAGATGGTGCCGCCGCCGAAGCCGGTGACCAGCAGGGAGGAAACGCTGGTCTGCGACACCGAGTAGGAGCCGCGGAGTGCCTCGATGCTCGAGTTGGTCGGAGCGGGGCCCCGCTCGTACGGGTTGGCCGCGGCCTGTGCCCCGGACGCCGTGAACGTGGCGATCGCGCCGATCGTCACGAGCGCCGCCAGTGCGGACACGAGCGAACGGAGCCGCGTCCCGCCGCCGGCGGGGTCGACGGACCGTCCCCGCATACCGGCGGCGCCGTGGTCGGAGTTGGCCTGGTGGGCGTTGTCGGAGTGTTGCTGCTGCACGACGGAGTCGTCCTCTCGGTCGTGGCGGAGCCTTCCCGGCGGTGGCCCGTACCCGGCTGAATGCCGAGGTCCGTGCCCCCTGACGGTGCTTCCCGCCGCTGTCGCTGGCCGGACCACTGTCACGGCGCGCTCCGCGACCGCACATCGGTGGAATCACCGGTCTCGCCGACGCAATCACCGGCCCCGTCGGTGGACGTACCGGGGCGCCGCCGGACGTACCGGTCTCGCTCAGCCCCCCGACAACCGGTACGCGTCCCGCGCCAGGGTCAGCGCGATCAGGTCCCGCGGACGGGACAGGGACTTCGACGTCAGGCTCTCCAGCCGGCGCAGCCGGTTGAAGACCGTGTTGCGGTGGCAGTACAGGCGGCTCGCCGCGCGGCCCGCCGAACCCTCCGCCGTCAGCCAGGCGTCGAGGGTCTCCAGCAGCATCGCCCGGTCCGCCGGGTCCAGGTCCAGCAGGGGGCCGAGGACCGCCTGGACCAGCTCGGCAGACAGCTCGGGCTGGCGCACGACCAGGGCCGTGGGCAGCCGGTCGGTCAGCCGTACCAGCACCCGTTCGTCCTGCCCGCAGGTCCGCAGCGCCGTCTCCGCCAGCCGGCGGGCCCGGCCCAGTTCGGCCAGTCCGTCCACCACGGGGCTGATCCCGCCCGGTCCCGGGCAGCGGTCCGCGAGCTCCACCGCCAGCTCGGCCGTCGAGGAGTCGCCCAGCGCCACCACGGCCAGCTCCCGCTCCGTGCGCATCCGCCAGAACAGCCGCATCCCGCCCGCCGCCACCACCCGGTGCACCGTGTCACCCCGGTCGGCCGGCAGCACGACCACCGCGTACCGCCCCTGCTCCGGCAGGTCCAGGGCGAGCGCCACCTGGGCCGCCAGCGCCGGAGCGCTGTCCCCCTCCAGCAGGGCGTCCAGGAGGGCCTGCACCCGCTCGTCGCTGCGCCGGCGCATCTCGACCTCCGCGCTGCGGTACGCCTCCGCGGTCGCGGCGGCCTGCTGCTCGATCCCGGCCCACATGGCCCCGGCGGCGCGGGCCAGTACGGGCAGCGCCTCCGGGTCCTTCTCGGTGACGATGTCCAGCAGCGCGTCCCAGGTGAGCCGGCCCGCCCTGCGGTACGCGTAGAGCAGCAGGTCCAGTGGCAGCCCCTGCTCGGCCCGTCGCCGGCCCAGTTCCTCCGCGTACGACAGGTCCTTGCGCGGGGCGGACCGGGGTGCGGCGAAGGCCTCGATCCCGTAGTGCATGGCTTTGCTGACCTGGCTCCAGTGTTCGTCCCGCGGAACGGCCAGGTCGAAAAGCGGCGAATGTTTCGCCAGGTCCTTGATGAGCTGGTCGGTGAGTCCGGGAATGTCCGTGATCAGTACGTCCGCCGCCGACAGCAGGACCGACCATTCCTGTTCCGTGCGTGTTCTACGTCCACCCATGGCCGCCGAGGATGTCACCCCGCCCACCGCCGCCGCCAGGGGCGTGCGCGGCCGGTCTGTGCCCGTGCACAACGCGCGAGTTCCACGGCTGGTCATCGGCAGCGATTCCGCATCCGCCGGTGGACGTCCGCCCCGCCACGGTGTTGGTCTGTGCGCCAGCACAAGGCTGCCCAGAGGAAGGAAACACGTGGGTTCGCTACAGGTACGCGCGCTCTCCGTCGGCTACGGGCCGGTCCGGGCACTGCGCTCCGTATCGCTCGACGTGCCCGCCGGCGCCGTGGTCGTCGTACTCGGTGGGAACGGCGCCGGGAAGTCGACGCTGCTGCGCGCGGTGTCCCGGACGCTCGGGTTCCACCGGGGCACCGTGACGGACGGCGCCGTCACCTTCGACGGCAAGCCGCTGGACGGGCTCAGCCCGGACCGGGTCGTCGCCGCCGGGGTGGTCCAAGTACCCGAAGGACGCAAGATCTTCACCCGCATGACCGTCGCGGACAACCTCCGTGCCGGGGCCCTGGGAGGCCGCGCGGGATCCCGCGCCGATACGGCCCGATCGCTGGCCCGGGTGCACGAGCTGTTCCCCGTACTGGCCCAGCGGGCTCGGCAGCGGGCCGGACTGCTGTCCGGCGGCGAACAGCAGATGCTGGCCCTGGGCCGGGCCCTGATGGCCCGCCCGCGCCTGCTCCTGCTCGACGAACCCACCCTCGGGCTCGCCCCCAAGATGGCCGCCACCATCGCCGAGACCATCACCGAGATCAACGCCTCGGGCGCCTCGGTCCTGCTCGTCGAGCAGAACGCCGCCCTGGCCCTGAGGCTTTCCTCGCACGCCTACGTCTTGGAGGTCGGCGAGGTCACCCTCGACGGCCCGGCCGACGAGCTGGCCGCCTCGGACGAGGTCCGGCGCCGCTACCTCGGCATCACGGACGAGACCGCACCCGGGCCGGCCACCGCCGGGACGGGCCCGGAACTGCGGAGGTGGTCGGCGTGAACGAGAACGCCTCCCCTCCGCCGCTCACCGTCACCGACGTCACCGTCCGCTTCTCCGGCCTCACCGCCCTCGACTCCGTGTCCTTCACGGTGGAACCCGGCAGCGTGCACGCCGTCATCGGACCCAACGGTGCGGGCAAGTCCACCTGCTTCAACGTGCTGTCCGGGGTGTACCGGGCCACCAGCGGGAGCGTCCACTTCGGCGACGCCGAGCTCACCGGTCTCGCCCCGCACGCCGTCGCGGCCCTCGGCATCGCCCGCACCTTCCAGAACCTGGCACTGCCCCCGCACACCACCGTCGCCGAAAGCCTCCTGCTGGGGCGCCACCGGCTGATGCGGACCGGCTTCCTGGCCGCCGGACTGCGGCTGCCCGCCGCCGCCCGCGAGGACCGCCGGCACCGTGAAAGGGTCCGGGAGATAGCCGAGTTCGTCGGGCTGGAGGGCGACCTCGCGGCGCCCGCCGGTTCGCTCCCGTACGGAAAGCAGAAGCTCGTCGAGCTGGCCCGCGCCCTGTGCATGGAGCCCCGGCTGCTGCTCCTCGACGAACCCGTCGCCGGGATGACCGCGGACGAGAGGCAGCGCACCGCCGCCGTCATCGCGGGTGTCCGGGACAGCCTCGGCATCTCGATCGTGCTGGTCGAACACGACATGGGCATGGTGATGCGGCTCGCGGATGCGGTGACCGTACTCGACTTCGGCAAGCGCATCGGCGGCGGGACCCCCGCGCAGGTGCAGAACGATCCCGCGGTCATCCGCGCATACCTCGGAGAGGAGGAACCGGCCGCATGACCACTTTCCTCGAACTACTTCTCGGCGGGCTCTCCATGGGCTCCGTCTACGCACTGATCGCCCTCGGCTTCGTGGTCATCTTCAAAGCCACCGAAGTGGTCAACTTCGCCCACGCCTCCCTGCTGCTGGCAGGCGGCTACGTCACCGCGACCCTGCACGAGGAGCTCGGATTCTGGGGCGCCCTCCTGGCCGGCGCCCTCTCGGCGGCCGCCGTCGGGGCGGCCATCGAGTTCCTGGTGATGCGGCGCTACCGGGGCCAGGACCAGAGCGTGCTGGCCATCGTCACCATCGGCGTCGACATCCTCCTCATCACCGACCTCACCCGGCGCCTCGGCACCGACGTGCTCTCGCTCGGCGATCCGTGGGGCGACCGCGTGGTCCACCTCGGCGCGGTCACCGTGCCCCAGACCCGGATCGCCGCCATCCTGGCCGCCGGGCTGCTCATCACCGTGTTCCTGCTCGTGTTCCGGCACACCTCCTGGGGCGTCGCCATGCGCGCCGCCGCCGAACAGCCCGAGACGGCCGCGCTGATGGGCGTACGGCTGGGCCGGGTCTCGATCGCGGCGTGGGCCGTGGCCGGTGCACTGGCCGCCGTCGCCGCGCTCTTCCTGACCGTCTTCCCCACGCCCGGCCTGGAGCGGGCCACGTCCCTGGCCGCCCTGAAGGCCTTCCCGGCCGCGATCCTCGGCGGCCTCGACTCCACCTCCGGCGCACTGGCCGGCGGACTGATCGTCGGAGTCACCGAGGCGCTGGCCACCGGCTACCAGGGCCAGTTGACCTTCCTCGGCCGGGGCATCGGAGATTTGGCCCCGTACCTCGTGATGGTCGCGGTCCTGCTGATCCGGCCCGCCGGACTCTTCGGCACGAAGGAGCTCGCCCGTGTCTGACACCCGCAGCCCCGTGCTGCAACCCGAGGCCGTCGCCCCGGTGGCGGCCACCCGGCCGGGCCTGCTCAGCGCCCGGAACGCGGCGGCGGCCGCCGCCGGCCTGGTGCTCCTCCTGCTGCCGTTCTACCTCGACCGGTTCTGGCTGCAGGCCGGGCTGTTCGCCATCGCCGCCGCCATCGGGGCCATCGGACTCAACCTGCTCACCGGAGCCACCGGTCAGCTGTCGATGGGACACGCCTTCTTCCTCGCCGTCGGCGCCTACGGGTACTGCGCGCTCGCCGGGGACGGCAGCACGGTGGGCAGCCACACGCTGGTCGGCCTCGGCCTGCCCAGCTGGCTCGCCGCGATCCTGGCCGTCGCCCTCGCCGGGGCGGCGGGCGGCATCTTCAGCCCCATCGCCGGCCGGCTGCGCGGCGCCTACCTCGGCATCGCCACGCTCGCGCTGATCTTCATCGGCCAGCACGTGCTGTTCAACGCCACCAGCGTCACCGGCGGCTTCAACGGCCGGGAGGTGGAGCCGCTGTCCCTCTTCGGCTTCACCTTCGACGACACCGAGACCGTCATCGCGGCCGTCCCCTTCCAGTCCGCCGAGAAGCTCTGGTACGTGGGCCTCGCGGCCCTCCTCTGCGGAGCCCTGTTCGCACGCGGCGTCCTGCGGGGCCGTCCCGGCCGGGCCATGAACGCCCTGCGCGACCACAGCATCGCCGCTGGGGTGATGGGGGTGCCGGTCGCCCGGTACCGGGCCGCGGTCTTCGTCCTGTCGTCCATGTACGCGGGGCTCGCCGGCGTCCTGCTCGCACTGGTCTTCCAGCGCACCGTGCCCGACTACTTCGGCATGGTGCTGTCCCTGGAGTACCTCGCC
Source organism: Streptomyces sp. NBC_00335 (assembly GCF_036127095.1). GTDB lineage: Bacteria > Actinomycetota > Actinomycetes > Streptomycetales > Streptomycetaceae > Streptomyces. The sequence goes on from NZ_CP108006.1 coordinate 8,369,642, forward strand.
ATGATCGTGATCGGCGGCCTCGGCACGGTCTCGGGCGCCATCGTGGGGGCGGTCTTCGTCTCCCTCCTGCCCCAACTCCTCACCCGCTACAGCGACGCCCTCCCGCTGGTGTCCGCACCCGGAACGGGCGGGGTCTCGCCGGGCGAGGCCTCCCGCTACCTGTACGGAGCCGCCGTCGTCGTGGCCGTCCTGTTCCTGCCCGGCGGTCTCACCGGCATCACCCGGATCCTCCGCACCCGCACCCGCACCACACCCTCGAAGGAGCGAACGTGAACAGAAGAAGGCACGCTGCCGCGATCCTGGCGGCCGCACTCGTCCTGACCGGCGCAGCCGGGTGCAGTAGCAAGGCCAAGACTGCAGAGGGCGACAAGCCCGCCGCAGGCGGGATCAAGACCGGCCCCGGGGTGAGCGACAAGGCCATCAAGCTCGGCGCGCTCACCGACATGACCGGCGTCTACGCCTCCCTCGGCAAGAGCGTCACCCAGGCCCAGCAGCTGTGGGTGAAGCAGACCAACGCGGCGGGCGGCATCTGCGGCCGCACCATCGAGCTGACGGTCCGCGACCACGGCTACGACCCGCAGAAGGCCCTCGCCGGCTACACCGAGCTGGAGCCCTCCGTGCTGGGCTTCTCCCAGTTCATCGGCTCCCCGTTCGTCTCCGCCGTCAAGCAGCGGATCGACGGACAGGACAAGGGGCTGGTCATTCCCCAGGCCTGGTCCGCCTCGCTGCTGGGCAGCCCGTACATCCGCACGGTGGGCGCGACGTACGACGTCGAGACCATCAACGCCGTCGGCTACCTCCTCGACGAGAAGCGGATCGCCTCCGGCGACAAGATCGGGCACGTCTACTTCGAGGGCGACTACGGCGAGAACGCCCTGACCGGAGCCAAGGCCGTGGCCGCCGAGACCGGGCTGACCATCGTCGAGCAGAAGATCAAGCCGACCGACAACGACATGACGGCCCAGGTCGCGGCGCTCAAGCAGGCCGGGGTCAAGGCCGTGATCGTCAGTGCAGGACCCCGGCAGGCCGCCTCGCTCGTCGGGGTCGCCGCCGCGAGCGGATGGGGCGTGCCGGTCGTCGGCAACAACTCGGCCTTCTCCCCGCAGCTCCTGGCCACCCCGGCGGGCGCGGCCCTGCAGAAGGACTACTACTTCGCCTCCTCCACCTTGCCGATCGGCTCGACCGAGGCGGCTCCGGCCGCGCTGGCCGCCGCGTACAAGGCGGAGTACCCGGACTCCGGGCTGGACAACGGCGTGGTGGCCGGATTCTCGGCCGGCACCCTGTTCGGGGAGGTGCTGAAGAAGGCCTGCGCCGACAAGGACCTGACCCGCGAGGGCATCCGGGCCGCGCTGCTGAGCCTGAAGGCCTACGACAACGGCTTCGGCATCACCCACGACTTCTCCGACCCGAAGGCGCCCTCGACCCGGCAGAGCGTGATCCTGAAGCCGGACGCTTCGGTCCCCGGCGGCATGAAGGTGGTGAAGGGGCCGGGCACGGCACCCGCCGCGGCGAAGTTCACGCCCGCGTCCTGAGCAATGCGTCCAGCCGTTGCCGCCCCGGCCCGTGCCGGGGCGGCAACGGCCGTTCGGCTGTCCGGCCGGTCCGCTGTCCGGTTCCCGGCGGGCCCCGGCCGGTCGCGAACCGCCGACGCCTTACGGGCGGGCCGTGAAGGCGGCTTCCGTGAACTCCGTGACCTCGGTGAAGCCGAGCCGGCGGTAGAGCCGGACGGCGGTGGCGTTGTCCGCACGGACGTTCAGCCCTATGTGGTCCACGGTCTTTCCGAGCTGTCGGCACAGGGCCGCGACGCAGGCGCCGCCCGCGCCCTGGCCGCGTACCCGCGGGTGCGTGGTGACGTTCCCGAGCGCGGCGACCCGGTACGCGGCCGAGTGGACGTGCACGCCCGCCACGGCGACCAGCTGCCCGTCCTGGCGCGCGCCGAGGTACTGGCCGGTGTCGAGCATGCGGTGGTCGAACCAGTTGCCCGGGTACGCCTGTTCGAACAGTTCGAGCAGTTGCGGGAGGTCGTCCCGGCTCAGCGGAGCGGGCCGCCACGGCCCGGCGGGATACCGGTCGGCCAGGCCGGGCTCGGTCAGCGCCATCCTGAGCAGGGTGCCGTGCGACTCCGCGGTGTACGCGGATTCCAGTACCTTCGCGGCGTTCCCGGTCAGGTGTCCGAGGAAGCGCCGGGGGAGTACGGGCAGCAGCGCCTCGGCCAGTTCCTCCAGGGCGGCCGCCTGCCCGGGGCGGGTGAACCCCAGCAGCGTCGGGACGTCGCCGACGGCGTAGAGGAGTGCCACCGGGCCGTCCTCGGAAAGGGTGTACCAGCTGGTGTGGGGCCACGGCAGGTCGTCGAGGTCGCCGAGCTCCATCAGGTTCACGGCCGGGTCCCGTTCGAAACGGGCGGCCAGGGCTGATCGGTCGTGAAGGCTGTGCAGGATCACCCGGACAGAGTACGGCGGGGACCGGACCGGCTCGACGGCGAGGTGGGCACGGACGCGGGACGCCCTCCGCCGGACGCCCCCGCCGGACGCGGCGACGCCCCGCACCGAAAGGGTGCGGGGCGCCGGGATGCTGCGGCTCAGAGCTGCTGCTCAGGGCTGCGGCTCAGAGGGGACGGATGTCCTCGGCCTGCGGGCCCTTCTGGCCCTGCGTGACCTGGAACTCGACCTTCTGGCCCTCCTGGAGCTCACGGAAGCCCTGGGCGTTGATGTTGGAGTAGTGGGCGAAGACGTCGGGGCCGCCGCCGTCCTGCTCGATGAAGCCGAAGCCCTTTTCCGAGTTGAACCACTTCACAGTTCCGGTGGCCATCTGAATGCTCCCTGTCGGGGACGAGGGCCCTCGCTTGTGAGGACCCTTGGGTGTGGGTTGCTTGCCCTGGTCCTCCGACGCTTGGTGAAGCGGTACTTCGGACACACGACTGCCGATCACGAGGCATGATCTACCCACTTGCACGAGGAGGGCAAACCGATGATCGGTTTGCCCTTGCATCGGCACCTCCCCGGGTCGGCGAAGACGTCTCACAGCGGTCTTCGCACCCGGTGCCAAGAGCCCGGAACGGCGCGGGGCACAGGGCGCTCAACCTGCCCATGACCTGCAGCCTCTAGGGTGGCCCTCATGGAGTCTTACACGATGGGGCAGGCCGCCGAGCTGCTGGCCGTGAGCGTGGACACGGTGCGGCGGTGGGCGGACGCGGACCGCTTCCCGACCCACCGGCAGGGCAACCGGCGCATCGTGGAGGGGCCCGACCTCGCCGCGTTCTGCGTGGAGGTCGCCCGGGAAGGCGCCGAGGGCGAGGACACCCCGCACACCTCGGCGCGCAACGCGTTCCCGGGGATCGTGACCGCGATCAAACTGGGCGAGGTCTCGGCGCAGGTGGAGGTCCAGGCGGGGCCGCACCGGGTGGTGTCGCTGCTGACCCGGGAGGCCGTCGAGGAACTCGGCCTGGAGCCGGGCGTCACGGTCACCGCACGGGTCAAGTCGACCAGCGTGCACGTCGAGCGCGGCTGAACGGCCTTGGAGTGGGGGACGGGCCTGGCCGGCCTGGCCACCGGCCTGCTGATCGCGGTGATCACCGCACCGGTCGGCGTCTCCGGGGCGGTGTTCCTGCTGCCCGTGCAGCTGAGCGTGTTCGCGGTCCCGAGTCCGGCGGTCACACCGACCAACCTGCTCTACAACGTCGTCGCCGGCCCCGGCGCGCTCCTGCGCCACCATCGCACCGGCACCCTGCACGGGCCACTGGTCCGCAGGCTGGTCCTGGGAACCCTGCCCGGCGTGGTCATCGGCGCCGTCGTCCGGGTGTTCGCGATCCCGGGCCCGGTGGTCTTCAAGGCCCTGATGGCGGCCTTCCTGCTGCCGCTCGGACTGTGGCTGGTCATCCGCACGCTCCTGCCGTCCCGGCGGTCCGGACGGGCCCGTGAGGAGCTGTCCCCGCGCGCGGTGACCGGCCTGGCCCTGGGTGTCGGAGTGGTCGGCGGGATCTACGGCATCGGTGGCGGCTCCCTCCTGGGCCCCGTCCTCGTCGGCCGCGGCACGCCCGTCGCCCAGGTGGCCCCGGCGGCCCTGGCCTCCACCTTCGCCACCTCGGTGGTCGGGGCCGCCACCTACGCGCTGCTGGCGCTCTCCGGGCCGGGCAGCATCGCGCCGGACTGGTTCCTGGGCCTGTCCTGCGGCGCGGGCGGACTCATCGGCGGCTACCTCGGCGCCCGCCTCCAGCCCCACCTCCCCGAGAAGGCCCTCCGGCTCCTGCTGGGCACCCTGGCCACCGGCGTCGGCACCCTCTACGCCGCCCAGTCCATCGCCTGAGGCTCTTGTCCGAGCCACGGACGGTGACAACGCCTCAGGAGACGGCAACCACGCCTCAGGCGCGCCGGATCCGCCAGAGCCATCCCGTCGTACCGGCCAGCAGAGCGAGCGTCGCCAGGTTTGCCAGGTTGGCCGCGGTGTCGCTCGGCGGTGCGGCGAGGAACAACTTGCAGAGGCCGATGGCGAGGGTCGGCAGGACGGCGGTGAGCAGAACGCCGGTCGTCTTCTGCGTCGAGGTCCAGTGCACCGAGGTGCACAGGAGCACCGCGCCGATGACGCGGAACAACGTGCTCAAGAACGCCGTGACGTCGCTGTAGGGGAGGACCGCGGCGACGAGGAAGGGGACTGTGAGCATCAGGAGGGGGGCCAGGGGGTGCACCTTGCCCCGCCGGACGGGTGCGCCGGCGCCGCTCTCGGCCGGGGACCCGACGACCCCGTCGCCGGCCTCGGCCAGTGCCGTCGCCGCGATCGTACGGGGATCCCCCAGCTCCGCGAGAACCTCGCCGATCGTGACGTGGGGACGTTCGGCGCGGGTCACCTCGATGTGTTCGGCGAGATCGGCGAGGAGTTCCCGGCGACGGTCGGCGGGCAGTGCGGAGGCCTCGCGCTCGACGGCGGAGAGGTAGTCGCTTACGGGGTCGGCCGAGGTCTTCATGCGGGATCTCCGGTGGCGGGGTGCGGGATGGTGAGGAAGTCGTCGACGGCGTCGCGGAAGCCGGGCCAGACGCGGGTGAACTCGTCCAGCGCGGCGCGGCCGCTGTCGGTGAGCGCGTAGTAGCGACGGGGCGGTCCGGAGGCGGACTCCTGCCAGGTCGTGGTGACCAGGTCGTCGCGGCGCAGCCGGGAGAGCAGCGGGTAGACCGTGCCCTGGCTGGTGGCGAGGGTGCCGGAGTCCTCCAGGGCTTGGAGGAGCTCCACGCCGTAGCGGGGGCGGTCCCGCATCAGGGCGAGGACGCAGTACTCCAGGACCCCCTTGCGCAGCTGGGCGGCTGCCCGGGCCTGCTTGGTCGAATCACCTGGTTCCATGCGATGCAAGATACCTGGTGAGGCAACCAGGTGGGAAGAGGGGGTGTGGACCCGGCACGGATGCGTGACCTCGCCGGATTCGCGTGACTGATACTTGATCGCGGACGGGGGGAAGCACGGCTGTGGGGCGACCGGTGAAGGGCTGGTTCCACTGCCAGGTCAAAGGGTGTGGGTGATCGCATGGGCTCGCTGGTGGCGTCGGAAGCCGTCGTGGAGCGCGGGGACAGGTTCGACTGGTTCTGCGAGACGGTGTCCAGCGACGTGATGCCGGTCATGCTCAGCACCCCGCACACGGCCGACTTCCGCGCGAAGATCACGGACCTGGACCTCGGCGTGGTGCGGTTGTCCTCCCTGGCGTGCTCACCGGTGCTCTCGCGCCGTACCTCGGCCCACGTACGGCGCGGCGATCCGGAGCACTTCCAACTGGCCCTCGTGACGCAGGGCCGTGTCCGGATCTCTCAGCGGGGCAGCGATTCGGTGGTCTCCGGGGGGCTCGTGCTCACCGACACCTCACGGCCGAGCTCGGGGGCCTGCGAAGGCGGGCAGGTGGAGACGATCGTGCTGCAGATCCCCCGCCCGGCCCTGGCGCTGCGCCCGAACCGGGTGGACCGCCTCCTCGCACAGAACCTGGCCGCGGACACCGGGTCGGGGGCGATCCTTGCCGACTTCCTGAAAACGTTGCTCACACACGGTTCGCCCTGCCGCCCGGAGGAACTGCACGGGATGGGGGCCATTGCCCTCGGTCTGGCCACCGCGTGCCTCGCGCGACAACTGGGGGACCTGGCCGAGGCGCCCGCCGAGGTCCGCACCCAGGAGACCCTGCAGCGGATCCACCGATTCATCGAGAACAACCTCGGCGACCCCGGCCTGACTCCTCAGGCGATCGCGGACCGGCACAACATGTCCCTGCGGGGTCTGCACGCTCTCTTCGCGGGCCAGGACCTGAGCATCACGGCTCGCATACGCGAAAGCCGGCTACAGCGAGCCCACGCCGACCTCGCCCGTGCGGAACTGCGCGCTCAGCCCGTCCAAGTGATCGCCGCCCGCTGGGGATTCTCCAGCGCCACCGCGTTCAGCCGGGCATTTCGCGAAGCCTACGGAACCACCCCCACCGAACACCGGGCGTCATCGCCGTCCACCCCGGGACAGGCACTCCCGGCACCGGCCGGGCGGGCCGCTCCGCGCGGATGTTAGCTTCCTCCCCGTGGCGGATCATCAAGAGCAGACCAGGGTGGCCTACGACGGCATCGTCGAGCTGTACGCGTCCATGTTCGCCGACCGGCTGGAGACGCAGCCCTTCGCGCGAGCCATGATCACCACCTTCGCCGAGCTGGTGCGGGGCACGGGGAACCCGCGAACGGCCGACGTCGGGTGCGGTCCCGGACACCTGACGGCCATGCTGCACGACCTGGGACTGGACGCCTTCGGGCTCGACCTCTCCCCGGCCATGGTCGACCACGCCCGCCGGGCCCATCCGGCGCTGCGGTTCGACGAGGCGCGCATGGAGGCCCTCCCCATCGAGGACGGCGCGCTCGGCGGCGTACTGGCCCACTACTCGATGATCCACACCCCGCCCGGGGAACTGCCCGCGCTGCTCGCCGAGCAGGTCCGCGTCCTCGCACCGGGGGGCCTGCTCCTGGTCTCGTTCTTCGGGACCGACGGACCGGATCCGGTCCCCTTCGACCACAAGGTGGCGCCCGCCTACAGCTGGCCGGCGGACCGGCTCGCCGAGTTGCTGACCGCAGCCGGCCTCGTCCCCTTCGCCAGGCTGCTCCACGACCCGGCCTCCGAGCGCGGCTTCCTCGACGCTCACCTGCTGGCCCGCAACCCCCGTCCGTAGCCGCTGAAACCGCGCCGCGAGCCGCGCCGTGAATCGCTCCGTGCATCGCGCCGTGAGTCCCATCACGCCGGCACCGTCCTGTGCACGCGTTTCCCGGTGTTAAGGTTTTGTCTGATCGATCTCGATCACAGGATTGTTACTCCCCGAGGACGTCACCTTCGTCGCCACCCGCGACGTCAAGGCGGTGGACCGCTTGAGGGGAGGCAAGGCCTGGGTAGCGCCGTGTGCGCGACCCGGGCCTTTTTTGTTGCCCGGATCCGGGCGTGAGAGATCGCGGACCGAAGCAGGATGGCCAGCGCCCCAGGATGCAAGGACGCATCATGAACACACCCGTAGCCGGACCCGGCACGCTCGCGGAGCAGATCCTCCGCGGCGTCGGCGGAGCCGAGAACATCGAGAGCCTCACGCACTGCGCGACGAGGCTGCGCTTCCAGCTCCACGACGGGGCGAAGGCCGACGCGGCCGCGCTCGATGGCCTCGACGGCGTCATGGCCACCGTGCCGCAGTCCGGTGACCGCCTCCAGATCGTGATCGGCGGAGCCGTCGCACGCGTCTACTCGGAGATCATGAACCTGCCGTCGATGAGCGGCGGCGCCGCGCCCGGCCCGAAGTCCGACGCGGACGTCAAGGCCGCGATGCGGGCCAAGAGCCGCGGCCGCTACGCCTGGGTCGACAACTTCTTCGAGTACCTGTCCGACTCGTTCCGCCCGCTCATGGGCGTCCTGCTGGGCTCCTCGCTCATCATCGCGATCGCCTCCGTCCTCGACGCCCTCGGCTTCGTCGACTTCCGCGCCGCGGACAAGTCCGCCACCTGGGTCTTCGTCGACGCCATGTGGCGCTCGGTGCTGTACTTCCTGCCGATCATGGTCGCCTACAACGCGGCCAAGAAGCTGAAGATCGACCCCTGGGTGGGCGCCGCGGTGATGGCCGCGGTGATGACCCCGAACTTCACCGGCATGCTCAACCCGAAGTCCGGCATCCCCGGCATCACCTGCACCACCAACGGGACCCTGGGTACCCAGGAGTGCGTGGCGCACGTCTTCGGACTGCCGATGCAGCTGAACGACTACGGCGGCCAGGTCTTCGTGCCGCTGCTGATGGTCGCCCTGCTCGCCCTGGTCTACAAGGGCCTGCAGCGCATCTTCCCGGAGGCCGTCCACCTGGTCTTCGTGCCGTTCTTCAGCATGCTGATCATGATCCCGATCACCGCCTTCCTCATCGGCCCGCTGGGCGTCTGGGCCGGCAACGGCCTCGGTGAGGGCCTGTCCTGGCTGAACGGCAACGCCCCGATCGTCTTCGCGATCCTCATCCCGCTGCTCTACCCGTTCCTGGTGCCGCTGGGCCTGCACTGGCCGCTGAACGCGCTGATGCTCGTGAACATCAACACCCTCGGCTACGACTTCATCCAGGGCCCGATGGGCGCATGGAACTTCGCCTGCTTCGGCGCCACCGCCGGTGTCCTGCTGCTCTCGCTGCGCCACCGCGAGAAGGAGATGCGCCAGACCGCCACCGGCGCCCTGGCCGCGGGTCTGCTCGGCGGCATCTCCGAGCCCTCGCTGTACGGCATCCACCTGCGGTTCAAGCGGATCTACCCGCGCATGCTCGTCGGCTGCCTCGTGGGCGGCGTGATCGTGGGCGTCCTGGGCGGCGTGGACACCAAGGCCTTCGCCTTCACCTCCCTGCTGACCATCCCGGTCTTCTCCCCGATGGCCACCTACGGCATCGCCATCACGGCCGCCTTCTTCGTCTCGATGGCGCTCGTGTACTTCTCCGACTTCCGCACCCCGGAGGACCGCGTCCAGGCCAACGCCGACCGCGACGCCGCCGAGGCCGCCTCCCACGGGGAGACCGCGGCAGCCGATGACCGCGAGCTCGTCACCGTCGGCGCCGCCACGGCCGCCGCGGGCGCGTCCACCGGCTCCGCCACCGCATCCGCGACCGGCTCCGTCTCCGCGTCCGCCACCGCCGCCGGTGCCCCCGCCTCCACCCCCGCCCGGGGCACCGAGCTCGCCGCGCCCGTCGCGGGCCGTGTGGTCGGCCTCGACGAGGTCGGGGACCCCGTCTTCGCCTCCCGCGCGCTCGGCGAAGGCGTGGGCATCGAGCCGGCCGACGGCCGCATCGTCGCCCCGGTCGACGGAGAGCTGATCATCGTCGCCGCCACCGGCCACGCCTTCGGCATCCGTACCGCCGACGGCATCGAGGTCCTCATCCACATCGGCATCGACACGGTGAAGATGCGCGGGGAAGGCTTCGACGTCCGCGTCGAGGCGGGTCGGCAGGTCTCCGTCGGCGACCTCCTCGCCGAGGTCGACCTCGACGCCGTGCGCGCGGCGGAGCACCCGACCGTCACCCTCATGACCGTCACCAACACCGCCGACCTCACCTCGGTCGAGCCGCACACCGGGCAGACCGTCGCCGCCGGTGCCCCCGTGGTGACCGTACGGCGGTAACGACCGTCATCGTTCCGACGCGGGCGCGCCACCTCCCGGGGGGCGCACCCGCGTCGGAACGGTTCGGGGGAGAGGGTGGCGCATGCGTGCCAGACAATGCGGGATCATTGGGCAGAACCGGACCGCGAACCGGACCGCGAACCAGAAGGAGAGCAGGCGTTGAAGGCGCTGCGTGTCCTCAACAACAACGTGGTTCTCGCGCGCGACGACAAGGGCCAGGAAGTCATCCTCACCGGTCGCGGCATCGGGTTCAGCTCCCGCCAGGGCAAGCCGGTCGACCCCGCGCTGATCGTGCGCGTCTTCGTCCCGGCGGACGGCCGCGACCCCGATCACCTGAGCGAGGTCCTCGCCCTCATCGACGAGGAGGTCCTGCGGGCCGTCGTCATCGCGCTCGACGAAGCGGGCATCGAGGGGCGCGAGTCCACCCGGCCGACCCTCGCCATCGCCGTCGCCGACCACGTGGCCGGCGCCCTGGACCGGGCCGCGCGCGGCATCGTCATCGAGTACCCGCTGCGCGCGGAGGTCCAGGCCCTGTACGCCTCCGAGTACGCCCAGGCGCAGCGGCTGCTGGACGCGATCAACGAGCGCCTGGACCCGCGCCTGGGGGACTCCGAGGCGATCGCGCTCGCGTTGCACCTGGTCAACGCGGGCTTCGCGACGGGCGACCTGTCCTTCACGTACACGATGACCGGGGTCATCCAGCAGATGCTCGCCGTCGTGCGGGAGCGGTACGGGCTGTCCGTGTCCCAGGAGTCCATGAGCGCGGCGCGGTTCATCACCCACGTGCGCTACCTCTTCGTGCGCATCCAGCAGCACCGGCAGCTGAAGGGGCACGAGACCACGATCGGCGAGGGCATCCGCCGGCACTACCCGGAGGCGACCCGCACCGCGCAGCAGTTGGCGACGATCGTCGAGCTGCGTCTGGGCGAGCACCTGAGCGAGGACGAGGTCTCCTACCTGGCACTCCACGTGGCCCGCATGACCACGGAGCCGGACGGCACCGCCGCGTAGGCGGGCCGGCGGGGGAGCCAGTGGTACGGGACGCGGATCCGCCGGCGCACCTCAGCCCGGCGGCGCGACGAGGCCGAACTCGTAGGCGAGGATCACCAGGTGGACCCGGTCGCGGGCGTCGAGTTTGGTGAAGAGCCGTGCGAGGTGGGCCTTCGCGGTGGCGACGCTGATGGTGAGCTCCCCGGCGATCTCCGCATTCGACAGACCGCGGCCGACAAGGGTCAGGACCTCGCGCTCCCGGGCCGTGACGCCGCCCGCGACCACCCGGCGGGCTTCCGGCCGGACATCGGGGGAAGGGGCGGGACGCGCCGCGAACTCCTCGATGAGACGGCGCGTGACGCCCGGCGCGATGAGGGCGTCCCCGGCGGCGACGACCCGGACCCCGTCCAGGATGGACTCCAGCGGCATGTCCTTGACGAGGAAGCCGCTCGCGCCGGCGCGGAGCGCACCGTAGACGTACTCGTCGTCGTCGAAGGTGGTGAGGACCAGGACGCGGGTCGTCGACCGCGGATCCGCGTCGATCCGGCGGGTGGCCTCGATCCCGTCCGTGCCGGGCATCCGGATATCCATGATGGCCACGTCCGGCCGCAGCCGTGCCACCAGCTCCACGGCGTCGGCGCCGTTCCCGGCCTCCCCGACCACCTCCAGGTCGGGGGTGTCGGCGATGAGGACGCGCAGCCCCGTACGGATCAGCGGTTGGTCGTCGATCAGCACGACACGGATCAACGCCCCGCCTCCTGCGGTATCGGCAGCACGGCCGCCACCCGGAAGCCGCCGTCCGGGAGCGGCCCGGCGCTGAACTCGCCGTGCAGCAGCCCGACGCGCTCCCGCATGCCGACGATGCCGTACCCGGACCCGCCGACGCTGCCCCCGCGGCCGAGGTCGACGACCTCGACGGCCAGCTCGCGGCCGCGGTGGTCGACCGTCACGGTGCAGTCCCGGGTGCCGGAGTGCCGCACCACGTTGGTGACCGCCTCCTGGACGATGCGGAAGGCCGCGAGGTCCACGTCCGAAGGCAGCTCGCGACCCTCCCCACTCCGGTGGACCTCGACCCGGACGCCGGCGGCCGCGCTCCGCCCGACCAGCCGGCCGAGGGCGGCCAGACCGGGGACCGGCTCCAGCGGCGCGGACTCCTCCTCGCCCTTGCGCAGTGCGCCGAGCATCCGGCGCAGCCCGGCGAGGGTCTCCCGGCCGGTGGCCTCGATGGCATCGAGCGCCTTGCGCGTCTCGGCGGGCTGGGTGTCCATGACCCGGCTGCCCACGCCGGCCTGGATGGTGATGATGCCGATGTTGTGGGCGACCATGTCGTGCAGCTCCCGGGCGATGCGCAGCCGCTCCGCGGTGACCGCCTGCCGCGTGACCTGGGCGCGCACCGTGTCCGCGTGCGCCCGGTTCTGACGGATCGTGTTGCCGATCAGCCAGGCGATGACGACGGTCGACGCGAGCCCGGCCGGCGCCGAGGGGTTGAAGAAGTCGCCGCGGGTCAGGTCCCAGACCGCGTAGCCCGCCAGGGTGGCGAAGCAGAGACCGGCGGCGGAAAGCGAGACCCGCCGCGGACGGGTCGCGGCGGTGTATCCGACGCCCGCGTCGGCGAGCAGGAACAGGACGAACGGCGTCTCGCCCACCGCCATCCCGAGCGAGAACACGGTGCCCGCGAGCGCGACGGCCACGGCCGCCAGCGGCGCGCGGGACAGCAGCAGCGCGCCCAGGGTCGTGACGACGGCGGTGGCCAGCAGCGGCCCGTCCTCGACGTTGCCGTTGTACTGGACCAAGTGGCGCAGCTCGTCCTGCCGTTGCAGCACGCGGACCAGGATGAGGGCCACCCAGAAGGCACCCACCCACGCACCGGGTGGCACGCGTCTGAGCAGGGACGGACGAGGAGGAGCGTTCATCGGGCGATCGTATCCGCGCCCGCCCGCCGGGACATTGGCCCGCAGGACTAATCCCCCGGGCTACCGGAAGGGCGTCGCGGTGTGAACCACCGGCCGACGCACGGACCGTACCCGCACGGGCAGCGTGGACCCCGTGATCGAATCCACTCGACTGACCAAGCGGTACGGCGACACCGTCGCCGTCGACGACCTGAGCTTCACCGTGGAACCGGGCCGGGTGACGGGGTTCCTCGGCCCCAACGGCGCGGGCAAGTCCACCACCCTGCGGATGATCCTGGGCCTCAACACGCCGACCGGCGGGACCGTCACCGTGGACGGGGTTCCCTTCGCCCGCCGCCCGCGCGGACTGCGCCACGTCGGCGCGCTGCTGGACGCCCAGGACGTGCACGGCGGACGCAGCGCGCGGGCGCACCTGTCGGCCCTGGCCCGCGGCAACCGCATCCCCCTGTCCCGCGTGGACGAGGTCCTGCGGGAAGCGGGGCTGACGAAGGCGGCGGGCCGCCGGATCGGCGGGTTCTCCCTCGGGATGAAGCAGCGCCTCGGCATCGCGGGCGCCCTGCTCGGCGATCCGCCGGTGCTGCTCTTCGACGAGCCCCTGAACGGCCTCGACCCCGAGGGCGTGCTGTGGGTGCGGGGCCTGTTCCGGCGGCTGGCGGCCGAGGGTCGCACCGTCTTCGTCTCCAGCCACATGATGGCCGAGATGGAACACACCGCCGACCGGATCATCGTCATCGGCCGGGGGCGGCTCATCGCCGACGCGAGCCTGGCGGAGTTCTCGGCGCGGCACGCCTCCCTGGGCGTGACGGTCCGGGCCCCCGACCCGGCGGCCCTGGCGGCACTGGAGGCCGTACTGGTCGCCGAGGGCGCGTCGGTGCGGCGGGAGGACGGCCCGGCGGCCCACGTCACCGGCCTGACGGCGGCCCGGATCGGCGACCTCGCCCACCGGCACCGCATCGTGCTGCACGAACTGGCCACCCACACCTCGTCACTGGAGTCGGCGTTCATGGCCCTCACCGCCGACAGTGTCGAATACAGCGCAGGAGAACCCCGATGAGCACGCCGACGGAGTCCGGCACCAGGTCGTCCGAGCGAGCGGCCGAACCCGCCGCCGGTTTCACCGACCTGCTCGCCGCCGAGTGGATCAAGATGCGCTCGCTCAGGTCCACCTACTGGGTGCTCGTCCTCAGCGCCGTGGTCGCGATCGCGATCAACGTGAACGCCGTCCACTCCGACTTCCCCTACATCGACCAGCCGCACCCCCCGATGCCCGGCGAACCCGCCTACAAGTACGACCCGTTGTTCCACGGCCTGAGCAGCATCGCGGCCGCTGTCATGGCCCTGGCGGCGGCCTCCTTCGGTGCCATCACCGTCTTCGGCGAGTACGCCACCGGGATGATCCGCACCACGTTCGCGGCCGTCCCCGACCGGCGTGCGGTGATCACGGCCAAGGTGGCCCTGGTCGCGTCGACCACGCTCCTGCTCGGCGCCCTCGTCTCCGTGGCCTCGTTCTTCACCATCAACGCGATGCTGGCCTCCCGCCACGTCGGCCTTTCGATCCAAGACCCCGGCTGCCTGCGGGCCGTCGTGGCCTACGCACTGGTCGTCCCGGTCTGCGCACTCATCGGGATGGCCTTCGGAGCAGTCCTCCGCCACGCCACGGCCTCGATCGTCGCCGTCGTGGGGATCCTCTTCATCCTGCCCCTGCTCTTCGGCGGCGACCGGTACCGAGCCCTGAAGGAGATCGGCAACCACCTCCCGCTCGCCGCCCAGGAGCGGCTGTCCCTGAACCCGGACTCCTACACCAGCCTGGGCGCCCACCCGGGCACGATCACCGGCTCCTGGATCGCGCTCGCGGGGTGGGCGCTCGTCTCGGTGATCGTCGCCGTGACGGTCGTACGACGCCGGGACGTCTGAG